>CAYHRV010000188.1:0-6554 GCA_964359165.1 uncultured Elusimicrobia bacterium
GAGGCCGTGAGTCCGTAGTCCCAACTATAGGCGAAGGGGTTGTCGGCCTGCTTGCGCTCCCTTATCCTCAGGAAGTACTTCCCGGTTTCCTTGACGGCTATGCGGAACTCGTAGCCGGTACGGCGGCCGCCCGAAGCCGAGACCCCTTCCGCCTTCGTCTTCGCCTTCCAAGGATCCGTGCAGAAGCCTTCATGGTCCTCGTAAACCACAGTCTCTTTGGGACCGAGCAGGGTGAACTCGGGACAGTCCTCATGGCCCAGGGAGCGGAGCCTGAACACGAGCGTCCTCCCCATGGGCGCTTCGACTGAGAACACGTCCGGGTTGCCTTGCATCGCCGTGGCCAGCACCTCACCGCCGATCGTCAGCGGCGTCGCGGTTTCGTAGGTGTCATTGGGCTCGATGGAGTCGTCGTGCCTACAGCCCGCCAGCGCAAGGAGCAGGACAAAACCAGCGAGCGGAGCGGCCGAGCGCGGCGTTCTCCTCATGGCGCACCTCGTCCCGCGCGGACGAGTTCCATCGCCTTGCGCGCGTATTCCGTCTCCTGGGAGGTCAGCCATTTCTGCCCCTCGGGGCGCGCATCGTCGGCTGCCAGGCTATCGATCACCGCGGCCTGCTGTTCGGGATTGAGGTCTTCGAAATGGACGCCCTGGGCGGCCGCCGACTTCCAGTCGTAGGCTTTGTTGCGGTCTCCCTGAGTGATGGCGGCCTGCGCATTGGCGAAAAAGGCCTTATGCAGATAATCCCCTCCTCCCACGTTGTTCTGCCAGACATGCCCGGTCTCATGCACCAGAGTCTTCCCATCCCAGGTCAGCGTGCCGTCCGGGTTCTTGAGCGGACCGAGCTTGTCCTTGAAGTAGAGCGTGTTCCCGATCGCGTGGACCGGGAGGAATAGGTGCGACAAGCTGTCCTGGCGGACGCGGATATCATCCAGATTCACCGATCCCTTGTAGACGCCATCGAGCAGGGCCTTCTCCTCGTCGGTCAGCTTGCGCGGCAGGGGCTTCATGAGGACCATCGTGTCCACGATGTCCGCCGCGCCGTGCAGGACCTTCACCGCGGAGTCGACCAAGCCGCCCCCGGTCCGCGCGACCGCGTTGAGGGCCGCTCCTCCCACGCCTTTCGCGGCGCCCACGACATCTCCCCGGAGGAGGCTATTTCCCGCCTTGCCCAAGTCCTTGGCTAGGCCGCTCGGGATGTCCTTCCCCCAACCGAAGATGTCCCCGACGATCCCGGCGCCTATGCCGAAGAGGGAGCGGCCTGACTCGACCAAGCGCTCCCCGAACTGCAGGCCCGGGGCCGGCTCCTTGGACTTGCTTGCCGCCGACTTCGCCGGCGCGGGGCCGGGCTGCGCCGCCGGCGCGGATCGGACCGGGAGAGCCGCCGTCGCGGGAACCCCTCCCTTGCCGCCCGCGAAGTCCACCGGGGCGGCTTTCACGGGAGCGGCCTGCGGCGAACCGCGAGTGGGAGGAGGCGTCGCGGGCGGAAGCGCCGCCTTCGCAGGCTTGGCCGCCGGAACTTTCTTTGGATCGATGGCTGCGGCTCTCAAGCAATCCGCGGTGAACTTCGCAGCATCGGGTGAGGGCTTGCTCTTGAGGGGTTTTTCGAGGATGCCGGGCGCCTGGAGCAGCTCGCCTCGGAGCTCGATGCGGATGCGGTCTATGGCCGAGGCCTTAGCGGCCTCCTGGCGGCCCAAGAGCCCTTGTTCCAAGGAATAGAGTTTCGCGTCCGTATCCGCCGCGGTCTTGCGGATATCGCCGCTGATGCGTTTTGCCTCCTCCATAGCGGCGGCCAGCGACCGGCCTCCTGTCGCGGCCGCAAGCAGGTGCGAGGCATCACCGGAACTCGTGCAGGGGGCGGGAAGGCGCTTTAGTTCTCCTATCGCGGAGGACGCTTTTCTGCCGGCTCCAGCCAGGCGCGGCTCGAAAGCGCCGGGGCCGACGGTGATGGATCTCCTCAACTCGCCCAGGATGGAAGCGGCCTCGGGAGCGGCGCGCGCCGCCGCCTGGGCTTTGCGGTCCACCGACGAGAGGGCGGCGGCTGACTCCGAAAGCCGTTTCTGGAACTCCTCTCCAGACCCGATCAACGGCAAGACCGGGTTCCCAGGGCCGGTGCCGGCGGAGTCCGCAGGCAGAGCGGACGCGAACTGCAGGGAGAGCGCAGACACGGCCGCGAAGGCCCGAAGCGAGGCCCGCCGTCTCACGCAAAGGCCCTTCCCGCGCAGCCGCATGATGGATGTATGATACATAAGATCCGCCGGGCCGTCCGGATTCATCGATGTAGGAACCGGTTGACGCGAGTGAGGTGGTCAGTGCCCAATACTTTGACGCCAGCGTCCAGCAACGCCCGCCAAGCATGCTCATTGTCCGGATGCCCCCACACGCGCACCAGACGGCCTCGCGCGGCCACCCGCTGCACGACCTTCGTGAGCCTCCCCGTTTCGTTTTTCTGGAAAAGCCATCGAGCCTCGGGCTCGACGACGTCCTTCCATTCGACGTTGATAATCGGCATCACCTCGGGGGAGGCATCCGAGTCCAGGTCTCGCAGCGAGCCTTCGACCTGGACGAAACGCAGGCGTTGGGCAAGCACTTCCTTTCGAGGAAACTCGCCGGTGAGCAACACTCTGACCGCCCCCGGGATGGACGTGCTGTCATCCTTGAACACGCTCAGCAGTTGGGGATGGCGGCGCAACTCCGCCTCCAAGGCGCGGTATGTATCGAGAGCCGGCTGGTGGATCTGCACAACGAGGGTCAGGGTGCGCCGTCCCGCCTGCAAAAAGCCTAGGCGATGCAGTTCCGCCAGAGGCGCTAGATACATGGATTCGAGCGTACGGCTCGGGTCGAGCTTCTTTTTCGTATGAGCGACGAGCAGTCGGCCCTGCACGAGGAAGACATCGGCCTCGACGCTGTCGAACCGGTGCGCCAAAGCGTCAAGCAAGGGGCGGTCGCGGTTGTAGTCGTTATGGGAGTGGAGCAACGGGTACTGCCCCGCGGCAACCGCATGCCCGAGGACCAGCGTCGCAATGAGGAGCGCGCCGGTCATCGGAGTCCGGTCAAAACCAGCCGGGGCGGCCGCGATGAGGAAGGCTTGGCCGACAAAACTCTCGGCCGGCGGATCAGGGACTTCTCCATGGTTCCCTCCTTCCTGCTCGGCGTTCTATTCGACCTGCGGAGTCTTGTGGTCGGGCTTGGTGGGCCTTCCCTTGTCGGGAAACTCTTTGTCATGCACCAGAGGGACCTTCTTAGGGAGCTTTTCCTTCTCGAAGCCCTCTTTGGCATTCGGAGGCGGCTTGGGTTTCTCGGGCTTCCTTTCCTCGGAGACTACCCGCCCAGAAAAAGGATCGTAGCCGGGAGGCTGGCAGCGAATGTCCGCGGTGCAGGCGGCGGCCTTATCCCCGCCGCCCCAGCATCTCGAGGGCCCCTGGGTCCAACCCTTCGGGCAGGAAAAGCCTGAGTCGGGCGGAATCTTCCACCCGGGCCTGGTCCCGGGCTGGCAGTCGCTGGCCGATTTAAAGGCCGGCTCGGGGCATTCGTCGGACACCTGCGGAATCCTCACCGCCGCGACGCCGTCGACTCCTCCCATCCCCGCCAGCTTGTCTCCAAGGCCAGGGTTGTCGGTCCTCCCCACCGGAGCCTTGAAGAATCCCCCCTCCGCATTCGGAGTCAAGGCCGCGAAGGGTTGCGCCGGAGCGGATCCAGAAGCGCGCGGCTCTCCCCCCCCGCCTCCCCTTCTCATCATTCTTATGCATGGCGGCGAGGGTAGGCACGGAGCGGCTCCAGGAGCGCCCCCGCCTCCGGGTTTGGGTTTCCTGCCGGGAACTCCGGGCTCCTTGGATCCCCCGCCGCTGGGAACGCGCTCTCCGCTGGACCTCTTCCCGCGTCCGGAATCGATCCCGTTGCCACTCGCATCGGACCCCGGAATAGTTCCCGGGGCATCAGGCGTGACCGCGTCGTTCCCCGAACTCCTCCCATTCGATGGGGGGGCCTTATGTTCGCCGACGAAATCCGCGACATTGCCCGCGTGGCAGCCGACGTCGTACCATTTGCAGTCCGCGGCGGAAGCCTGGACGGGGAAAGACAGGAAAAGAGCGGCGATGAGAGCGGAAATCGAACTTCGGCGCAGAACGAGGGCTTGCATGACGCCTCCCATGGGCCTAGGCCCGAGCGACGGCGGACCACCTCCGGCATCGCTTCCGAATATACTCTTTCTTCATAAAGTATAGCCCCAGGCGCCTTGACTTGTCAAGTAAATTTACGGTAATTATTTCAGCGTTTCTCGCGCATGCCGAAAGCCAAGAGGCAGGCTCCCGTGGTGATGGCGGAATCCGCTATATTGAACACCGGCCAAACGATGAAATTGAGGAAATCGATCACATACCCCAAAGCGATCCGGTCGTAGAGGTTCCCCAAGGCCCCCCCGGCGACCAGGGCCGCGCCGTAGTGGAGCAGCTTGTCCTCCTTGGGCCAGCCCCGCCTGAGGACGAGCAGCCCGGCCAGTAGGCCCACGCTCAGCCCGATCAGGAAGACGTTGCGGCCCTGGAACATCCCCCACGCGGCGCCGGTGTTCTCGACATAGGTCAGATGGAAGAACGGGAGTATCCGCAGGGAAAAGACGGGGGCCAGCCATTGCTGCGCCCACGCCTTGGAGGCCCGGTCGGCCAGGAACACGGCCAGGACGAGGAGCCTCAGACGAGCTGGCGGGCGCATCGGGCGCACAGCTCCGGGTCGTCCCGAAAAAGTCCGCCGTCGGTGCGGTAGCGCCAGCAGCGCGGGCATTTCACTCCACGGGCTTTTTCCACCGCGACATGGACGGCCTCCGCGGGGGAATCGGATAACACGACCAGCTCCGCCTCGGCCCCGGCGGCGGATTTGAGCAGGCGTTCGGATTCGGAGGAGGACATCAGGCGGATCTCCGCGTCCGAGACGATGCAGAGCTCGGCCCAGGCTTCCGGCCCGAGGCTCGTCAAAAAGGCGTGGGAGAGAGCCCCGCCGGCCGAGAGCACGACCCGCCCCTGGAGCGATGCGCCCACCTCCTTGGCCGCGCGCATCTTCTCCAGCACGGACAAGACGGCTTCCCTCACCCGGAGGATATCCTCCCATCGGGCGCGCAGCGCCGCATCCTCCCAGCCCGCGGGGGCCTCTCCCATGTCCTGGAGGAACACGCTCTCGGCTAGGGGGAAGGCGCTCGCGCGCTCCTGGAGCGAGCGGCGCAATTCCTGCCAGGCCTCCTCGCAGGTGAAGGACAGGATGGGCGAGGAGAGGCGGAGCAGGCGCAGGAGGCACTCCCACATCACCGTCTGCGCGCCGCGGCGGAGCGGGTCGTCGGCCTTGAGCGTATAGAGCGCGTCCTTGCGCGCGTCGAGATAGAACGCGGAGAGGCCGAGATTGCAGAAGTCCACGAGCGCGGTCGCCGCTTTTCGGAAGGCGAACTCGGAATACGCCCCGCGGACGTCCCGGTCCACCGAGCGCAAGCGGTCGAGCAGGGTGCGCTCCAGCTCCCCCAGGCGGGCGAGCGGCACCGCGTCCCGCGCCGGGTCGAAATCATCGACGTTCCCCAGCAGGTAGCGGAAGGTATTGCGCAGCTTCCGATAGGAATCCACGGGACCTTCGAGGAGCTTCTCCGAGAGGCGCACATCGTCGGAGTAATCGGAAAGGGCGGTCCAGAGCCGCAGGACGTCGGCGCCCAGGCGGTCGACGACTTGCCGGGGGCTGACCACGTTGCCCAGGGACTTGTGCATGGCCCGCCCCTGGTCGTCGAGGACGAACCCGTGGGTGAGCACGGCCCGATATGGAGCCTTCCCGGCCGCGGCCACCGCCAGCACCAAGGAGCTCTGGAACCAGCCGCGATGCTGGTCGGAGCCCTCAAGGTAGAGGTCGCAGGGCACGCCCTCGGCCCCCAGCACTCCCAGCCAGGAGGCGCCGGAGTCCACCCACACGTCCAGGATGTCCGTCTCGCGAAGGAAGAGCTTCCCGGAGCACCGGGGACAGCGGAATTCCGGGAGGAAATCCCAGGCCAGGACCTCGCCGGCCGCGCAGCCCACCGTGGAGCGGACCACGGGCTTGCCCGGGTCGGCGAACCAGAAATCCGAGCCTTCCTCGCGGACCTTGGCCGCCACCGCCGCGATGAGCGCGTCGGCCGCCTCGCGATCCAACGCGGTGGAGCACTCGCGGCAGCGCACCATGGGGATCGGGGTGCCCCAGAGCCGCTGACGCGAGATGCACCAGTCCGGGCGGGAAGAGACCATGGCCGCGATGCGTTCCTTGCCCGCGGCCGGGATCCAGACCACCTCTTCGACGGCCTTGAGCAGCTTCTCCCGCAGACCCGCATGGCCCACGTTGAGGAACCACTGCTCCGTCGCCCGGAACGCGATGGGGTTCTTGCAGCGCCAGCAGTGCGGATAGCTGTGGGTGATGGAGCCCTTCGCGGCCAGACGCCCCTGCGCGCGCAAGGCTTCCAGGACCGCCGGGTTGCCTTCCTCGAAGATGCGCAGGCCCTCAAAGGGTCCGGCCTCCGCGGTGAAGCGCCCGGCTCCGTCGACCGGGCAGAAGATGTCGAGG
>CAYHRV010000189.1:0-4820 GCA_964359165.1 uncultured Elusimicrobia bacterium
GGGTGCTCGAGCGGATCACGCTGGGCGGAGCCCTTTTCGTGGCCGCCATCGCGGTCCTGCCGCAGATCCTGCGCTACGCCTACGACGTTCCGTTCTTCTTCGGGGGCACGGCCCTGCTCATCGTCGTGGGGGTCGCCCTGGACACGATGGGGCAGCTGGAGGCGCACATGATCATGCGCCACTACGAGGGTTTCCTCAAGAAGGGACGGATCAAACAGCGCTGGTTCAACGTGGCCAATTAGGATGAACTCCGAGAAGAAAGACCTCCGCATCGTGATCATGGGCTGTCCCGGCGCCGGAAAAGGGACGCAGGCCAAGCGCTTGTGCCAGCGCTTCGGCCTCACCCATTTCTCGACGGGGGACTTGCTGCGCGCCGAGATATCCAACGGGACTTCCCTGGGCAGGAAGGTCGAGGACTACCTGCGGCGCGGGAGCCTCGTGCCCGATGAGATCATGGTCGAGCTGACGACCGCCAAGCTCGACGCGGCCGAGGGGGGCTGGCTCCTCGACGGGTTCCCCCGCACCCTTCCCCAGGCCCAGGAACTGCAGGCTTTCCTGACTTCCAACGGGCGCAAGCTCGACATGGTCCTCGCCCTCGAGCTCAAGGAGGGTGTGGTGATCCGGCGCTTGACCAGCCGCTGGTCCTGCCCCGCCTGCGGAGAGGTCTTCAATCTGCTCACCCGGCCGCCCTCGGCCGCCGGGAAATGCGACCGCTGCTCCGCCGCGCTCACCCAGCGCCCCGACGACACGGAGGCCACCGTGCGCAGGCGCCTGATGGTCTACGAGGACCTGACCCGGCCCCTGGTGGCGTACTACCGCGGGGAGAACCTCTACGAGGAAGTCGACGCCGATCGGAGCATGGACGAGGTCTCCGCGGCCGTCGCCGCGCTCATCGAGGGAACGGTGCTGGCGAGGAAATGATGCTCAAATCCGTGTCGGTCGAGACGAAGAGCGCGCGGGAGCTCGATATCATGCGCAGGGCGGGCGCGGTGGTGGCCCGGACGCTTGAAGTCTTGGCCGAGGCCTGCGTCCCGGGGATCGACACCGCGGAGCTCGACAAACTCGCGGCCGCCGAGCTCAAGCGGCGCGGGGCCAAGCCGGCTTTCCTCGGCTATCGAGGGTACCCCGCCGTCCTGTGCGCCTCGATCAACGACGAGGTGGTGCACGGCATCCCCAAGCGGGGGCGTATCCTGCGCGAGGGGGACATCATCGGCCTGGACTTCGGCGCCGAGGTGGACGGATATTTCGGCGACGCGGCGCTCACGGTGCCCGTCGGACGCGTCAGCGACGAGGCCCTGCGGCTCATCGAGACGACGCGAGAGGCCCTGGGCAAGGGCATCGAGGCCGCCCGCAACGGCTCGCGCGTGGGAGACGTGGCCTCCGCCGTCCAGCGCCACGCCGAAGCGGCCGGTTTCTCGGTGGTCCGGGAGTTCATCGGGCACGGCATCGGCCGTTCCCTTCACGAGGACCCGCCGGTCCCCAATTATGGGGAGCCGGGCACCGGGACGCGGCTGAGGCCCGGAATGACGCTGGCCATCGAGCCGATGATCAACGCCGGAGGCGCGGCGGTCCGGGTGCTCGAGGACCGGTGGACGGCCGTCACGAGGGATGGGAGCTTGTCCGCGCATTTCGAGCATACCGTGGTCGTGACGGATGGAGCCCCCGAGATATTGACGCTTTAACGAAGGCCGGCCCCGGCGGGGCCGGCCTGGGATGAGGAGGAGTATTTGACGAAAGAAGACAAGATCGAAGTGGAAGGGAAGATCCTGGAGGCCTTGCCGAACGCCATGTTCCGGGTGCAGATCCCGGGCGAGAAGGTCATCCTGGCGCACATCTCCGGGAAGATGCGGGTTCATTACATCAAGATCCTTCCGGGCGATACGGTGAAGGTGGAACTGTCGCCCTACGACCTCAATCGAGGCCGGATCGTATATCGGGAGCGTTAACGGATATGAAAGTCAGGGCGAGCGTGAAGCCGATTTGCCAGAAATGCAAGGTGATCAAGCGCAAGGGCGTATTGCGCGTCCTCTGCACGAACCCCAGGCACAAGCAGAGGCAGGGATGACGCCCAGGAGACACGTATGGCACGCGTAGCTGGAGTGGATTTGCCGAAGAACAAGCGCATCGACGTGGCGCTGACCTATCTCTATGGGGTCGGGCCGGCGACGGCGAAGGAGGTCCTGGAGAAGCTCAACGGGGCCATCGACCCGAAGACCCGGGTCAAGGACCTGACCGAGAACCAGGTCGGCCTCCTGAGCTCCCTGCTCTCCAAGGAGTACCGGGTGGAGGGCGAACTGCGCCGCGAGGTCCAGCAGAACATGCGCCGCTACCAGGAGATCGGCTGCTACCGGGGATTGCGCCATCGCCGCAATCTGCCGGCGCGCGGACAGAGGACGAAGACCAACGCGAGGACCCGGCGGGGACGCCGCAAGACCGTGGGCGCGGGCAAGAACAAGGAAGCGGCGGCGTAAGGGAGAAAGGAAATGACAGAACAGAATCCTCAGAACACCGCGCCGGACGCGGCAGCGGGCCGGCCGGGCGCCAAGGGACAGCCGCGCGTCAAGCGCACCTGGAAGACCGTGACCTTCGCCAAGGTCTTCGTCCAGTCCTCCTTCAACAACACCATCGTCAGCATCACCGACGACCGGGGGGCGGTCCTCTGCTGGGCTTCCGCCGGGTCGAGCGGCTTCAAGGGGACCAAGAAGGGGACTCCCTTCGCGGCCCAGATGACCGCCGCGAAGGTGGCCAAGCGCGCCGTCGAGCTGGGAGTCAAGCAGGTGGCCGTGTTCGTAAAAGGACCGGGCCCCGGGCGGGAGACGGCCATCCGGGCCCTCCAGTCCTCCGGCCTTCAAGTCCTCTCGCTCAAGGATGTTTCGCCGCTGCCGCATAACGGGTGCCGGCCGCCGAAGGCTCGAAGAGTATAAAATGGAGAACGGAAACCTTATGAAACAGAATATCATCCCCCCGAACGGAAGCACCCCCCCGCGGGGGGGGCGCTAGGGCCATGGCCCGTTACAGCGGTCCGGTGTGCCGGCTTTGCCGGCGGGAACAGATGAAGCTCTTCCTGAAAGGGGAGAAGTGCTATACGAAATGCGTCCTGGAGAGCAGGCCGACTCCTCCGGGCATGGCCAAGCCCCAGCGCGGCAAGCCCTCGCAGTTCGCCATCCGCCTGCGCGAGAAGCAGAAGCTCAAGCGCATGATCGCCATGACGGAGACGCCCTTCAAGAACCTCATGGCCAAGGCATCGCGCAGTCCCGGGCAGACCGGCCAGTTCTTCCTGCGCCGGCTGGAGCTTCGCCTCGACAACATCGTGCGGCGCCTGGGATTCGCGACCAGCCTCCACACCGCCCGGCAATTGGTGCTCCATGGGCACGTGCGGGTCAACGGCAGGAAGGTGGACTCGCCCTCTTTCGCCCTGAAGGCGGGGGACGTCGTCTCCATGAGCGCCAAGCTCAAGGAGAATGTCGGGGTCAAGCTGGCCCTCGAGCACGCGACGCGCAAGGCGCCGCGGCCGGAATTCCTGGAGTTCGACGAGGGGCAGTTCTCGGGGAAGGTGGTCCGGGACCCCGCGCGCGAGGAATCCTCCTTCACGGTCAACGACCAGTTGATCGTCGAGTACTACTCGAGGTAGGCAAAGGCGCACGACGACGGAGAGAACGCGCGGCGCACGAAGTGCGCCGCGGACATAGGGAGCTAAAATGGTCTACAAGGAACTGATCCTGCCGCAGAAACTGGCCGTCGACGACAAGACGCTTTCGGAGAGCTACGCGAAATTCGTGGCCGAGCCCTATGAGCGCGGCTACGGGCACACCGTGGGCAACTCGCTGCGCAGAGTGCTCCTTTCCAGCCTCGAGGGGGCGGCCGTCAGCGCCGTCCGCATCGAGGGCGCCCGGCACGAGCACGGGGCCCTCAACGGCGTGCGCGAGGATGTGATGAACATCCTGCTCAACCTCAAGAAGCTGCGCGTCAAGATCTTCACGGGCGGCCCGGAGATCGTCTACCTCAGCGTCAAGAAAGAGGGCCCGTTCACCGGGAAGATGATCCAGGAGAACGCCAACGTCGAGGTGGTCAACAAGGACCTCATCATCGCCCACGTCGAGCCGGGCGGCAAGCTGGACATGGAGATCGAGATCTCCAAGGGCCGGGGCTACGTGCCGGCCGAGGAGATCCAGGCGCAGGCGAGCTGGCCCGCCGGGTTCCTCCCCGTCGACGCCTTGTTCTCCCCCGTCCTGAAGGTCCACTACGACGTGGAGAACGCGCGCGTCGGGCAGGTCACCGACTACGACCGGCTGATCATGGAAGTCTGGACCGACGGGTCCCTTTCCCCCATGGACGCGATGATCAAATCCTCCAAGCTGTTGAGGGAATCCTTGAGGATCTTCATCCCCGAGGAGGAACTGGCCGCCGAGCAGTCCGGGGCGGCCTTCGCGGGCGATGGAGAAGGGCTGGGCTCAGGCAACGGCGGCTCCGAGGGAGGGGGGGACAACCGGCTCAAGGAAGTCCTCGAGCAGCCGGTGGACATGATCGAACTCTCCAGCAGGGCCTCCAACTGCCTCAAGGTCGCCCGCATCAAGACGATCCGGGAGCTGGTGGCCCGGCGCGAAGAGGAGCTCCTCGCGGTCAAGAACTTCGGGAAGAAGTCTCTCGACGAGATCAAGGACCGGCTCAAGGACATGGGCTTGGCCTTGGGGATGCAAGTGTGACCGCGGCCGAGCGGCGCTCGGCTGCGCGGGATTGTCGTTGTTTTATTTGTTAATATTAAAGCAATACCTCTATGATAAAGCATCTAGGTGGCCGCAAACTCGGCCGTACCGGGTCTC
>CAYHRV010000189.1:4920-6530 GCA_964359165.1 uncultured Elusimicrobia bacterium
AATACCTCTATGATAAAGCATCTAGGTGGCCGCAAACTCGGCCGTACCGGGTCTCATCGGCGGGCGATGCTGCGCAATCTGACCGCCAGCCTGATCCTGCATGAACGGGTGCAGACCACGGTGGCCAAGGCCAAGGAACTCCGCCCTTTCGCGGAGAAGATCATCTCGCAGGCCAAACGCGGCGAGCATCACCAAGTACGGCGGCATCTGCACAACAAGGTCGCCTACAAAAAGCTCTTCGAGGTCCTTGCCCGGCGCTATGAAGGCCGCCCGGGGGGCTACACCCAGATCCTGCGGCTGGCCCGCAGGCCCGGGGACAACGCACAGACGGGGATGGTCCGGTTGATACCTTGAAGAACGGCGGATCAAGGGAAAAGGGACACCCCAAGAAGCGGAGCACGAGCGCCGGCTGACGCCGACGCTGGTCCATGTTCGATTACCTCTTCAGCCTCTTCTCCAACGACATGGGCATTGACCTGGGCACGGCCAACACCCTGGTCTACGTGAAGAACCACGGCATCGTTCTCCGGGAACCCTCGGTGGTGGCCATCGACCGGGAGTCCCGGCGCGTTCTCGCCATCGGCGCGGAGGCCAAGAGGATGCTCGGGCGCACTCCCGCCTCGATCGTGGCCGTCCGGCCGCTCAAGAACGGGGTCATCGCCGATTTCGAAGTAACCCAGGAGATGATCAAATACTTCATCCGGAAGGTGCACAACCGGCGCAGCCTTCTGCATCCGCGCATCGTCATCGGGATCCCTTCCGGGATCACCGAGGTGGAGCGGCGGGCCGTGCAGGAGTCGGCGCTGCAGGCCGGAGCCAGGGAAGTCTTCCTCATCGAGCAGCCCATGGCCTCCGCCATCGGGGCCGACCTGCCCATCTCCGAGCCCCGGGCCAACATGATCGTGGACATCGGCGGAGGGACCACGCAGGCGGCGGTGATCTCCCTGGGGGGACTGGTCGTGTCGAAGTCCATCGACATCGCGGGCGATGAGATGGATGAGGCGATTTTGCAGCATTTCCGCCGGAAGTACAACCTGCTCATCGGTGAGACTTCGGCGGAGGACGTCAAGATCCAGATCGGTTCCGTCTTCCCTCTCAAGGAGGAGAAGACGATGGAAGTGAAGGGCCGGGATCAAGCCACCGGCCTCCCGAAGACCGTGTTGATCACCTCGGAGGAGGTGCGCCAGGCCCTCATGGAGCCGACGCAGATGATCCTCGACGTGATCAAGAACACGCTGGAGGAGACGCCGGCGGAGCTGGCCGCAGATTTGGTGGACCGCGGGATGGTGTTGGCGGGAGGGGGCACGCTGCTCAGGGGCCTGCCGGATCTTATCCGGCAGGAGACCGAGCTGCCGGTGCACCGCGCCGCCGACCCCTTGAGCTGCGTCGCGATTGGGACCGGCAAATTCCTTGAAGTCCTAGACAACATGGGAAGCCGGAAGTCGGATTTCATCACCTCCTTTCGCGTCGCGTCTTAACGGGAGTCCTTCCATCCGAGCCGCCTCTGCGCGCCCGTAGCCGCATCCGTCGCGTATGAACCGGGAAAAGCGCATAGCCAACTACTTGCTCGCAGGCTTCGGCCTGTTCTGTTTCATCCTCCTGAGCCTTCC
>CAYHRV010000190.1:0-6506 GCA_964359165.1 uncultured Elusimicrobia bacterium
GTTCCGGAACGGATACTACATCCCTGGCACCTCCGAGGCGCTACCCCCGCTTAGCCTGCTCGCGCCAGGGCCTCTCCCCGAATACTTGACGCGCCGCCAGGGTGTTGTGTGTCCGACATAGAAGACGAATCCCCGCAGGATCGTCGGAGCGGCCGCCCAAGGCATAAGGGACGATGTGGTCGTATTCCAGCCACTCGGCAGCCGGGCAGCGGAGGCCTTCCGGGCTCACGTACGCGCAACGTCCGCCGTCGCGCCGCCAAACCTCGGCGCGCACCCAGCGCGGGATGCGCCGGCCCCTGGTCCCCCCAGCGGAACCGGCGGGCGCGGGACTGAGCCGCGGGGCCGCGCGCCGTGGCTCGCGCGCCGGGTCCAGCCGCGCCAGCAGGGCGTCGAAGGCCTCCCCCGCCAGTTGCTCCATGCGCCCCCCGGGATACTTGTGCCGCAAAAGGGCGCGCGCTCGCTCGATTTTAAGCAGCAACTCTTCGGACGCGGTGAAGGCTATCCGGGCGAGTGGGGCTTGCTGAGGCCTGCCCGCGCCCGGCGTTGCTGGCGCGGGAGTCTCGCAGGCCGTTGCGGGGGCTCGCTCCAACCGCGGCCTCCCAGAGCCAAGGGCATCGGCCGGAGCGCTCGCCGCGCTCAATGCGAACTGAGTCTGCTCCATGTCCGACTCCCCATTCGGGGCGAAGGTCCGGGGCGCCAGAAAGCGCACCGTGTCCGCCTTGGGCGCGGCCTCCCCCCGGCTCGCCGCCAGGCGCTCGACCTCCCGCTTGCTCTTTCCCCGCGCTTGGGCCAGCAGCCGCGCGCCGTCGGCCTCGCTCAGGTGCGCAGATAGCCTGGCCAGGCCGCTCAGGTGGAGCTCCCCCTTGCCCAGCATCTCCAAGATTTGAGGATACTCGCGGCCTCGCCTCGCCGCGAGGATGCGCAAGCAGGCCTCGTCCTCGGAGAGCCCCAGCTCCCCGACGCAGTACCGGAACAGCGAGGGATAGCCCAAGGGGGCGTAGCCCTTTCGGCGGTCGAACTCGTCAAGGTGCCGGAGGAACGCCACGAGAACCTGTTTCTCGCCCCACGCCAGGGCTTTGAGGCGGCGGCTCAGGCGCTCCGTGCTTAGCACCGCAAAGCCCGCGGCCTTGAGCGCGGGAGGAGGAATTGTACCGCAGTGGGGCGGATCGGTCATGCCCCATGTACGCGCGAAGTCGAAATAAGTTCCCTGGCCAGGAGCCGCCGACCGGGCCGCAGAGAGGTGTCAGGCTTAAGTATCCGTTCCGGAACGGATGCTTAAATCTGGCACCCTATCGCGGAGGGTCAGCCACAAAGGGCTGGCCTGCGGGATCGTATCCGTCGCCGGGAAGCGCGTTTACCTGTATTTCCCTCTAGCGATGGGCATGCGTCGCCCGGGGCCGAAGGCCTTGGCGGTTATCTTGATGACGGGCGGGGCCTGCCTGCGCTTGTGCTCGGCGGCGTCGATGCGGTCCAGCAGCGAGGAGACCAGGCCTGCCGCATGCCCGCGCCGGGCGATCGCCTTTGCGCCAAGTCCCTCCTCCACGTAGCCGCGCAGGATGTCGTCGAGCTCCTCATAGGAGGGAAGATCGTCCTGGTCCTTCTGCCCGGGCTTGAGCTCGGCGGAGGGCGCCTTCTCCAAGGAGGCGCGCGGGATGCGTTCGCCCTCGCGATTGACGAAGCGCGCCAGGTCGTAGACCAGGGTCTTGGGCACGTCGCCGATGAGCGCGAGGCCGCCGTTCATGTCCCCGTAGAGCGTGCAGTACCCCACCGACAGCTCCGATTTGTTCCCCGTGGCCAGGAGCAGGGCGCCGGTCTTGTTCGAGAGTCCCATGAGGACGACCCCGCGCATCCGCGCCTGGAGGTTCTGATCGGTGATATCCGGCGCCCGCGCGCCGGCCGAGAGACCCTCGCCGAGGCCCTCGCGCAGGGCGCGCTTGGCGGCGAGATGCATCCGGGAGATCGGGATGGAGAGGAGGTGCACGCCGAGGTTGCGGGCCAGGGCCCGGGCGTCCGACACGCTCCCCGGCGAGGAATACATCGAGGGCATCGAGACGCCCAAGACCTGCCCGGCCCCGAGGGCGTCGGCGGCCAGGGCGCAGACCAAGGCCGAATCGATCCCGCCGCTGAGCCCCACGAGAGCTTTCTTGAACCCGCATTTGCGGGCATAATCGCGCAGGCCGAGGACCAGGGCGAGGTAGACCTCCTCGATGCCCCCGAGCGCTTCGGGACGCACGGGGGCGACAGCGGCGGCGGAGTCCCAAAGCACGAGGTCCTCCTCGAAGGACCGCGCGCGGGCGGCGAGCCTGCCCCGGGCGTCCAGGGCCATGCTGGCTCCGTCGAAGACGAGCTCGTCGTTGCCCCCCACCAGGGCGCAATAGAGCAGGGGGACGCGGTTGCGCGAAGCATGGCGCGCGAGCATGCGCCGGCGCAAGGAGGCTTTCCCTCGATGATAGGGGGAGGCCGCTATGTTGATGAGGAGTTCCGCCCCGCCTTTGACCAGCGCCCGCATGGGGTCTAGGCCGTAGAGCGGACGGGGCCAGAATCCCCCGTCGTTCCAGGCATCCTCGCACACGCTCAGGCCGAGCTTCATGCCCTGGAAAAGGATCGGCGCGTTGGAAGGCGCGGGTTCGAAATAGCGCCCTTCGTCGAAGACGTCGTAAGTGGGGATGAGCGTCTTATAGCGCCGCGCCGCGATCTTCCCGCGATGGAGCAGGGCCGCGGCGTTGTAGAAGGGTTTGCCTCGGCCGCTCGAGTTGGGCTCCACATAGCCCGCGACGAGCCCGACCCGGCCCGCGGAGCGCGCCAGGACCTTGAGTTCCCGCAGGCCCGCCCGGATGAAATCGTCCTGTTCGAGCAGGTCCTTGGGCGGGTAGCCGGGAAGGCTGAGCTCGGGAAAGACCGCGAGGTCCGCGCCGAGCCCGCGGGCCCGCCGGTAGAAGGAGAGTATCTTCTCGCGATTGCCGCGGAGGTCGCCAGGCGTGGCGTCGATCTGAGCCAGCGCGACTTTCATTCTTTCTCAGTTGTTTTCGTGCTTGGCGCGGAATTCGGCGAACATCTTGCCCGCGCCCTCGAAGCAGGACTCGATGTCCTCCTCCATGATGCCGACCACGGCCGGCGGGGCGGTTCGGGCGATGCGGGCGATCCCCTCCACGGCCCAGGTGAGCATCTGGGTGGGATCGACGTGCACCTCCTGCGCGGCCTCGGCCATGGACCGGAGCAGGGAGACCGCGCCCTTGGGAAGGCTCTCGTCGAGCAGGAGCAGACCCCCCATCATCCCGAAGCAGATCTGGCGCACGATCTCTCCCTGGTCCGCGGAGCCTTGCGACTCGCGGAGCGTGCGGACGATGGCCTGCTTGGCGAGCATGGCGGCCTGAGCCGGCGCGTCCGGCATGCCTTTTAGGAGGGAAGTGACCATCTCCCGGGTGAGCTTGTCGAATTGGAGGGATTGGCCGCCCATGAGGGCATTATTGTATATAAATGGCGTGCCCGCGGAGAAATCAAGGCGAGTGCGCCCGCTCCTGCTCGCGTCCCTCGTCCTATGCGCTTGCGCCTCGCCTCCGCGCTTCGTGCGCAAGACCCCGGTCCTGCGCCTTCTCTACCGCCCGAGCACCCGGCCCTACCTCGACGACCCCATGTTCTCCTTCGATGTCCGCCGGGGCTGGAAAGGACCGGAGAAGATCCCAGGCGGGGTGCGCTACGAGGCCGGGGGACGCGCGGTCATCTCGGTCGCTTTCCTCGCGCGGGGGACCGAAGGCTGGCGGCCCCCCGAGGAGTTCCTCCGCAGGCTGAAGGAAGCCGGGTCCGTCGAGGACAGCCATATCCCGCGCGAGGTCGTCATCTCCAGCAGGCCGGCCAGCCGGATCGGCTATACCACCTATTTCTACGACCGCGAGGTCCTTCTGGGAGAACGGGTGGACATCCGCTACACCGACATCGTCATGGTCCCCGACGCCGAGGGGATCTTCACCGCCAAGCTGGAGACGCTCAAGGCCGACCACCCCGTCTATCGCCGCGACTTCGACGATCTGCTCGCCAATTGGACTCTCCGGGCTCCCCAGGTTAAATTAGAAGACTAGAATCCCTCCCGGCACTTGGGGTCGAGGGCGTCGTGCAGGAAGAGCGAGGGTCCGTCTTTCCCCAGGCGGAAGCCCCAGCGCTCGTGCCCCCAGAGCGGCTCGGCGGCGGTGTAGGCCAGGAGGAAGGGCGCTCCCGAGCCCGAGGGGTCGTAGGCGGCCATGCGCAGGAGCTGGGTCTCGGCCATGAGGACGTGGGGCATCGGCGCGCAGCCCCCGACCGCGCGCGCCTCCTCGAAGAGCCTCAGGCAGCGCCGGTAGGCGCCCCCGGCCTGAGTGCCCTCGATGAGGACAAAGGGCTTCTGGAGGCCGCGCACGCGGGTGGAGGCGCCGAAATCGATCTTCATCTGGAGGCGCGAAGCGTCCTGCGACTGAGCGAGAGCGCGAGCCGCCTCGTCGCTCTCCAGGCCGGGGAATGTGCCGCCCTGCAGGTCGGCCAGGGCGAGCGAGCGGATGACCGCGTCCAGGCGCTGATAGACGCCCTCGGTGACATCGCTGCGCAAGGCCGTGAAGCGGGCTTGGCTGAGGTCCGGCGAAGCCCCTTCCTTGAGCTTGAGTCCGATGACGGGGACCCCGACCTTGGCGAAGGCCGACCGTTTCGCCGCCCCGAGCCTCCACGCCTGGGTGCGGCCGGGCTTGCGCTCCGAGCACCCCGCCGTCCAAGTCCAACTCGTCCTGGCCGCGTGGAAGAGTTCCGCGCCCTCGCTGCCGATGACGAGCAGGGGCGAGCCCTTGCTCAAGGACGAGCGCCGTCCCTGCGCGGCCCGGTCGATGAGCAGCCACCCGCCCTGGGCCTCATAGACCGGGAATATCCCCGGGGAGGCGCTTTGGGGCTTGGCGAGCTGTCCGGTCGGCTCTCCCGAGACCGCGGGGCCGACCTGCACGTCCCCCATCCCCTCGGGAGCTTTCTTCTCTTTCTTGGGCGCGCCTTTCTCCTCCATGGAGAGCACGCCGAGCGGCCAGGCGGGCGCCGCGATCAGGAGCAGAATCAGGACGGAGGACGCCGGGAGCATGCCGCCATTGTACAGAATATACACAGCGATAAAAGTCGCGGTGCGTTGAGAATGGAGGCCCCCGTCGGGCGCGGCCTTGGATTCGCTCAGCGCACTTTGTGCGCCGCGCATAAGAGGCCCATATCATCCTGGGCCCATGGTTCGGCCCTCCGGGGGACATTGGGCCCCTGTCGGGACCGGCATTCCCTGCCACACTTTCTGCATGGACCTGTTAAGGGGGCTGTTGTTCTCTCCCTTCCTGCTCTTCTGCGCGGCCCAGGCCTTCTCCCTTCAGGCTCGGCCCTCCGCCGCGCTGGAGGAACTGCGCCGAGCCGCCGGCGCCGAGTCGCTTCTTACCCCGGGCATACGCCCCATGGCCGCGTCATCGTTGAGACGCGTCTCCTCCCGGCTCCGGTCCGAGGAGGCGGACGCCGCGGTATACCTTCCCGGGATCAAGGACAGGCATTGGACCCGGGCCGACGCTTTCGGCGGGGGCGAGGACAGGCATTTCGTGAGCGCCCATTTCGACGCCCAAGGCAACGCCTACCTCTCCCTCATGGCCGCGGGCTGGCGCGCCCCGCTCTTCTATCGCTTCGAGCGGGACATGAACGGGCAATGGGAATGGAACGCGTCGCGCTATTCCATGGACCTGGATGTGAGCATCTGGCGGGCGCGGCTCAACAACATCGTGCGCGTCCGCCGCGAGGGCGAAGATGAGCCGGTCTACGCGCGTCGGATCTCCGACATACTCCGCCGGGCCTACCTCTCCGGGGAGCGGCTGATCCTCGGCTATGGCGAATACCGGATTTTCTTCTCGAACGAGATTGAAGCCTCCCGGTCCCCGGCCCGCATCATCCCCTTGCGGCAGAGCGTCGTCTTCGTCAAGGACCTCGGCACCCCTGACTCCCCGGATTACCGCAGGACCATCCAGCCCTTGTCCGAGTTGGAGGACGGCGAATGGGTCCGACGCCCGCTCCCGGATGGGAGGACGGTCTTCATGCGCTTGGTGGGCAACGGGACGACGCTCGAATTGACGGCTAATTAGGCTCGAAACCCGCGAGGAAACGGTCGAAGGCCGGCAGTTCCTGGGAGAAGCTGTCCTTGGGGGCGCGCAGACGCAGGACGAAGAATCCCCCCGGGAGCGGCCGCAGGTGCAGGATCTCCCTCTCCCGTACCCGCGAAGCCCCATGCTCCCATTCTTCCCGAGCCATGGCTTTGAGCCGAGACATGCCCGGCATGGGCAGGGAGGGCAGAGGGGCGCCCTTGAGCATTTCCTGCAGGATCGAGTGCCCGAAACAGGCCGCGACCATCCCCCGCTCCCGATCCCCCAGCGTGTTCATGTGGAAGCCGAAGAGGTCTTCTCCCGCCTCGCGCAGGCGGTTGTAGCGGGAGAGCAGGTCCCAAGCGCCCACCTTCCGGCAGCGGAAGAGCTTATAGGCTT
>CAYHRV010000191.1:0-6481 GCA_964359165.1 uncultured Elusimicrobia bacterium
TGGAGCGGGCGATGGGAATCGAACCCACGTCTGAAGCTTGGGAAGCTCCCGTTCTACCATTGAACTACGCCCGCTTCGAAGTCGAATATAACACTTTCTCAGAAGAGGATTCCAGGGCGGTCCGTATGCGCTCGAGGACGGCTCCAGTCTTGCCGGTGATCCGCACGAAGAAGGCCCGGCGGCCCGCTCCGTCCAGGGCTTGGAAATCGCCCAGAGCCTGGGCGCCGATCAGCTCGGAGAAGGAATAGTCCGAGCCCGGGATCAACGCCCCGCCAGGGTGCTCCTTGGCCAGGATGAGGAATACTCCGTTGTCCGGGCCGCCTTTGTGGAGTTGGCCGGTGGAGTGGAGATAACGGGGACCGTAGCCGGACTGGACCGCGGCTTTGGTCGCGGCGCCGAGGGAGTCCTTGATCCGCCCCAGAGGCGCGTCGTTCTTCCCGGAGGAATCCATGAACGCCAAGAGGCCGATGTAATCGCCCGGCCGCAGGAGCGAAGTGAAATTACCCAGGGTCAGCTCCCCATCGGCCGCCGGGTCGCGCAGGGCCTTCGCCGCGGCCTTGGAGAGAGTCAGGGTGAATCCCTCGCCGGCCGCCGTGCAGGGAGGATAGGGGAGCTTCCCCCCCGAGCGCGAGGATAGGACGGTCTTGGTCCTGTCCTTGGCCGACTGGACGTCGGGCTGGTCGAAGGGGTCTATGCCGAGCAAGTGTCCGAGGGCCGAGGCCGCGACTTCCCAGCGGAAGAACTCGGCGCCCAGGTCCAGGGGGTCTTTCAGGGAGGTCCGCAAGACGGGAAAACCCGCGGCCTCCAGCTTCGCGGCGGCGGCGACCGAGGGGTCGCCGTCCTCATCCTCCTTCGAATCGAGGCCGATGTGAACGAACGCCCGGTCGGGACCGCAGGACTCCGGACCGGGGGCCGCGCCCTCCGCGACCGGCACGATGCCCTTGCCCTCCTTGCCGAGGCTCTCGGCGAGGAGCTGCTCGAGCCAGAGTCCCAGGTTGGAGAGCTCCTCAGGCAGGAGGAAAGAGAACTTGTCGCGGCCTTTGTCGGCCAAGGCCAGCATCTGGGCGGCCAGGAGCAGGGCCGGGTTGCGCGCGGGGTCCTCAACCGCGCAGGCGCGGGCCATGGCCCAGGCGCGCCGGAGCAGCTCTCCGATGTCCACACCCGCCAGGGCGGCCGGGACGAGCCCGAAGAGGGAAAGGGCCGAGTAGCGTCCCCCGATGTCGGGAGGATTGAGGAACACCCGCCGCAGGCCCCGCTCCTTGCCCTGTCTCTCGAGGAAGGACCCAGGGTCGGTGATGGCGGCGAAGCTCTTTCCTGCGGAGCCGCCCAGCGAGCGCGAGGCCCGGGAATAGAAATGATCGAATAGGCGCAGGGGCTCCACCGTGGTTCCGGACTTGCTGGAGACGATGTGGAGGGTCTTGGCCGGGTCGCACGCGGCCTCGAAGGACGCGAGGGTCTCGGGGTCGGTGCTGTCGAGCACGCGGAGCGTGAGGGCCCGAGAGGAGGACGAAGCGCGCGCGGGGAATGCCTGGCGGAACACCTCCGGGGCGAGGCTGGAGCCTCCCATGCCGAGAAGGAGGGCATCGGTGAAGCCGGCATCCCGGATTTCCTGGGTGAACCCCATGATCTCCCCGACGCGGTCCTGCATCTCCTCCGGCATCCTCAGCCAGCCCAACGACGAGGAAATGAGGGCCCGGTGCGCCGCCTCATCTTTCCAGAGCTTGGCGTCCTTGGCCGGCAGGCGGGAGGCGAAACGCGATCGCTTGAGCTCCTCTAGCCGGGGGTTTTGCGAACCACGCAACCGGTCGGCTTTCTCGGCCACGCAGGCGAGGAGCGCCGCGTAGGAGTCCGCGAACGACTTGACCCCCGAGTCCTCGAGCTCTTGGGTGACCCGGGAGAGGTCCACCCCGGCGGCCTCGAGGTCCCGCAGGACCTTCCGGGCGCCGGCAAGGTCACTCTTCAGCGTGTCGGCGGGCTTGCCGTGATCGCGGAAAGCGTCCCAGGTCGCCGGGGGTAGGGTGTTGACGGTGTCTTTTCCGATCAATCCTTCCACATAGAGGATGTCGCTGTAGCTCGGGTTCTTCGTCCCGGTGCTCGCCCAGAGCGGGCGCTGGACGCGGGTTCCCTTCTTGGCGAGGGCGGCGAAGCGTTTTGAGCCGAAGGTCTTCTTGAAGTCGGCGTACGCGGCCTTGGCGTTGGCGACGGCGACTTTTCCCAGGAGGCGCCGCAAGGAGGGCGAGCCCCCGGCCGCCAGCCGCGCTTCGAGGAGCTTGTCCACGGAGGAGTCGATGCGGCTGACGAAGAAGCTCGCCACCGAGGCGACGGCGGCCAAGGGTAAGCCGGAGGCGGCCAGGGTCTCGAGCCCGATGAGATAGGCCTCCATCACCTCCCGGTATCTCTCCCGGGAGAAGATCAGAGTCACATTGACCGGGATGCCCCTCCCGATGAGCCCCGCGACCGCGGGCAGTCCGGCCTTGGTCGCCGGGACCTTGATCATGACATTCCTGCGGCCGATCTCCTCGTGGAGCCTGAGGGCGGCGCGGACGGTACCCTCGGTGTCATGGGCCAGCGCAGGAGAGACTTCCATGCTCACGAACCCATCCTGGCCTCCGGAGGCCTCGTAGACCCCGAGAAGGAGGTCGGCGGCCTCGCGGATGTCGCGCATGGCGATGAGCTCGAAGATCCTCTCCGTGTCCCGCTCTCCCCCCGCCAGGGCCCGCGCGATGGCCTCGTCGTAATCCGTGCCGGAGGAGACCGCTTTTTCGAAGATCGTCGGGTTGGAGGTGACGCCCTTGAGCCCGTCCTCCTCGATCATCCGGGCGAGAGCGCCCGAGGCGAGGAGGGAGCGGCTGATGTTGTCGAACCAGGGGCTCTGCCCATGGCGGGCGAGGGCCCCCAAGGGGTTGGGCCGGGTCTTGCGCGTCGGGGTTCTCTTGGTCATGGGAGCATTCCCTCCGTGATCAGGGGCGGAGTCCGGCCAGGGCGAGGAACTCATCGCGCGTGCGCGGATCGCGGCGGAAAGACCCGAGCATGGCGCTGGTCACCGTGGGCGAGAGCTGGCTGCGCGCGCCGCGCATCTCCATGCACAGGTGCCGGGCTTCGAGGACCACCCCCACGCCCAGCGGGTTGAGCTTGTCCTCGAGCGTCTGGGCGATCTGCTGGGTCATGCGCTCCTGGACCTGCAGACGCTGGGCGAACATCTGGACGAGCTTGGGGATCTTGGAGAGTCCGATGATGCGCCGCTCCGGCACGTAGGCCACATGCGCCTTGCCGAAGAAGGGGAGCAGATGGTGCTCGCAGAGGGAATACCACTGGATGTCCTTGACCACGACCATCTCGTTGTAATCGACCTCGAAGAGGGCGTTGTTGATGAGGGCGTCCGGGTCGACCCGATAGCCGGCCGTCATCTCGCGAAGGGACCTGGCCACCCGCTCCGGAGTCTTGAGCAGGCCCTCCCGTCCGGGATCCTCGCCCAGGGACTCCAGTATCGAGAGGACATGCGCGGAGAGCGCCTCGGTGGGATCCTCGGTCCGCGTCTTGCGCCGGGCCATGGAAGCGTTAGTAAGCGCTGAGATACTCGAGCACGGTCCGGACCGGGGCGCCCGTCCCGCCCGCGGGGCAATAGGGCTTCTCGGAGTCGGTCCAGGCCGTGCCGGCTATGTCGAGGTGGACCCACGGGACCGAGCCTACGAACTCCCGCAGGAAGAGCCCTCCGATGAGGGTGCCGGCTTCCCCGCGCACCTTCCCGATGTTCTGCAGGTCGGCGATCTTGCCCTTGATGTTCTCCTCGTACTCCTTGGGAAGAGGGAGCTCCCAGAGGGGCTCGTCGGCCAGCCGGGAGGCCGAGCTCAGGCGCGCGAGCAGGGCCTTGTCGTTGGTCATCGCCCCGGTGACGGAAGAGCCGAGGGCGATGAGTACGGCGCCCGTGAGGGTGGCGAAGTCCACGATGGCGTCAGGCTTCTCCTCCGCGGCCAGGCACAGGGCGTCGGCTAGGACCAGACGGCCTTCCGCGTCCGTGTTGAGCACCTCGATCGTCTTGCCGTTGCGGGCTCGGAGCACGTCGCCCGGCTTGTACGCGTCGGCCGCCGGCAGGTTGTAGGTCATCACCGCGTAGCCGTGGACCTCGACCTTGGGCTTGAGGCGCGCGAGGACCTTGAAGACGCCTAAGACGAGGGCCGCGCCGGCCATGTCGCATTTCATGGTCTCCATGCCTTGCGGAGGCTTCAGCGAGAGGCCCCCCGAGTCGAAGGTGATCCCCTTGCCCACCAGCGCGATCTTCTTCTTCGCCCCCTTGGGCTTGTAGATGAGATGCACCAGCGCCGGCGGATGGACCGAGCCCCGGGCCACGCCCAGGAAGGACCCCAGCCTGAGGTCCGCGGCTTCCTCTTTCTCGATGACGCGCACGGTGACTCCGGAGCCGGCCAGGCCTTTGGCCGCCTCGGCCAAGGAGAGCGGGGTCTTGTCGGAGGGCGCGGTGTTGACGAGGTCGCGCGCGAAGAAGACGGCTTCCGCTCCGAGGGCCGCCTTGGCCAGGGAGGCTTCACAGCGGGCCCTTTCCCGAGCATCGGCCCATGGGACCAGGACCGAGGCCAGGAGCACGCCCTCCTCGGGCTTCTTGTACTTGGAGAACTCATAGGAAGACAACAGCAGGCCTTCGGCGGAGGCTTGGATCTCGGCATGCGGGCAGAAGCCCAGGGATGGAAAGCGCTTCTTGTAAGTCTTGTAGAGGCTCGCGGCGGCTTTGCGGATACCTTCCCGGTCCGAGGAGGCTTTTTTCCCGAGTCCGGCGAGAACGAACCTCCGGTCTTTGCTCCCATCGGAGGCGAGGAAGGAGACGGTTTCTCCGGCTTTGCCGGAAAAACCTTCGTCCTTGGCGCGGGCGAGGAGGGACTTGCGCGCCGCGGGGGAGAGGAACGAGCCCCCGGCCAAGCCTTCCTCGAAAGCGAACAGGGCGATAGGGTCCGTTCCCTTCAGGATGTCTTTCAACGCGACGGCGGATACCTTGAGCATGATGCCTCCAGGAGAACTACATCAAAAAAACGTCTTCGGGCTCCTTCTCCTCGCTCTGGGCGGAGAATAGGAACCGGGCGGCGGCCGTTCCGAGTACCGCGCCCGCGGCCGGACCGACCCAATAGACATAATGAAGAGACCATTGTCCCGTGACCATGGCCGGCCCGAAGGCTCTCGCGGGGTTGAAGGCCGCGCCGGTCAAGGGGAAGGCCGCGAGCGTGGCCGCGGAGGCGACGGCGCCTACGGCCAGGGACCAGGCCGCGTGGTCCTCCGCTCGCGCATCCAGGGCGCGGCCGGCCGCGACGGCCAGGAAGAAGGTCATGACCGCTTCGATCAAGGTCGCGGCGCGAAAGCCCACCGAGGGGAGGCAGGCTCCGAGGAAGGGCTCGGCCGAGGCTATCTCCGCCCGGCTGAAAGCTCCGGCGAGGAACAACCCGGCCAGGGCCGCCGCGAGCAATTGGGAGAGCAGGCAGAGCAGAGCCTGCGGAGGAGTCAGGCGCTTGAAGAGCAGGAGCGCGGCGGTGAAGGCGGGGTTGAAGAGTCCCTGCGCCCGGCGGCCGAAGAGGGCGAAGACGGCGGCCACGGCCAGGCCCTGGCAGAGTCCTATCCCCGTCGGTCCCAGGCGGCCTCCGGAGAGCGAGTCCGCGCAGACCGCCCCGGCCCCGAGGCAGACCCAGGCGAAAGTCCCCAGGAATTCCGCAGCCAGGGCCCGGAGCGTGCCCGCCATCAGCCCGCTTTCGAGACCAGGTCGATCTCGAGCCTCTTGCGGTTGAAGTTCTGCAGGCTGACCTGGGCGGCCACCTGCCGGGCAAGATGGCGCAGAGCCGCGGCGGGAGCGCTTTCGGGATGGGAGAGGACCACCGGCTTGCCGGTCTCCCCGCTCTCGCAGACCGCGGGATCGAGGGGGATGGAGCCGAGATGGGGCACGAGGAACTTCTCGGAGAGCGTCCGTCCCCCCCCCTCGCTGAAGATGCGGGAACCCTTCCGGCAGTGGGGGCAGATGAACTCGCTCATGTTCTCGACTACGCCCAGGACCGGGACGTTGAGCTTCTTGAACATGCCCACCGCCTTGCGCACGTCGGAGAGGGCGATGGTCTGGGGCGTGGTCACGATGACCGCGCCGGTGAGCGGGACGGTCTGGCATAGGGAGAGCTGGACGTCGCCGGTGCCCGGGGGCAGGTCGACGATGAGGTAGTCGAGCTCTCCCCAGCGCACGTCGTTGAGGAACTGGGTCACCGCCCCATGGAGCATGGGGCCCCGCCAGATCACCGGGGTATCGGGGTCCATCAGGAAGCCCATGGACATGACTTTGACCCCATGGGCGAGGGGCGGCGTGATCTTGTTCTCGTCGTCGGCCGTCAGTTCGAAGGACCCCACCCCGAACATCTGCGGTTGGTTGGGGCCGTAGACGTCCGCGTCCATGAGCCCGACCGAGCTCCCCTCCATGGCCAGGGACGCCGCCAGGTTGGCG
>CAYHRV010000192.1:0-6381 GCA_964359165.1 uncultured Elusimicrobia bacterium
ATGGAGAAGCCGGCTTCCTGCATGCGGCGGCCGTCGTCGAGCATGCGCTCCTGCTCCTGCGGGCGGAGCATGGGCGCGGCCCCGGCCGCGCCCTCGGGTCCACCCGCTTGCGACCCGCGTATCATCTCGATGCCCGAAGGCTCCCCGGCCTGGCCGGAGGACGGGGAGCCCGGGTCCTCCAGCGTTTCTCGGGAACCTTCCTCCGCGCGGCCGGGCAAGGCCGAGGCCGCGCCCTGCGCGGTGGTGTAAAGATTCCCCATGGTCTCCATGTCCCGCTGGAGGCGCGTGATGGACTTCTGGGCCAGGACCTGGCCGGCGGCCAAGGCCAATCCCAATGCTCCGACCACCAGCCCCGACTGGGCCCCGGGGGCCCCGTGAAGAGAGGATATCCCCCGCGCCAGAAGGAAGGATCCGTAGAGCGTGGCGAGAACCCAGAGGTAGGGAACCCCGCTCCAGAAGAGGCCGAGGGAGATGGGGATGAGTATCCCCAACATGGCCACGAGCTGGTAGCTGCGGCGCAAAGACCCCGAGCCTCCCGAGGCCAGGGCCAGGATGTTCACGAGGCCGGCGAGGGGGAAGCTCAAGGCGAAAACGAGCAGGACGGCCGCCCCCAGGCCGAGCATGAGGGGAAGCATCCCCCCCCCGGAGGTCAGGGGGAACTGCATCTGCACCATCACGGCGTTGATGAGGCCCCCCAGGGCGATCCAGAAGGCGGCGCAGGCCGAGAGGACGAGGAGCGTCGGCTGGGGCAGGGCGGCGTACGCCCCGAAGGCCCGGTCGGGCAGGAAAGCCGCCCGGAGCGCGCCCTCGATGAGGTCGGCGATGCCGGGGGCTTGAGGCGGCGCCTCGATGGGCTGGGGCGCCTGGGGCGGGGTGGCCGGATTCAACGCCGGCCTCCATTGTTGCGAGCGCGGGAGGCGCGCTTGAGCAGGAGCCTCACATCGGACATGGGGAGGCCGATGACGTTGTCCAAGGGTCCGACGATCCGCTCGATGAAGGGGTCGCTCTCGTCCTGCACGGCGTAGGCCCCGGCCTTGTCCATGTGTTTGCCCGCGATCGTATCGAGCTGGGAGCCGCCGAGGCGGCGCGCCTTGACCCGGGTCACGGCCACGGCGCAGAAGGCCTTGCCCGTGCGGGAGTCGACGAGGGCCACCCCGGTGTAGACCCGGTGCCAGCGCCCGTTGAGCAGGCCCAGGATGCGGCGGCTGTCCTCGATGTCCCGGGGCTTGATGAGGATGCGCCCGCGGCAGACCACGATAGTGTCGGCGCCCAAGACCAGGGAGCCGGGCTTCTGCTCGGCCACGCTGCGGGCCTTGCGCAAGGCCAGCGCGGACACGATGCGCCGGGGGG
This sequence comes from uncultured Elusimicrobia bacterium, assembly GCA_964359165.1. Taxonomy (GTDB): domain Bacteria; phylum Elusimicrobiota; class Elusimicrobia; order UBA1565; family UBA1565; genus CAYHRV01. The sequence goes on from CAYHRV010000192.1 coordinate 1,351, forward strand.
TCTTCTCCAGGCAATCCTCGTCCACCTTGGAGGGTATGACACGGAAAGGGACTTTAAGGTTCCGTAGGAGCCGGCGGCGCTGAGGAGACGCAGACGCGAGTATGAGGCTCATGTCCGCCCCCGGCCCAGCCGGGGGCCGCCGTGTCTTAGTCCTTCCTTTGAAGCCGTTGTGTTTTCTTCTATCCACTCCAAGTACTTGCCGTTCCCCCCCGTCAGCGGGAAGAACACCGTCTCGGGGAGCGAGTAGGGATGGTTCTTCCGGACGAAGGCGATGAGCTCCTTGGACCTGCTCGAGCGGGTCTTGGCTACCAGGAGGAGCTCCCGGGCTTCCTCCACCTTCCCCTTCCAGCGGTAGACGGAGCGGACCCCCGGCAGTATGTTGACGCAGGCGGCCAGGGAGCCGCGCACCAGCCCCCGGGAGAGGGCGAGCGCGGTCCGCCTGTCGGGGACCGTGATGAACGCGGCTTGGAACGCGGAAGGCATCTGGACTCCGCCCGAATAGGGCAGAAGCCCATTCTACCAATTCGGAGAGGCAAACGGCCTATCCGCGCTAGGAGGCGAGGACGGATCTCAGGCGGCGGCCGTTGGGGGGGCGGACGACGCCCTTCTCGGTGATGATGGCCGTGACAAGCGCGTGCGGAGTAACGTCGAAGGCGGGGTGCCGGGCCACGGCGCCGGCGGGCGCGATGGGATTGCCGAACACCTCCACTACCTCGCGGATGCTGCGCTCCTCGATGGGGATGCCTCGCCCATCGGGGATGTCGAGGTCCACCGTGGTCGAGGGGGCGGCGACGAAGAAAGGGACGCGGTGGTGGCGGGCGAGTATCGCCAGCCCGTAGGTCCCGATCTTGTTGACCACGTCCGCGTTGGCCGCGATGCGGTCGGCCCCGACGATGACCGCGTCGATGCGCTCGGTGGCCATGAGATGGGCGGCCATGTTGTCGGTGATGAGCACGGAGGGGATCTTCGCGCGCATGAGCTCCCAGAGCGTGAGCCGGCTGCCTTGGAGATAGGGCCGGGTCTCGCAGGCGTAGACTCGGCGGACTTTGCCGAGCGCGTGGGCCCGGCCCACCACGCCCAACGCCGTGCCGATGCCCGAGGTGGCCAGCGCGCCCGCGTTGCAATGGGTCATGACCGTGGAGCCCCGGCCCAGGAGAGCGGCTCCGGCGCGGGCGATGCGGCGGTTCATCTCCAGGTCCTCGCGGTGGATGGCCCGGGCCTCCTGGAGCAGAGGCGCGAATAGGTCTCGGCGCCCCCGGTCGGCCAGCGCCTGCGCACGGGCCTCCATTCTCCTGACGGCGTAGGCAAGGTTGACGGCGGTGGGACGCGAGGCTAGGAGGCGCTCTCCCTCCCGCTCCAACCGGGTCAACGCCGCCTGCGGCGTTTTGCCTCCTCCCTTGGCCGCGAGGGCGTAGCCGTAGGCCGCGGCCACGCCGATGAGCGGGGCGCCGCGCAGGAGCATGTCGCGTATGGCGTGGGAGACCTCGGTGGAGCTTCCCAGGCGGACGAAGGCCTGCTTGCGGGGAAGCAGGCGCTGGTCGAGGGCGTAGAGGGCGCCCTCGCGCCAGAGGATGGGACGGATATCAGAGGGGGTCATCGGAAAAAATCCAAAGAAACGGCCACGGGACAAAACACCCTGGACGGAGCGCCGTCCAGGGTGTTTTGTCGGCTAGGGGATCAGGGGATGGATTCCATCACGCGCTTGAGGGATTCCTCCGTCTGTCCGGTGATCTCGACCGTCTTTTCGCGGCCCTTGGCGCCGCGGATGATGTTGACGGCGCGGGGGCTCACCTCGAAGAACTCCGCGAGGTAATGCCTGAGGGCGTTATTGGCCTCTTCATTGACCTCGGCGGCCATGATCTTCACTCTGAGTACGCTGCCGATCCGGCTGACGACCTCGTTCTCCATTGCATTCGGGATGACACGCACTTTTACGATCATTCGCTCCTCCCTTATGTCTACGCCTCTCTTAAGAAATCGGTTCCGGCGCCGTCTACGGGTCGAAAAGGGCCGACCCAATCCGCACCAGCGTGGCGCCCTCCTCGACGGCGAGCTCGAAGTCCCGGCTCATGCCCATCGAGAGGACGGGCTCGCTCTCCGGGGCGAAGTGCCTGTCCAAGAGCGTCCGCATGAGGCGGAAGTGGGGCCTGAGCCCCTCCACCGGCTCGAGCATGGGCGCGATGGCCATCAACCCCCGCGGCTCCAGATGCGGCAGGGACCTCACCCGCCCCAACAGGGCTTCCAGCTCCCCGGGGGTCGTTCCCCCCTGGGTCTCCCGGTCGCTCAGCTTGACCTGGAGCAAAACCTTAAGGCGTTTGCCCGCCTGAGCGGCTCTCGCGTCGAGCGCCTCGGCCAGTTCCACCCCGTCCACGGAATCCACCCAATCAAAGAGGCTCACGGCTTGCTTGGCTTTGTTCGTCTGCAGGCGGCCGATGAAGCGCCATGGCTTGCCCGCTCCCTCCGGACCCAGGGCCTCCCGCCGCTTGGCCGCGTCCTGGATGCGGTTTTCCCCCAGGAAGCTCAGCGTGCCTTCCCGGAGCAGGAGCCGGAGGTCGTCTATGGGAGCCTTCTTGACGACCGCGATCATCTCCACCGGCCGGTCCGGGCGTCCGCTCCGCTTGGCGGCGTCGGCGATGCGTCCGCGGATCGCGCTCAATCTTTCAAGGATCATGCCCGGAAACGCCGCCTTTTTCCCAGGATCAGAAACGCCATTATATCAGATTTCGAGGGAATCTCCAAATCAGGCGCGAAAATTAGCAAATACGCCCAGCATAATACAAGGGACTTTTGGATACCAGAAGAACACGGGCGGGGTGGCTTGCGCCCCCCCCGCCGGGTCTACGACATAAAGGAATTCCAATAAAACAAAAAAGCCCCCGGCGGTTTCCCGCCGGGGGCTTTTGGGGTTAATACATGTCGTTGTGGCCGTGTCCGCCCGCGGGCTCCTTCTTCTTCTCCGGGATGTCCGCCACCAGGACGGAGGTGGTGAGCACGGTCCCCGCGATGGACGCCGCGTTCTCGAGTGCGGTCCGGGTGACCTTCACCGGATCCACGACTCCGGCCTTGTAGAGGTCCCCGAACTCGTTGGTCTCGGCGTTGAATCCGAAGCCGTTGACGCCCGACTTGCGGATCTGCTCGACGACCACGGAGGCCTCCTGGCCGGAGTTCTCCGCGATCTGGCGGATGGGGAACTCCAGGGCCTTGCGCACGATGCGGATGCCCACGTTCTCGTCTTCGTTGTCGGACTTGAGGCCCTCGAGGGCCTTGGCCGCGTGCAGGAGGGCCACGCCGCCGCCCACGATCATGCCTTCCTCGACGCCGGCCTTGGTCGCGTTCTTGGCGTCCTCGACCTTCGCCTTCTTGGCCTTGAGCTCGGTCTCGGTCGCCGCGCCCACGTTTATGACGGCCACGCCGCCGGAGAGCTTGGCGAGCCGCTCCTCGAGCTTCTCGCGGTCGTAGTCCGAGGTCGTGTCCTTGATCTGGGTGCGGATGGCGTCGGCGCGCTTCTGGATCTCGACCTTCTTGCCCGCGCCGCCCACGATGGTCGTGTTCTCCTTGTCGATCTTGACCGTCTTGGCCCGCCCGAGCATGTCCAGGCCGGCCTTCTCGATCTTGATCCCCAGCTCCTCGCTGATCACCTTGCCGTCGGTGAGCGTGGCGATGTCCTGGAGCAGGTCCTTGCGCCGGTCCCCGAATCCGGGGGCCTTCACCGCGGCCACCTTGAGGGTGCCGCGCAGCTTGTTGACCACCAGGGTCGCCAGGGCCTCGCCCTCGATGTCCTCGGCGATCATCACGAAGGGCTTGCCGGTCTGCGCGACCTTCTCGAGCAGGGGCAGGATGTCGTTCATCGCGGAGACCTTCTTGTCCGTGATGATGACGTAGGCGTCCTCGAGCACGGCTTCCATCCTCTCCGCGTCGGTGACGAAGTAGGGGGAGACGTAGCCGCGGTCGAACTGCATCCCTTCGACCACCTCGATGGTGGTCTCGGCCGTCTTGCCTTCCTCGACGGTGATCACGCCCTCGTGGCCCACCTTCTCCATGGCGTCGGCGATCATCTTGCCGATGGTCTTGTCGTTGGAGGCGATGGTCGCCACCTGGACCTTGTCTTCCCAGGTCTTGACCGGCTTGTTGTTCTTCTTGAGCTCCTTGACCACGGCGAGGACGGCCTTCTCGATGCCGTGCTTGACGGCGATCGGATCGGCGCCGGCGGTGATGTTCCGGATACCCTCGTTGAGCATCGCGTAAGCGAGGATGGTGGCCGTGGTGGTGCCGTCGCCGGCGATGTCGTTCGTCTTCGAGGCCACCTCCTTGACGAGCTGGGCGCCCAGATTCTCGAGCGGGTCCTCGAGCTCGATCTCCTTGGCGATGGTCACGCCGTCATCGACGATCGTGGGGGAGCCGAACTTCTTCTCCAGGACCACGGCCCGGCCGCGGGGGCCGAGCGTCCCTTTCACGGCGTTGAAGAGCTTGTTGACTCCGTCCTGGAGCTTCTTGCGGGCGTCTACGTCGAATACGATCTGCTTTGCCATTGGGTTATTGCCTCGCTTATATAAGGTAGGTTATTTCAGGATCCCGAGGATGTCCTCTTGGTGCATGATGAGGTGGTCCTCGTCGTCGATCTTGATCTCGCTGCCGGAGTACTTGCCGTAGAGGATCCGGTCGCCTTCCTTGACTTCCATGGGCAAGAGCTTTCCGTCATCGGCGATCTTGCCCTTGCCTACGGAGACGACTTTCCCTTCCTGCGGCTTCTCCTTCGCGGTGTCGGGAATGATGATCCCGCCCTTCTTGACCTCTTTCTGCTCGAGCGGCTTCACGAGCACGCGGTCTCCCAGGGGTTGGATCTTGCATTTGGTGAGCGTCGCTTCGGCCATTGTGTGATACCTCCAAGGTGTTCGGATGGGTGTTGGCACTCATCCGTCCTGATTGCTAATTATACACAAACGGTTTCTTAATTGTCAATCCCCCCCTTGGACTGCCAGTTATGAAGCGGGGGAGAATCGGGACCGGAGGATAGGGATGGGCGTCAGGATG
>CAYHRV010000193.1:0-6370 GCA_964359165.1 uncultured Elusimicrobia bacterium
AGACGCTGGCTGGGTTTCGCCCGAGAGGGTGGCCGGATTTGGCCGGAATACGCATTTCTCCCCGGACCAGCACCGAGAGGCCGAACCGGAAGAGTCTCTGGGCCGTGGCGCGCAGCTCCGTGATAAGCTCATCGAGCTCCAAGTGCTTCTGCTCCGCTTCGTAGTTCTTGCTCCAGGCGGAGAAGGCCAACGCTCGGGTGATGTTATTCTTGAGCTTCAGGCCGGATATGGCCTTCTCGGTATCCAGGCCATGCACCGTGAGCACCAAATCGCAATCGGGCCAGAGGCTGTTGAGCAGTTTCTGGACATAGGCCGAATGGGAGACTTCCGGCAGCCGCAGAAGCGAGACTCCCTGGTAGAACGCTCCCGCGATCTGGAGATGGTCGAACTCTTCACGAAGAGGGTGAAGCACCACCTGTTCCCTCAGCGTGCGTAGACCCGAAATCGCCTTGAGGTTCAGGCCCTTCGGCCTCCCGGGGTTGAGATGGTGAAACAGGAGGTCCAAGACCTCCTGTCCCTCCAGTTTCTTGAAGCGCAGGCCCATGTTGTGCAGCCGCTCTGAGACGATCTGCTCAAGGGTTCGGTGCTCTCGGATGCGTGTCTCATGGACTTGGCCGAGGTTCCCCCGCCCGCTCCTCGTAAATCCCGGCATGATGAAGGACATCGGCGCCTTGCGGTCCCCAGGGTGGCTGGTCACGAACAGCAGATACCGCCGACGCTGGGTGAATTGGCCTTCGATGAACCGGCACTTCTTCTCGATGATGAGCCGCCCGAATTCCTCAGAGTTTTCGGCCAGGACCTCCTGCCGGTGCGCCGTAAGCGCCTGCGGATCGCCTCGCCGGACCTGGACGACGAACTGGAGCGTGGCATCCGCGGGCAAGGAGTTCAAGAACGAGCGGGACTGGGCCGTGAACAGGTCCTGGCGGCTGGGTTCCATGAGGAAAATATTCTCGCACTCCAGCTCGTAAACCGACGAGAAGTCCATATTGACCCCTACGACCGTGTCCCCGCAAAGGCTCCAGAGGTTGAGGAACTGTGGAAGGGGCGGCGTCTTGGGACCGTGCATTGCGGCCCTGAGCCGCGTCAGGCCAAGCTCTACGCGGTTCATCGCATCCCCGCCGGATCGCAGGCCTCGGCTGACTCGAAGTCCGGCGGCCTCTTGAACCGGCTCATCAATACATACCGTGCGAGCACCAGAAGGTACCCGGGCGGCTTTCCCCGCTTGAGCGCCCGCAAGCCCAGGTATACGAGGAACAGGAAGAGACCGTTCAAGAACAACCCTTCACGGTTCACCATGAAGGCCGCGAAGAAGGCCAGGAGCAGGGCGCAGGCGTCCGCCAGTTCCAGCCCGAAGTACCTGTCCGGGGTGTTGATGTTTCTGTACACTCGTATTGGCTCCATGCGGTCAAATTGTGCCCCGGCGCCGATGCGGATGGCACCGGGGCGTCCATCACGCCGGTACGGCCTCCCGTCCCGTCCCCTTATGCGCCGGCTCGTGTTCCCCCCGCCCCGGCGTCCGCGGGTCCAGGGCCTCCAGGGTGTTGGCCTGGATCTCCCAGCGGTACTTCTTTCCCTCGACCTCCCAGGTCTTGATCCTGCCCCCGATCCTCAGGGCGGACCCCTTGCCCATCTCGCCGGCGGTCTCGGCCAGCGAGCGCCACGCGACGACCGGGATGAAGGACGTTTCCCGGCAGGGCCTGCCCGCCGAGTCGCGGTAGCTCCGGTTGACGGCCAGGGTGAAGCGGGCCAGCTTGACCGGCCCCCCCGGACCCTGCACCTCCGTGACCTTGGGGGTGTTGACCAGCCGCCCCACCACGCGCGCCTCGTTCTCCTCCGGGAGCCGCCCCCTTCCCGGCCTCTCCGCCTCGTCCGATTCCCTTCCCATCCTCTGCTCCATCTTCACCTCCCTTCTTTTCAGGTCCCATACGAACCACCGGGCCAATTCTCCCACGTGCACCAACCCCGAGGGAGACCGCATGCTCAGAACCCTCCCGCCAGCCTCTTCAAGAGCGCCACGAAGGCCTGGGACAGGAAGATGAGCGTTCCGCCCCCGAGCACGTAGCCGCCCTTGCGCGTCGCGTCCTGGTCGCCCATGGCCAGGCTGATGCCCACCATGATGACCCCGATCACGAAGATGCCGGGGCCCAGGACAGTCACCAGCCAGTTCGCGGACTGGTCCAGGAAACTGCTCAACTGCCCCTCGTTTCCGTAAGCGGACCAGGCCGGGGCGGTCATGGCCATGACGCCCAACCCCGTCAGCAGGTATCCCTTCATCCGTTTCATTCGCGTGACCTCCGTTTCTATCTGACTTCCTCTTCCATCAAGACTGCGCCCGCCATGGCGTCATCCAGGATGCCGCCCGGCCCGTCGGCCGGATTGCGGCGCAGGACTTCCTCCAGCATGTCCCTCGCGCCCTCCGGGTTGCCGTTGGCGTACTGGATAGCGGCCAGGAAATAAAGACGGCGCAGATAGAGCCTTTCCTTGAGGCTCAAAGAAGCGTGTCTCTCTGACTTCCCCCGTGCCGAATCCGCGCGCCGTTCGATTCCGGCATCCTGCGGATAGGCCCGGCGCAGAGCGCGCAGTGTCCTGTAAGCCTTTCCGTAGGCTCCGGCGCTCTCCGCCTCATCGGCCGCCGCCTCCAGGCCGGAGCGCAGGCCCTGTATTTTGGCCGCGATCTTTGCCTTGAGTGCCGCCACCCACCGGGTGGTGGCGCCTGTCCGGCATCCCTCTAAGCTTTCCACAAGCCGCAGGGCCTCGGACGCCAATCCCGCCGAAGCCATCCGCAGGGCCATGTTCCTTCGCTCCCGGAATATCTCCGAGGCAGCCGGCTCCAAGGATGCCTTGGGACGGGCCATGATCCCTCTCAAGACCGACAATAGCCTCTCTTGATCGCCGGGCCTGAGCGCGAGCATGCGCGCGGCCGCCATGTAGGTCGCGGGGCCGTCCTCTTTGCCCAAAGCCTCATCCATCTCGCCGTTGAGCCGCCGCAGTCTCTCCCGCCGGGCCACCTCCAGCGCTCTTCTGTAGAAGGCGGATTTCTCGCCGTCTTCCGGATCGAGCAGGGCCGCGAGCCGCAGGGATTCGAGGGCCTTGTAGTACTGCTGTTCCTTGAAAAAGCCCTGGCCTCTAAGCGAGTGCTCTTGGGATAGGCCTTGGGCCCGCGCAAGCGTCCGGGCGTAGTCCTCGTCCACTTCCTCGGCCGCGGGCGCCGGCGCCTCGCCCCGGGCCGCCAAGAACCGATAAGAGAGAGTGAAGCGGTGGTTCATGGACAGAGGCTTGTTCTCAAGTGCATAGTCCACCCTAAACTTCCCGTCGCCGGTCCTAAGACCGACGCCCCCCGCCAGCCCGTGGTCAAAACCCACCCGCAGGATCACCATGTTCTCGTAGGAATAGCTGAACCCAAGCCCAGGGTGGAGGCCCGGCTCACCCGCGACCTTCCGGAAGGATATGGACGCCTCGGCCCGGTCATGGTGAATGACGCCCGATCCCAGCGAAGCGCGTGAAGCGGGGGCTAAGGATACGCTCAAGCCCCCCCTCAGCTCGCGCGGGAAGCTCTCCTTCTCTTGCGCGAGCTTGATCTCAGGCTGGAGGAGGTTCTTGATCACCGCGCCTATGGATATGAAGGGCCGGCGGAAGGCCCAGAAGTCTTCGGAGGGCAGGAAGGCTTGCCCCCCCAGATCCAGGCCCACGCCCGCGCCCTTGTATCCGGCGAGGTTGAAGCGAAGGATATTGGCCGTGCCGCCGGCCGCGAAGCGCTCGCCTAAGCGGCGGGCGAAGCCCACCAGGAAGTCGGTCTGGGTGTTCGAGACCTTGGTCCCTGGATCGTCGACTGCGTTGCGGGCGATGATGTTTCCCCGGTCGAGCTGGAGGGCGCCGAGCCCCACGGTGAGGAGCCGGGAGGGAACGGAAAGCCCGATGAAATCGTAGCGGGCCCCGTCGTAGAGAAAGAGGTGCTCGCCGGACACCATCCCTCCGGCGTTCGCGAGACCAGCCGGATTCCAGTAGAGCGCGGAAGGATCGCGCACCGTCGGGACCACGGAGTTGCCCAGCGCCGCGGCCTCGGCGCCAGGCCCGCGAGTCAGAAGGTGGGTCGCCCCCACGGTTTGGGCGCAAGCGGGGACGCCGCCGAGGTACAGTGAGAGCAGTTGTAGGAGCATCTGAATCATTTCACCACCAGGAGATAGAAGGTTTCCTTGTCGTCGGGTCCCTCGAAATGCACGCGGCAGATGTAGCTGCCGTTGAAAAAGGAGCGGCCGTACTTGTCCCGGCCGTCAAAAGGCACCTCGCTGACGCCGGGCGGAATGTTCGTGTACTCTCGTCGGAAGAGAAGGTCCTGCAGCTCGGAGTAGACCGAGACGACGGCGCGGGCATAGCCCGAAGGCGGAGCGTTGAAGACGATGCGCGTCCCGCCGCGGCCCGGGCTGAACGGATTGGGGTAGTTGTACGCCTTGGGAAAGCCGCCCTGGGGGCTAAGGGAGAACGTCTCCAGGGGGGTGACGCTCGAAGCCCCGTAGGGGTTCGACGCGACGATGCGCAGGTAGTAGGAGCGGTAGTAGGTTAGGCCGGTTAGCCGGAGCCGGATGGTTCTTCCGTCCTGCTCGACGTATGACTGCGGCTTGGCCTCGACGGAAAGGACCGACAACCGGGCGCCCGCAGCCGGTTCCCGGCCGATTCGGGCCAACACCTCAAGCGCATCTGGAGAATCGCCGAGGTAGACCGTGTACGTGACCGGATCATCCTGCGGGGTCGTCACTTGCTCCCAGGATATCGACACGGTCTTATCCATCGTGTTCACGACGGGAGACGCCGTGAAAGGAGTCCTCAGGCTCAAGGGCGAAGGCGGCTCATTGAGGAAGGTCGGGTGGAAGGTCAGCAGGTCCCCCATGACCGTCCTGGTCCCGCCCAGGCCGTCGTAGGCCTCCACGGTCCAGTAGTAAGTGGCGCCGTTCTGAAAGGAGAGGGTGAAATCGGCGGCCGTGGAAACCCGGATGAGAGGCGGATATCCCGGCTCAGTGGAAAGACGAAGACCATAGAGCACCGGATCGCCATCTGGGTCAACGGAGGGCTCCCAGGATAGGACTTGGGTAGTGGCGCGCGTCGCCAAGGTCCCCGTGCCCGTAAGGGGCGCGAAGCTCTCCGGCGGCCGGTTGACGAAGCGGACGATGAAGGAGGACCAAGCGCCGGCGGAGACCCCGCCGAATGGGTCCGCCGCGGACACCCGCCAGTAATAGGTCGTGTCGAACAGGGGGTCCAAGGCAAAGCTCGTCGAAGCCCCCAGCCCAATCGGGAGCCAGGCTCCCGTCGCCGTGCGGACCTCAAGCATCTGCGTTACTGGGTCATTGTCCGCATCCTGGGAGGCCGTCCAGCTCAATGCGACCCGGGGAGTCAGGGTATGCAGACCATATACCGCCGCCGTGCTGAGATAGGCCGGGACCGAGGGTGAAGAGTTTCGGAATGCTGGCGCAAAGCTCTGCGTTCCACCGTTGACCGTCGTGGTCCCGCCCAGCCCGTCGAAGGCTTCCACCCGCCAGTAATAGCTTGTCCCGAATGAGAGTCCTGTCAGAAGGGCTGTCGTCTGGGTGGTGTCCAGCAGGTGGTTCAAAGACGATGAGGAAGTGCCAAGGGTGACTCGGTAGGCTACTGGGTCCGCGTCAGGGTCCTGGGAGGAAGTCCAAGAGAGGGTCTGGTTGGCATCTCGCGTGACGACCGGGCCCGAGGGTCCCACGGGATCGAACGCCCCGGGTGCGCTGTTCGTGAACTGAAAGTAGACCCAGTTGAGGGACGAAGACGATGCCGCGCCGTAGATATCCGTGGCCACGATGCGGTAGTAGTAGGCGGTGTCGAGTGCCACGCTGGAGAGCGCATACCCCAGCGCTGCGCCGCTCAGAAGCCGTAGGCGCGCGCTGTCCGTGCCGAAATAGATGCTGTAGGTGAACGGGTCCCCCTCCGGGTCGGAAGACTCCTGCCAGAAGAACGAGAGCGCGGGGGTCCGGCCGTGGTACGGAATCGTGCCGCTCTTGCTGAGATTCAGCGGCACAGTGGGCGGCGAGTTGCGGAATGCCGGAAAGAAGGTCTGCAACCCGGAGACTGCCGTGCCGCCGAAGCCGTCTTTCGCCGTGACCTGCCAGTAGTAGGTGGTTCCGTACATGAAACCCAGCGTGTAGGTCGTGGCGGTAGAGGTCTGGACGGCCGAGAGTTGGGAAGGGTTCGTTGAAACAGCCAGCATGTAGGTCACAGAGTCTCCGTCAGAATCATGCGGGGCGCTCCAGGAGAGTACTTGGCTCATGTCCCGCGTAGAAAGCGTGCCGGTCCCCGAGAGCGGCGCTGGCGCCGAAGGCGCCGCGTTCTGCAACTGGATCAAAAGGCTCTG
>CAYHRV010000194.1:0-6358 GCA_964359165.1 uncultured Elusimicrobia bacterium
ACGACTTGCAGCTTCAACTGGCGTTTTAGAAGAAATTTTATTGGGACAGCTGTGGTACAATAGTCCTATATTCAAGCCAGGACCTTTGTCCCTGGAAGTCGTACGGAGGTGGTGCCAGATGACGACGATCCGCTTCATTGCCGCCGCGGCGTTCGCGCTTGCCGCGAGCGTTCCGGCCTCGGCCGAGGAACTCTCCCTGGATTTTGATCAGGGATTGGATGTCTCCGCCATAGTGGCTTCCGCCCGCGAGGGCGCCAAGAAGGAAGCCGCAGCCCCGGAGGCCAAGCCGGTGCAGGCCGCCTCCATCCGGGCCACCCGCGACTGCGTGCGCTTAGCCTTCGGCCTGGAAGGCGCTGCGGTCTCCGAGCCCGCGTGGCTCTCGAGCACCGAGTACGTCGAGGAGTGCCGCAACATCCCCGGCAACCCGCGCGAGGGCGGCGGGCACCGCGACTGCTGGGAGCGTCCCGGCTTCACGCACCGCGAGAAGGTGCAGGTCAAGATCGAGCCGCGCCTGCCGGTGTTCCCCTGGGAGCGCGAGGCCGTGGAAGTCTGCCTGGAAGGGCATTGGCTCGACGCCTATGTGGTCAAGGGCGCCTATGAGTACAAGATCTCGGAGGCCGGCGGGCTCTTCACGCTCCTGCCGGGCAAGCGGCTTCCCATGGACCCGGACTCCGCGGGCATCTCGGCGGAGGCCCCGCTCAATCATCAGCGGAGCCTCGCCCTGTCCTTCAAGGACAAGTGGGCGTCCTTCTACAAGGGCGAGAAGACCCTGCTCAAGGTGGCGCTCAAGCAGGAAGTCCCCGGCTGGTTCGACACCACCATCGTCGAAAAGGAGATCCCTTTCCCCGGCGCGGACTCCTACTTCGTGGACTTCGGCTCGCTGATCATCGACAAGCTCAAGACCGGGAAGAAATACTACGTGAAGTGGAGCTTCAAGCGCGTGGGGAAGATCTCGACCGAGAAGCAGGTGGACCGGGGCGAGACGACGCGCGTCGTCTACACGCCGTCCTCGGCCCTGCAAGCCTTCTCTTGGTGACGCGAGCGTAAACGGAAAAGCCCGCCCCCCGGTACAGACCCGGCGGCGGGCTTTTCTTTTTCGAAGGTCTCAGAACGAGAGCATGTCCACGGCCACGGGGTGGTCGTTGAGGACAAGGTTGAGGGAGCGCTCGTCGGACTCGCCGTAAGCCTCGTTGTTCTCGCGCAGGGCGCCCAGCCATTCCTTGAAGCGTCCCTCAGGCCAAGCCAGTATCTCGACGGAGCCGTGGCGGTCGAGGCGGGTCTCCAGCTCATGCCTGAAGCGCGCGGCGTCCTGTGGGGAGGGCTTGTGCACCAGGATGCGCGCGTCCGGGTAGCGGCGGGTGAGCTTCTTGAGCTTGTGGAGCGCGGTCTTGCCGCATTCGACCCAGAGCTTGACCGCGCCGGTCTCGTCGAAAGCGATCAGGTCCGGCTGGAACTCCTGCCCGGCGAGGGAGGGGTGCTTGAGACTGGCCTCCATGACAGGGTCCTGAGCCCAGAAGAGGAGCACGGCCGAGAGCCTGAGGCCCAGGTGCTCCGCGGTCTCCGTGCTGGAGGGGACCAGGATGAGCTTGCGCGAGCCTCCGTTGATGTGCAGGTCGCAGCGTAGTTTCACGCGAGGACTATAGCATTCCTGCGGCGAGCGGTAATGAAAGTCACTGTGTTTATTAACAAATACTTCGTACTTTATGGATATAATTAACAACGAAGCGAAAATGAGAAAAGTGCTTTGCGCGGTGTTGTTCCTTCTAGCCGCCCCCGCGTCGGCGGGGCTGCTCTCCGTCCAAGGCGTCGCCGTCTTGGACGGCGCCGGCGCTCCCCGCGCGATCTTCTCCAACAACGAGCGCATCGTCTTCCAGCAGAGGGTCCACAACGGGGCGGCCAGCGCCAACCGCATCGTCTTCCGCTTCACCGTGCTCTCTCCCACCGGCTCCCAGGTCTTCGAGCACGCGGGCAACGCGGTGCCGGGCAGCGTGGGAACGGCGGCGAGCCAGGTATCCGGGGTGCCGATCTCCGGCTTCTACAGCGGGCCCGGGGTATACACCCTCAAGGCCCAGGCCTCGCTCGACGGGTCCGCCGTGGAGCAGACGGCGTCCTTCACGCTCTCTTCCCCCAACATCCTGCTCGTCTATCCGCCCAACGGCTCGCGCGACCTCTCCGACAGCCCCCTCACCTTCCGCTGGGCTTCGAGCGGAGCGACGCGCTACCGCGTGCTGGTGGGGGATAATCCCTCGTTCTATAATTCGCTCTTCTCCCAGGAGACCGGCTCGGGCGAGACCTTCCTCAGCTATCCCCAGAACCCCTCCGACTCGCGCCAGCGCCTCTCCCTGGGGCAGATCTACTACTGGAAAGTGGAGGGCTTGGACGCCAACGGCAACGCCATGGCCGCCAGCGAGGTCCCCTTCTCATTCTCCGTGCTCTCGGCCGCGATGACCAAGGACCTCGCCGTCGTGCTCCTGGAGATCACCCCCGTCGGCGGAGGCGCCGGGGTCATCCCCTTCCGCGTCTCGGTGAAGAACCAGGGGAGCACCACGGAGAGCAACGTCCAGCTCCGCTTCGGGATCGGCGGCGTCCCGGCGCCCGGCACGCCCGTGATCATCCCGGTGCTCAATCCGGGGGACTCCAAGGAGTATGAACTCCCGGCGAGCCTGCCGCCGGGCCAGGGAGAGAGCCTGGCCATCGCCTGCGTCGAGATATTCGACGACATGGTCCCCAACAACTGCAAGACCTTGACCGTTTCCGCCCCGAAGGCGCCCGTTCCCGGGGAGGAGAAGAAGCCGATCTTCGGCCCGAGCGCCCTCCTGGGTCCCGAGCAGGTGTGGCAGGCCATCAGCGAGCTCCTCAAGGAGAAGGGCCTCACCGCGGAGTTGGACGGCTACAGCCTGGTCGGCATGGAAGGGCAGCTCAACCAAGACGAGTTGGCGGCTCTCCTCGACGGGTTGAGGAAGGGAGAGGTGGGGGTCACTCTGAGCGGGCCTCCTCCGGCGCCTGTCGCGCCGCCGCCGCTTCCGCTTCCGCCGCCGCCGGCTCCGCCGGCCCCGCCCCCGGCGGCCTTGCCGGGGATGGCGGCGCCTCCTCCTCCCCCGCCGGCTCAAGCAGCCTCGAGCGGCGCGGCCAAAGCGCCCTCCGCCCCCAAGGGGGCCTCGGTCGGGACGGAATGGTCCGGTCTCGCTTTGCCTTCGGGAAAGGCGGCCCAGACCCTCGCCGTGGATTCGCCCAAGGACTGGGAGAAGCTGTGGAAACGGGTGGGGGAGGGGACGCCTCCGGAGCTGGATTTCGAGAAAGTCATGGTGGTCGGGATCGTGTGCGGGAAGAACGACCCGGCGGAACGCTTGGAGATAGAGGCCGTGGCGACCTCGTTGAGCGGCGTGGTCGTGCGCTATAAGCTGGCGGCGCGCGAAGGCAAGGCCGCCGCGCGCGCCACCGTGCCCTATGTCCTGCGGGTGATACCCAAGTCCGGGCTGGACGTGAAGTTCGAGCTTCTGAAATAAGCCGGTCGCATGGAGAGGATCATGGAAAACGGGACTTGGAGCAAGGCTCTGCTGGCGGCCGCGTTGATCGGGACGATCCTGGCGTCTAAGCCGCTCCTTTCGGGCGCGGCCGCGGGCAAGGGCATCGTGGTCGGGATCGTGACCGGGGTCACCGGCAAGCCGGAGGTGACCCGCATCGCGACCTCCAAGACCGAACGGCTCAAGAACAGCGTGATGGTCTACGAGGGCGACGTGGTCAAGACCGGCAAGGGCGAGCAGGTGGCCGTGGCCCTCGTGGGCGGCGTCGAGGTCCGCATCAACGAGGGCTCCAACTTCGAGATGGAATCCGGCGGAGGCCGCCGGGAGGCGAGCCTCATGACCAAGCTCGGCCAGATATGGACGAAGCGGCTTCATGGGATGTCGACGATACGCCTGCGCTCGAACCTGGCCGTCTGCTCGGTGCGCGGCACCGAGGCCGACGTGGACGTCGACGAGCGCATGACGGTCAAGGTTTACGACGGCGTTGTCGACATCTCCAACGACCTGGGACGGCAGTCGCTGAGCGCCGGGCAGATATCCCAGGTGGCGGGGCCGGGCGCGGCCCCCTCCGCCCCCCGGACGCTCTCCCCGCAGGAGTACGGGACCTGGCAGAACGGGGTCGCGGTCAGCGACCTTGATAACAACCTCCAGAAGCTGCGCAAGGAGGCGGAGAAGACGAAGGCCGTCGAGATAGAGATGAAGGACGGCAAGAAGATCAAGATGAAGTTTGAAAAGAAGTGAGGACAGCCCTCGCGTCGAATTCAATAGAATTCAACGCGAGGACGGGATAATGGGGAAGGCCAAGACACCATGTACGGCATGATGAGGAAACTCGTCCTCTTGCTGACGGCGGCCTTCGTGGCCGCTGTCCAAGCCTGGGCGGGCGATTCGGCGAGCCTCCAGTTCACCGTCCCGGCTCCCGACCCCGTCCAGGCGGGCGAGACCCTGGCCATCCAGGCCCTGGCCGTGAACACCGGCACCGACCAGTGGCCCATCGGCAGCTACTACTGGGTCGCCGAGATCTACGACCTGGAATACAAGATGCTGGCGCGCACCGACCAGGTCTCCCCGCAGGAGACGATCCCCCCGGGAGCGGTCGCGGCCGTGTCGCTGCCCTTCTTCGTTCCGGATACGGCCGTCGGGCGCAGGCTCTACCGCATCTTCCTGGTCAAGGACTCCAAGAACCTGCTCACCTCCGACTATAAGCCCTTCCAGATCGTGGAGAAGCCCCTGCCTCCCACGCCCGAGGTGCAGGATTACCGCATGGAGGGCAACGTCACCTTGGCTTTCAAGAACTCAAGCCGCGACAAATGGCGGCGGCCGGGGGGAGCGACCACCATCAACACCGTGGGCAAGGTCAAGGATTCCTCCTATCTCTTCAACGCCTACCTCCTGCACGAGGCGGGCAAGGTCGTGGACCCGTTCATCATCGTGCTCAACTATTACGCGCCCTGGGGGACGATCTACGCCGGGGACGTGTCCCCGAGCTTGAGTCCGCTCTCGGTGGCCGGCCAGGGCATGCGCGGGGCCATGCTCGAGCAGAGGAAGGAGCGCTTCTCCTGGACCCTGGCCGGCGGGCAGACCATCACCTCCCAGGCGGGCACGGCCGCGACCAACGGCCGCTACGCCCGGAGCATGTACGCGGCCAAGGGCGCGTATTCGCTCGCCGACAGCCTCACGACCTCGGTCAACGCCTTCCTGAGCGCCGACGAGATCGGCTCCCTGTCTTCGGACCCCAAATCCAACGACTTTCGCGGCCCCTCCCTCCTGCCCCAGAAGAACACGGGCTACGGGGCGGGGCTCGCCTGGACTCCGGCGGCCAAGACCGTGCTCAGCGCCGATTACGAGAACACGGGCTATCAGGCGGACGCGGGCAAGCCCGGGGTCAAGGACTCGGCCTGGAAGGGGGAGTTCCGCTGGGAGCGGCGCCTCTTCAAGCTCCGGACCTTCGTCCAGCGCGCGGGGCCCAGGTTCGTCTCTTTCGGTGCGCCTTCCGTGGTGGGAGACCGCATGACCTACGACGCGGCCGTGAGCCTTTTCCCTCTGCCGAGCTATACCCTGTCCTTGGGCGGCAATCAATATCAGGACAACCTCGCCTCCGACCCCAGCCGGGTGACGACGACGCAGAGGCTCGTGACCGTGGGCAACGCCCTCCAGCTTCCCACCGGCACCGGCCTGGGCTTCAATCTCTCCTTGAACACGGCCCGGGGCAAGCCCGCCACCGCGCTCGACAACCAGACCACGACCATGGGCTTGGGCGTCTCCCAGGCCCTGGGCCGGCACAGCGCCTCCCTGGGCGCGCAGATGAGCCAGTTCAAGGACAAGAACAAGCTCGCCCATGACCTGGACTCGCAGACCCTGTCCTTGACCGCCAACCTGGCCCTGCCTCGGAGCATGAACTCCAGCTTCGGCGTGAGCAATTCCCAGTCCAAGGACAAGGTCGACGGCTCCAAGCGCTCGAGCCTATCGGTCTCTCCGAGCGTCTCCTTCCCCATCCGGACCGGCTGGACGGGGCAGATATGGGGGGCGCATAGCTCGGTCAAGAACACCTCGCCCACCTTCCCCGCCGACGCGCAGACCTTGTCGGCGAACTCGGAGTTCACCTGGGCGCGCAGTCCTCAGAACACGCTGACCTTCGGGGTGGGCTACAACAAGAACACGGACAAGGTCTCCTCCGCCCGCAGCTTCAGCGAGGGCACCGTCGCCCTGCGCTACTCGCTGTCCTTCTGATCACTGCCATCGCGCGGACAGGGGGTAAGACCCGCGACTGTCCGCGCGGTAGGGGTGGGCACATGAGTCAACCTTTTTCATAAAATGTGCTTGTGGCCAAAGAG
>CAYHRV010000195.1:0-6350 GCA_964359165.1 uncultured Elusimicrobia bacterium
TGCGACACGGCCTTCATCGATCCCATGCCCGGGGAGGAGGCGATCCGGGGGACCTACACGCTCGACTATTTCAAGGGCAACCGCTCGAAGTTCGGCTACGCCGACTATTCGGCCGAATCCGCCTTCCTGGCCAGGAACTTCGCTTCCCGCAGGAAGATCATCGAATCCTTCGTGCCGCGCGGCAGGATACTGGACGTGGGCTGCGCCAACGGCGCTTTCCTCGCGGCGCTGGGCCCGCACTGGGAGAAGCACGGCATCGAAGTCTCCACGGACCTGCTCAAGGACTCCCCCCCACCCAAGGAAGTGGCCGTGTTCGCGGGCGGCGTGCTGGAGTATCCCGGCGCAGAAGGTTCCTTCGACGCGCTCACCCTCTTCGACGTGCTCGATCATGTGAGCTCGCCCCGCGCGGTGCTCAAGAAAGCGCGCTCGCTCCTCAAGCCCGGAGGCCTGCTCTCGGTGCTCCAGGGGGACCGGTCCAGCCGCTTCGCCGGGCTCCTGGGGCCGCGCTGGTACATCTACATCCCGCCCACGCATCTGTGGTACTTCTCCCGGGCGGGGCTTTCCCGCCTGCTCGAGCAGGAAGGCTTCGAGGTGCTGCGCGCCGAGTACGAGCCGCGCTGGGCCTCTTTGACGCTCTGTCTCTTCCGCTTGAGCTACATCCTGCCTTCTTTCCTCGTCGACCCCTTCTACCGCCTGCTCAAAGGCACGCGCCTGGGCGAGGCGGGCATCCGCTTCAATTTCCGCGATGTCGTGACGCTCTACGCGAGAGCGCGATGAAGGCGCGCGCCGCGCTCGCCGCTCTGACGCTGTTCTTCGGCCTTTGGGGGATCCGGTGGTGTCTGCCCTCTAAGGAGCGCGCAGCGCTCATCCTTCCCCCCGGTCTCGATACCCCGGCTTTTCATCATGAGCTCCAGGAGAGCTGGACGCGCATGCACGCGGCGCTCGGCGAGAATCTCATGACCGCCTCCCAGGAGCTCACCAATTTCCAGGGCCTGCAGACGACGCGCGCGGGCTGGGCCTACCCGCCGGACCTGCTCCAAAATCCGGTGCGCTCCTTCTACCTGCGCACCGGGCATGACGACGAGCAGACCTTCCTCCTCCTCTTCGGCAAGATGAGGCCCAAGAGCCTCGACTTTCGGCCGCGCATGTACCTCTACGGGGGAGGCTATCTCTATCCCCTCGGGGCCTGGATCGGGGCCTGGACGCTGGCGGGGGTGGGGCGGCTGTCGCATTCCCTGGAGGATTATCTGGCCCAGCCGGAGGGGCTCGCCGGGCTCTATCTCTCCGGCAGGCTCTTCTCCCTGGCCGCGCTCCTCCTGGGGGTGCTCTTGACCTACCGGATCGGCTTGGAGCTGCTGCCCGGGGCCGGAGCCTTCATCGCGGCCTCGGTCTACGCGCTCTCCCCGGCCGCGCTGACGCAGGCGCATTTCATGAAGCAGCATACGCTCTGGCCGCTCTGGACGATGCTCGCGTTCTTCTTATGCCTGCGGATATTGAGGGTGGGAAAAACAATCTCTTACGCGGCCGCCGGCGCGGCGGCCGGGGGGGCCGTGGGCACATTCTCGCTCTCCGTGTTCACCTGCCTCTTCATCCCGGCGGCGGCGTGGATACGGCTTAGGCGAAAGGAAGGAGACCTAAAAGAAGAATCGCGGGGGATGGTGTTCGCCGCGCTGGCCGCCGCGGCGGTTTTTTTCCTGGTCAATCCTTATTGGCTGAGCGACTGGAAGGATGTCTGGGCCGAGCTCTCGGTGCAAAAGAGCTACTCGGAGTTCCACCCCCTCGCCCTTTTCCGTTTCGCGGCCATCCCCCTGCGTCTGGCCCTGACCTGGCCCGTGGAACTGGCCGCGTTCCTGGGCCTGGGGCTGATCCTCAAGGAGCGACGCGACGATAAGCTCATGCTCCTGGCCTCCTGCTTCGTGCTCGCTCTTCTCCCCGTGTACTACTCCGCGGCCGCCTACCAGGAGCGGGGCATGCGCTACTGCATGGCACTCATCCCCCTGGGCGGGTTATTGGCCGCCTCTCTCTTGACGCGCCTGAGGGAACCCCTGGGCAAGAGGGCGTGGGCCGCGTTGGCGGCCGCGATGGGACTCCATCTGACGCTCTCGGCGGCCACGGCGTCGAATAATTTTTCCGCCGCCGCGGGAGAGGCCTCGACCTATCGGCAAGCGGGCCGCTGGCTCGAGGAGAACGTGCCCGAGGGCGCCTCCATCGGGCTCTGGGAGCTTCCCCGGCCCGCCAACGCGCCCTATTTCCGCCTCGACCGCAACAGCCTCTCCCTGCTCGATTATCGCGACGCGGAGACCCTGCCCCGGGAGAAGCTTCCCGACTTCCTCGTCCTTTTTCAGCCGAAGCTCTTTCGCAGGCCCCAGGCCCTGGCCGTCCTTTCCTCCTACGAGAAGGTCGAGACCTTCGAGAGGCCTTTCCTCGTCCCCTGGCTGCGCGTCCACTGGTCCGAGACCCCGGCCAACCCCGTTTTCGAGATCTATAGAAAAACCCAGGGAGCCTATCTCCGGCCTTGACGCTGATCTCCACGGACCGCGTGTCCCTCTTCGACTTCCTGAAACCCGCCCCGCCTCTCCAGCGCCTGCCGCCGGAAGAGTGCCGCCGGCTTTATCCGGCCTGCCGCCGCCGCATCCTCGAGGCCGCCTTCATCGGCTACGCGGCCTACTATCTCGTGCGCAACAACCTGCCCGTGGTCTCAGCCGAGATGGGGGCCCGGCTCGGCTACGACAAGTCCATGATCGGGGACATCCTCGCCGCGACGGCGATCTCCTACGGCGTCGGGAAGCTGGCGATGGGGTGGTGCTCGGACCGTTCCAGCCCGCGCCGCTTCATCGCGCTGGGCTTGGCGCTGACGGCCTGCCTCAATTTCGCTTTCGGAGCCTCCTCGGACTTCCGCCTCCATCTGGCTCTGTGGGCCGTCAACGGCTTCGTCCAGGGGATGGGCTACGGCCCCTGCGCGACGAGCTTGGCGCACTGGTACGGCCTCAAGGAGCGCGGGGCCGTCTTCGGGTTCTGGAACATGGCCCACAACGCGGGCGGAGGCCTCGTCGGAGTCATCGCCGCCTGGGCCGCATCCTGCTGGGGCTGGCGCTCTGCCTTCTTCGTCCCCGGCCTGCTCGCCCTGGCCGGCTCGGCCTACCTCGCCTGGCGCATGCGCGACGCTCCGACCTCCCTGGGCCTGCCGACCATCGAGGAGCACTTAGGCGAGCCGCCGCCCTCCCACGACCGCTCGGCCGCGGGCGGCGTCCCGGAAGGCATCTTCAAGCGCCATATCCTCCCGAACAAGACGCTATGGCTCATCGCCTTCGCCAACTTCTTCGTCTACATCGCGCGCTACAGCATGCTCGATTGGGGCCCGACCTATCTCAAGGAGGTCAAGGGAGCCTCCCTGGGCCACGGGGGCTTGAGCACCCTGCTCCTCGAGTTCTCCGGCGCTCTCGGGATGCTGGCCACCGGCTGGCTCTCCGACCGCATCGGCGGGCGGCGCGGTCTGGTGAGCGCGGCCTGCATGGCGCCCTGCGTCCTCGTCTTCTGGGCGCTCACGCTCACGCCGCCCGGGATGCTCTGGCTCGATCTAGCCCTCCTCTCCCTCATCGGCTTCCTCGTCTACGCGCCCGTCATGATGCTGGGGGTGATGTCCTTGGACCTGACGGCCAAGGAGGCGGCGGGCACGGCGGCGGGCTTCGTCGGCCTCTTCGGCTACCTGGGCCGCGTCGTCCAAGGCAAGGGCATCGGCTGGATCGCCCAGCACCACGGCTGGGGGCCCGCGCTCACCTGCGTGCTGGCCTGCGCCGCTTTCGCGGCCTTGCTGTTGTCGCTGACCTGGAACCTCCGGCCTAAGGAGTAAGACCTCGTGTATAATTATTTTCCCAGGCACATGTTATAATGGACTCATCGCCCGGAGGCCCCCATGCAAAGGAAATCCTCGACCCGCACCTTCTGCGCCTTTTCCCTTTTATTTCTCTTCGCGCAAATCACCCCTATTCCCACGGGAGCCGAAACCGCCGAGCAGATAAGAAATTCCGAGGAACAAGGTTTTGAAAACATGCAAGGCGTGCCCTTGAGGGCGATTCCATGGGACTTCGCCACCCCCCGCCCTCCTGCGGAATTTGCTCCGAGCCTCATGGTCTCGACACCCGCTTTTTCCTTCATCGCGCACCCCCTAGGCAGCACCTCCTCGAGCCGCGGCAACGATCCGGCTAGGGCGGGAGTATTGTTGCCCGGCACCGTATACTCCACCAGCGGATCATGCCAAGGGGAAAATCCTCGACCCTATGACGCTTGCATCACTATTGAAGTCACCACGGCTTTCGGCCATGAGCATTCGGAAGGGATGCCGACGACTGTCCCGATAGGGGGTCCGGCATGCCAAAGGAATATCCCAGGAAACACGCCGGTATCATGGCAATTCCTGACCCCCGAATTCGCTTCCGAACTGAAGGCGACCCTTTCCCTGTCGGGCTGGTGCAGCGAGACGATAGAACAGACAGCCATAGTGGCGATCGCGGGGCTGGAGGAGCTGGGGCCGAGCCCGCACTATGTTCTGGAAGGAGAGAAACCCTGGCATCCGTGGAACCATTATGCTGTTCCCCAATTTAGAGCTCAACTCGACCAAATGGCTGCGGCCTGGAATCTGGAATGCCCTTTTTCCGAAGTTGTGCATTTCAACGATATGAGTTTACCCTGGGGCGGGCTCTTTGATGTCAACCAAAACTGGCGGCTTCCGCACAGAGGTCACAGATATGGAACCAATGCGGACGTTTCCAAGCGACGGGTCAAATATGGAAATCGGCTGAAATTCATTAACAATCTCTGCCAATATGCCCGCGTCCAATCCGAAGGAGATGCCCCTGAGGAAGCTCCGCATTACCACCTCACACAGAAAAATTCCACCTACAAGGATGATTTCGATGAAAAGCTCGTGGACTGTTGCATTGCGCCTCCAATTCCACAGGAATGCATCGAATTGGGGCCGCGTTTCCCTGAGAACCCAGAAGCTGGAGACTGCGAGTAAACTCCCGTGGCGAAAGGGAAGCCGTTGCCACTGCTGTTGTTGTTGGTCGTTTCGTTTGCCGGCCGCCCAGGCGATGCCGAAGAACATGGGGTTGGATCGCTTGTCATCGGCCCGGCACTCGTAAAGCAACAGCTTCCTCTCCCACCCTATGATGCAGCCGGCATGCACATTGAATTCGACGTTATGCTCTCCACCGCAATTCAAAAAACCTTGAATGCCTATAACCCGGATTTTGCGTTATGGAAACAATCCGATTACCCGGCCAAATATATCCGCCCCTATAAATTCTCTCTTCAATCCACCCCCGCCGCCGTTATCGGCGATTTTAATGGAGACGGAAAAATTGATGCGGTATTGGCGGGACACGATACTCATGGCCCCAAGGTATTGGCGGTGGTGTCCTCGGACAATTCCGCTTATGTCGTCACTCCGATTAAGGAAAGCACTTATTTCCATGAATTGAGGGAAAAGGGGAAATCAATACCACGGCTTGCTTTTGATATTTTACATTTTCAACCCAAAGGGAAGGTCTATGAATTGGGGGAATCCGCCATCAGAAAAGTGATTTTACAGACGGATGCTTTTGAAAAAGCCGCTTTAGATGTTCATGCCTCGATCCCCGGGGAATATTATCCCAGCCTTTACTGGTGGGACGAATCCAAAAAAGGATTCCTCGAAAGCGGCTTGATCGACCCCAGTCAATAATTTCCAGATTTTGTGGACCATCGTCGATGAAATCCCTGATTCCTAGCCGGCTCTTCGTCAAGCTCGCCCTGGCCCTCTGCGGCATGACGGCGCTCAGCATGGCGGCCGTGAACGCCTCCCTGACCGGGGTCATGCGGAAATATTTCATCCACGAGCTCGCCTACAGCCTGCAGACGCAGGCCCAGATACTCGCCTCCCTGCCCGAGAACCCGCTCTTCGCGCGCAAGTCCGAGGAGCGGCTCCATGAGGTGGCCGAGGCCTATGGGAAGGCCTGCATCTGCCGGGTCACCTTCATCCAGACCGACGGACGGATACTGGCCGACTCGGAGGTCAACGCGGACGCGCTCCCCCTGCTGACCAACCACTCCGACAGGCCCGAGGTGCAGGGCGCGCTCGCCGGAAAGCGCGGCCTGGACATACGCAAGAGCAACGTGCTTCAGACGGAGATGATCTACGTGGCCATGCCCGTGCGCACCCCCAAGGGGATCGTGGGCGCGGTGCGCATGGGGCTGCCCCTGACCAAGGCGATGCGCAAGCTCGCTCCCATGCGCCGGACACTCGCCGGCCTCACGGCCGGCCTTTTAGCCTTGTCTCTTTTGGTCGCGTTCTTCCTTTCCCGGTCCATCGG
>CAYHRV010000196.1:0-6301 GCA_964359165.1 uncultured Elusimicrobia bacterium
CCAGGACGAACTTTCCCGTCCCTGTCCGCCGGGCCAGCTCCGCCTCCGTGGCGTCCTCCCGTGACGCGGGGACATCCGGATGCACTCCGGTGACGCGCCGCTCTCCGTCGAGCCAGATCATGTCCAGGCTCACCAGGGTGTTCTTCATCCAGAACTGAAGCATCTGCTCCTCGGGGAAGACGAAGAGCATCCCGTATTCTTGGGGGATGGCCCGGCGGAACATGAGGCCCTTTTCCCGCGCCTCGGGCGTGTCCGCCACCTCCACGGTGATGCTCGCCCCGTCCGGGAAAGCGAGCCGGGTGACGGGCAGGGCGGCCTGAGGCGGCGCGGCCGCCGGTTCCGGCCCAGAGGCGGGCTTCTGCGAGGGAGCCCTGGAGCAAGCGGCCGAAACGATGAGGAACGACAGCATTATCGTGTATTTCATCATGGACCCTTCCCCGGCTTGACCGCCTCTATCCTCAAAAGGGAGCGCATCCGCTCCTGCACCGCGCGCTCCCGCAGGAGAGCCTCCTCGTATAAGGCGTCGTAATCCACGGATAATGATTGCGCGATGTCCCGCAGGGATTCGCCCTTCTCGCGGCGCTCATCGAGGAGTCCCAAAGTCGTGCGGGCGCGTTCGGCCAGGAGAGCCGTCTGGATCATCTCCAAGCGGTAATAGCCTCGGCCCACGAAACGGTCGATCTCCGAGGACTGGGTGCCGGAGGTCGAGAGACCGACCGCGGTCCAGGTGGCCGAGCCTAGGGCCAGGCTGAGGGCGAGGGCCAGGGGCGTGGCCGTGGAGCGCGCGGTCTCCGACCCGGACTTGCCCCCGAGCATGTCCGGTCCCACCGCGGCGCCCACCTCCATCTGGGCCCACGCGGGCGCCGAGGCCAGGAGCAAGAGGCCCGCACACAGGAGGACCCTCATCCAGGGTTCCTCGCCGGGCGGGCGCCCGGGACCTTCCCCGGCCGCGCGCCTCCCGCCGGGGGAAGGCGCGAAGTCCCACCGAAGGGATGCCGCTTGAAATCCCGGATCACACTCCGCGCCTCCTCCATCCACTCCCGGGTGCTGTGGGGGCCCAGCCGGCCGTGGAGGGCCCGTTCCAGGTCATGGATGAAGATGCCCGAGGCGGGACCGTCGTCGTACATCCGCCGGGAGGCCTCGCGCAGGCGCCGGCCGAACTCGCGGGCTCCGGCGGGAGAGCGCTGGTGCAGGGGCCAATCCACCACGTTCCCGGCGATGAGCTGGGCGTCTCCGGCGCGGAGATAGCCCCGCCAGTCGCGCAGCATCTGCTCGAATTGGGCCGAGTCGGCCTCATAGAGCATGAGCGCATCCGCGTCCACGCCCGCGTCGCTGAACATCACCGGGTCCTGGCCGTGATGCCAGCCCTTCTCCCAGGTGAGCGTGAACGCCCAGAGCGCCTTGTCGTCGCCGAGCTCGTCCTTGATGGAACGGATGATCAGGGAGGTCTTATGCGCGCGCCACCACTGCCAGGCGTCGATGAAGCGCATGTCCTTGCGCGCGACCTTCTTGCGCGCGAAGGCGGCCATGCGCTCCTGCGGCGAAAGCCCCAGCCACTGCGGCGGAAAGGGGACTTGGGGCATGTCCTGGAGGAACTCGTCGACGAGCTCGTAGCCGCCCAGGGCGTTTCGGATGTAGTCGAGGCCGAGATAGTCGACGCCGGGGAGGTCCTTGTAGCGGCCGAGCAGGGCCGCCACGTCCGCGGGCCTCCTCGGGTCGGCCAGGGAGATGGCCCGCGTGGCCTTCGGCCGTCCCGCCTCGTCGACATCGAGCGCGTAGCGATAGCCCGGGACGCGGTCCTCCTCGGCCATGGTCAGGGTGACCATGGCCCAGACCCCGAACTTGAGCCCCCTGCGCCGGCATTCCTTGGCGACCTCCGGGATGAGGGCGAGATTGTGCCCCACCCAGGTCTCGCCCTTCGAGAGCCCGGGACTCTGGCCGGCCAGCATCCAGAAGGCGTCCGCGCCGGCGTACTCGACCCAGTCCAAGAGCCCGCGCCAGTCCTTGAGCGTACCGTCCGGCGACTGGACGGTCAGGGAGGCCAGGGGGCGCACGCTCTCCCAGGTGAGCGCCGCGAAGCGCGGGGGAAGGTGCTTGGGGACGCGGCGGACGATGTGAAAAGGGCGGCTGCGCAGGCGGTGTCCCTCCTCGGAGGGGCCCAGGAGTTCGATGGAGTAAGGACCGTCGGGCGCGTTCCACGGGCAAGGCCAGCGGCCCAGCCAGGCTTGCTTCGAGCCGTCCCAACGCAGGGGCACCTCCCGTATCCCCGCGACGGTGGGGACGAGGGCTCCTCCTCGCGTAACGCGCGCGGAGGGGGGGGAAGCGGACCACTTCGCGCGCAGGCCCAGGTCGCGGGTGCGCAAGCGGAGCTCGATGAACTCGTAGTGGAGGTAGACCGGCTTCACCGTGTCCAGGCGCACGGCCCGCCACTCCAAGACGAAGGCGCGCGCCAGGAAGAAGACCGCGTAGACGGCCAGGACGACGCCGGCGCGCCTCAGGGCTTTGAAGAATCCATCCATATCGTGACGGGCCCGTCGTTGATAAGCTCCACTTCCATGGCCGCCCCAAACTCGCCCGTGCGGACCTCGATCCCCAGGCCCGCGAGCGCGGCGGCATACGCCTCATAGACCGGCTTGGCCTTCTCCGGCTCCATGGCCGAGGTGAAATCGGGCCGCCGTCCCTTGGAGCAATCTCCGAACAGGGTGAATTGGCTGACCACCAGCGCCGCTCCGCGCACCTCCAAGAGGGAGAGGTCGAATTTCCCCGCCGCATTGGAGAAGACGCGAAGTCCCGCGGTCTTCTCCGCCATGCGCCGGGCCAGCGCCTCGTCATCCCCCTTCCCCACGCCGACGAGCACGGCGAGCCCCGGGCCGACGCCCCGGACCTCGCCCCCAGGAAGGCGCACCGCCGCCTTCAGCACCCGTTGGAGTACCAGTCTCATGGTATATGCGAAAAAGGGATTTTAGTATACTTCGTCCACGAAGCCCAAATCACGAAAAAGGATGATGACTCCATGGTAACAGGATTAGTGCTCGTGCGGTTGATGTCCGGCAAGGAAAAGAACGCCCTTCAGCGGATCAAGGAGACCAAGGGCGTGGCCCATGTCTCGGCGGTGTTCGGCCGCTGGGACCTGGTGCTCGACATGGAAACCGAGGATCTGCCGAGCCTCTCGAACACCGTCGTCGACTCCATCCGTTCCATCCCCGGAGTGCTCTCCACCGAGACCCTGGTCACGACCGCCATATGACATGAGCGGCCCCGGACCCGTCCTATCCGTCCGCGGCCTCACGGTCGAGTTCCGCCTGGAGGAGAGGACCGTCCGGGCCGTGGACGGGGTCGGCTACGACCTGCTCCCCGGAAAGACCCTGGCCGTGGTGGGGGAGTCCGGCTCGGGCAAGAGCGTCCACGCCCTCTCCCTGCTCGGCCTCCTGCCCCGCACCGCCCGCGTGGTCTCCGGAAAGGCCCTCTTCCATGGCGAAGACCTCCTCGCCGCGCCCGAGGAGCGTCTGCGCTCCATCCGCGGGGACCGCATCGCCATGATCTTCCAGGAGCCCATGACCTCGCTCAACCCGGTGCTCACCGTGGGCGAGCAGGTCGCCGAGGCCTTGATCCACCACCGCGGGCTCTCGCGCGCCCAGGCCTGGGGGAAGGCCGCGGGCCTGCTGGGCAAGGCGGGGGTCCCGGAGCCGGAGAAGCGCCTCAAGGACTATCCCCATCAGTTCTCGGGCGGCATGCGCCAGAGGGCCATGATCGCCATGGCGCTCTCCTGCGGACCGGAAGTGCTCATCGCCGACGAGCCCACCACGGCCCTGGACGTCACCATACAGGCGCAGATCCTGGAGCTCATCGCGAGCCTGCAGGGTGAGATGGGGATGGCGCTCATCCTCATCACCCACAACATCGGCGTGGTGGCGGGCATGGCCGACGACGTGGTGGTGATGTACGCGGGCCGGGCCGTCGAGAAGGCCCCCTGCGGCGAGCTTTTCGCAAATCCCCGCCATCCCTACACCCGCGCCCTGCTCGGCTCCGTCCCCTCGGCCGATTTCCGCAAGGACAGGCTGGAGACGATCGCGGGCCAGCCCCCGGAGCTCGGCGAGCCCTTCACCTCCTGCCCCTTCGCCCCGCGCTGCGCCCAGGCCCTGCCGCAGTGCCGGGAACAGGACCCGCCTTCCTTCGAGGCCAGCCCCTCGCACGCGGCCTCCTGCTTCCTGCTGAAGCCTTAAAAAACCGCCCCATCCCGCGCCGCCCATCCCCTTCGGACCGCAGACTGAGACCGAGATTGGAGTCTTTTCGGAGCCTGATTCGCACTTGGCACCTTGACGAAAACCGACGCCGGGGTCATACTTCATTTGGATGATGGGGATCTGGTGCGGCGGGGAAGCGCTTAAAATTCCTATTGAGTTTGGGATTATCCTTGGTTGAGTATGAAAAAGCACAAATCAAAAGAAAGAAAGTCTGAAGGAGGCCTAACTGCCTATTGCCTCTCTATCGATATGATTAGTTCGACGAGGACTTTACTGCAGGTTACGACTGCCCAATTTGACAAGTTTAATAAGGAACTTACGGCTCAAATAACTCCACATCTGAAGGGTTTGAGCCTAGACCATACCGATGCCCTGCTCAAGTTCACTGGCGATGGGTGGCTGATCATGACCGCAGAGGTCGATAAGGTTCTCGGCCTCGGGTACTTGGCAGTAGTCATGTCACGGACCTTTCAAAGATCAATGATCTTAGCGACTCGGTTGTCGTCGATCCCCGCATTGAGACTCTCCATTTGCAGTGGAAGGGACCTCCTTGTATCTCTTCCGAATAAGAGTCGTGATTTCGTTGGCGATAGCGCTCGCCGAGCTGTGAGGGCGACTCAGTTTTGTCAAAAAAATGAAATCCTTGTCGATTCAGCAGTTAAGACTGCGCTAAATAGGGAGTTCGAGGTCTCTAAGCTAGACATAACCCAACGATTGAGGGAGCTAAAGGCAGATCATTTGAAGCACGAAGAAGAGCTCGATCTTTATGTTTTGGGAAAAATGAAATCACGGAATGAGGTTGCGTTGGAATGGGAGGATAAGCAGTATGCCTATACGCTCGCAGTAATAGGAGATGCGGAAACTGCAGGGAAGGTCTTAGCTAGTTCCGGAATGGATTCGAAAGGGATCAAGGCTTTGCTTGATGGGGTTCCGAGCTATGAGGGCTTGCGTGGCATGTTACCTCGGACCGTCTTCGGCAAATCGGAAGATGCTGTTATGTTTTTTAATTCATTGATTTCAAAAGCGCCATCCTACCGTGAAGCTCGGAGATGGTGGGGTGCGATGCGTGGCAAGAAGATTAGGCCAGACGTTGTGACATTTAATACTTTGATTTCGAAGTCAGATACATTGGCGAAGGCGCAGGAATGGCTCGTCGCACTGCACGAAAGGCATCTGAAGCCTACGCCCATTACATTCAATGCGTTGCTGTCGAAAGCGGCCCATCCGGACCAGGCCCGAGTTGTTATTGATCAAATTAGAGCTTCCGGTTTAAATCCTAATCAGGTTACATCATTCACCCTTCTTGGAAAGCTTACAGAGTCAGAAGACTATCTCAATGCAAAGGCTTGGTTCGATCTGATTCGAGAATCAGGAACTGTTCCTGACTTAATAATGTTCAACGTGCTGTTGGCCCGCGCGGACAGCAGCACCTGTAACCAGGTGATGGAAGATCTGATAAAAGCGGGATTTAAGCCGGATATTTATACCTACACAACGCTTATTGCAAAGTCGGCTGATTTCTCTACGGCCAAGAAAGTTCTCGACGACATGACTGCAGCAGGGCTTAGGCATCCGTATGCGTTCAATAGTCTCTTTAGTAAAAGCCTTAAGGGAGTAAAAGCAACGGACCTGCTCGCCTGGTATCTCAATCAACCATTCCATTCGGACGGCCCCGTCGCGGCTGCGATTGCTTCTTATGTCAGAATTGGAGAATTGGAGGATGCCTGTCGTTTGGCATGGCACTACCCATATCTCAGTGTTTCGTCTAAGCTAATGCGAACCGAAACCAAGATCGTGCAAGCTCTATTCGATAAGTGGTTTGTTGAGAATCCGAAGGATCCGAATGCGAGCTATGCTGTAGGTGTCGCTAATTTTGTATGGAAAAATGAGACGGAGGCCATTCGTTTGCTGCGAATCGCATTGCCGCTCGCGGCTGCTAAGAAGAGAAAGTTGCAGATTGAGCAACTTCTGCATCTACTTGAAAAGCGAAATCCATAAGAGGGCCGTGTCAACTCACGTAAGAATGTTCCCGAAGGGATAGCCGTCATCGGCCGGTC
>CAYHRV010000197.1:0-6301 GCA_964359165.1 uncultured Elusimicrobia bacterium
GCAGCGGGGCCGGCGGGATAGTCGTTCGGGGGCGGGCGCGCTTTGGGGGGCCGCCGCCCAGAATAACTCGCTGCCGGCCCCTGCTCCAGTCGGTCGCCACGGCTTCCAACCGCGTGCGGGCCTGTCTGAGCGGAGCCCCGGCTTCTCCCGCTTGGCGCCGTATCCTGGCGAGGGGCTCCGGAACGCGCTCGCCGCAGAGGCAGGGGACCCCCCGCTTGAGGATGCCCGCTTTCTCTTCGGCGATGGCCGAGAGGGTCCTGCCCAGATGGGCCGTATGGTCGAGGCCGATGGAGGTAATAACCGTGAGCAGGGGAGACTTCAGGGCGTTGGTCGCATCCAGCCTGCCGCCCAGGCCTGTCTCGACGACCGCGATCTCCGCCCCGGCCTCGCGGAAATGATGGAACGCCGCGGCCGTGAGCAGCTCGAAGTAGGTCGCGGGGTCCTCTTCCGCCTCTCGGGCCGCGTCGACGGCCGCCGCGAAGGCGCGCGCCGGGATCGGCTTGCCGTCCACGGCGATGCGCTCCCGGACATCGAGCAGATGCGGGGAGGTATAGAGCCCGACGCGCAGGCCGCTTTCCTTAAGGATTGAAGCCAGGAGAGCGCAGACGGTGCCCTTGCCGTTGGTCCCGGCGACATGGATGGAGGGGACGGCGTCCTGCGGGTCTCCCATGCGCCCGAGCAGGCCGCGGATGCGCGAGAGCCCCAGTTCCCAGCGCGTCTCGCCGCGCGAGTCCAAGAACCGCAGGGTCGAGGCCAGGGTGCCGCCGTCTCCGGAACGCGGCCGAGTCTTGCCCACGGAGGCGGCGGTGGACATGGAGGCCCGCTCAGGCGCGGACGCGGCGGATGCGCGCCCCAAGCTTTCTGAGCCGTTCTTCGATGCGCTCATAGCCCCGGTCGATATGGTAGACGCGCTGGACCTCGGTCCGTCCGCGGGCCGCGAGGGCGGCCACGATGAGGGCGGCTCCCGCCCGGATGTCGGAGGCCATCACCGGAGCCCCGGAGAGCGCCCCGACCCCCTCGATCGCGGCGTCCCGGTCTTCCACGACCACCCGGGCCCCCATGCGCCTGAGCTCGGCGGCGTGGAGGTAGCGCCTCTCGAAGATATCCTCCCGGACCCTGCTCCACCCCCGGGCCAGGCACATGTAGCTCATCCAAGGAGCCTGGAGGTCGGTCGGAAACCCGGGATGGGGCGCCGTATGGATGGAGACCGGCCTGGGCCTGCCCTTCGATCGGATGCGCAGGCCGCCCCGCTCCTCGCGCACCGCGGCGCCGGAACGGACGAGGCTCTTGATGAGCGCGGCCAGATGCTCCGGTTCGGCCCCCTTGAGCAGCACGCTCCCCCCGGCCGTCGCCGCCGCGAGGAGGAAAGTCCCGGTCTCGATGCGGTCGGCACAGACCCGATAGCGGGCGCCGTGGAGCCGCCTAGCCCCGCGGACCCGCACGCGGGAGCCGCCCGCGCCGCTCACCCGCGCGCCCAAAACCCTAAGGAACCCTCCCAGGTCCGCGATCTCGGGTTCCCGCGCCGCGTTCTCGATGATCGTCTCGCCCTCGATCGCGGCCGCGGCCATCATGAGGTTCTCGGTGGCGCCCACGCTGGGGAAGCGCAGCACCGCGCGGCCGGGGCGCAGGGACCCCTCGAGCACCACGTCGCCCTGCTCGGTCCTCGAGGCCGCGCCCAGGTCCTCGAACCCCTTGATGTGGATGTCGATGGGGCGCAGGCCGATGGCGCAGCCCCCCGGCAGGGCCGCGCGGGCCTCGCCGAAGCGGGCCAGCAAAGGACCCAGGACCAGCACCGAGGCGCGCATCTGCTTGACGAGGTCATAGGGGGCCTTGCGGCTCAAGCGCCGCCCCCCCTCCACCCGCACCTCTTTGCCGCGCCGGGAGACCCGCTTGCCCATGGTTTCGAGCAGGCGCAGGGTGGTGCGGATGTCCCGGAGGTCCGGGACGTTCCCGATCGAGCAGGGCTCGTCGGTCAGGAGCGTGGCGATGAGGATGGGGAGCGCGGCGTTCTTGGAGCCGTTGACCCGGACGCTCCCGCGCAGAGGCCTTCCACCGTCGATGATGAACTTGTCCATTCAGGGACCCGCGGGGATTCTACCATTTCGACCCAGGGAACTTTTTCGGGCTTCATCCGTACTAGGGGGCATGGGGCGCTCGATCCAGCAGTGGCTGCCGTTCTCTCTCACCCGCCAGGATGAGGCCGGGCCCCGGGGAGGCTTTCATGGAGAAGTCGAGATGGACGTGGACGCGTCGGAGGAGGTCTCCGGCGTCCCCCAGCTCTTGCGCATCGCCGGGGCCCGGGTCCGCACCCGGCTCCTGCCCGCGGGCGATTATCTGGTGGGCGGCCGGATCCTCGTCGAACGCAAGGCGGCGGGAGACTTCGCGCGTTCCCTATATGACGGGCGGCTCTTCCGGCAGCTGCGCTACTTGAAGAACTCGGCCCCGCGCCCCCTGCTCGTGGTGGAGGGCTGCCCGGCCTTCTTCGAGCGCTTCTGGCCGCCCGCGCTTCGCTCCGCCCTGCTCTGCGTGGCGGCCGATTTCCGGGTCCCGGTGCTCTTCACACGCGGCGTCGAAGGGACGGCGGACCTCCTGCTCTCGCTGGGAATACGCTATCGGCGCGCCCCCGGCTCGGAGAGTTTCGCGCCTTCGCGCGCGAGGAAGGTGCTCACGCCGCGCTTGCGCGCGCTGGTGGATTTCCACCGGAGCCTGGAGGCCGTGCCGGGGATAGGGCCCAGCCTGGCCTTGCGGCTGGCCGCGGAGTTCAGGACATTCGACGCCTTGCGGGGGGCGGACGCGCAAGCCCTCGCCCGGGTCAGGGGCGTCGGGCGGATCAAGGCCGAAAATATCCGATCGTCATTGGGAGGGAAGCGGCCGGTGATTTGCCCGGGGGTATGAGATTTTTCCTTTTAAATTCCACGATCGGAACACTTGCCGGCAAGTGTTCGAAGTCGGGCGGTCACGATGCGGTCCATGCCTTGGAGGTCCTTGTGTATCCCCGCATCGGTGAAGAACGCGCAAGAGCCCGCGGCGGCCGCGGGGAAGGGGGCCGGACGCGGGCGCTCGAGGAGTTCCCGCACGGCATGGGCTTGTCCGGCTCCGATCTCGAGCGCCAGCAATCCCCCGGGCTTAAGCAGCCTGGGCGAGTCCGAGACGATGGCGCGGATGGCGTCCAGGCCGTCCTTGCCGCCGTCCAAGGCCAGGAAAGGCTCCTTGCGTACCTCGTCATCGAGCCCCGCGATCTCCCCGGAGGGGATATACGGGGGGTTGGAGGCCAGCACATCCGCCCAGCCAGCCGGGGCATTGCCCGGGGGAGCATCGTCCCCGGAGCGCCGGCGTTCTCCTTTCGCGGAGGGGGCGGCCGACCGAGGGATAACCCGAGGAAGTGCCGCCTCCGAGGTCCTGGGGGCGGCCGCGCTCACGGGCTTAAACAGGTCCTCGCGCAGGAAGCGGACGCGGGAGGAGACCCCGTGCGCGCGCGCGTTCTCCTCGGCCAGGTCCAGGGCGCTCTTGCTGATGTCCGTGGCGTACACCACGGCCGAGGGCAGCTTCACGGCCAAGGCCACGCTCACGCAGCCGCTGCCGGCGCCAATCTCCAGGATATGGAGCCCCGGGACCGCGCCCGGGGGGTCGGAGGATGCGGACGCGTGCGCGGCCGAGGCCTGGAGTATCGCCTCCACGAGCTGTTCGGTCTCGGGCCGGGGGATGAGCACGCAGGGGCGGACCTTGAAGCGCAGGCCCATGAATTCCTGGAAGCCCAGGATATAAGCCAAGGGGACGCGCTTGGAACGCTCGATCACCATACTCCAATAGCGCAGGCCTTCCTTGGCGCTCAAGGCCCGGGAACCCCGGGCCCGCGTCTCCAGCCGGGGAAGGCCGAGGACATGACCGAGGAGCAGTTCCGCGTTGGCTTGCGCCTCGGGAACGCCCTTGGTGGCAAGATGGACGGCCGCCTTGGCGAGCCATTCTCCGGCGGTGGAACAACGGGGGAGATCGAGGTCCATCGCTAGGTGGGGGCGCGCCTTCCCGGCTCAGGCGGCTCCGCCCCCCTCGCGAGCGGAGGACGGCTGCGCTCCAGGGACGGCGCGCCCTTGCGCCCCGCCCGACTCGCCGAGGGCCAAGGCTTCTTCCTCGGCCCGCAGGACCTCGAGGACGGGGCCGAGACCGCCTTCGAGTATCGCGGCGAGATTGTGCCAGGAGCGTTCGATGCGGTGGTCGGTGACCCTGTTCTGGGGGAAATTGTAGGTGCGGATCTTCTCGGAGCGGTCCCCGGTCCCGACCTGCCGCTTGCGGTCCGCGGAGCTCGCGGTCTGAGCCGCTTCCTTGGCCATGCGCGCCAGCTTGGCCCGCAACAGGGCCATGGCGCGCAGGCGGTTCTGCCCCTGCGAGCGCTCCTCCTGGCAGGCGACCACCACCCCGGAGGGGAGGTGCCGGATCCTCACCGCGGTCTCGACCTTGTTGACGTTCTGCCCCCCCGCCCCGCCGGCCCGGAAGGTGTCGACCTCGATGTCCTTGGCGTCGACGACCACGTCCTTCTCCTCGGTCTCGGGCAGGACGGCCACGGTGACCGTCGAGGTGTGGATGCGCCCGGAGGCCTCCGTGACCGGGACGCGCTGGACCCGGTGCACCCCTCCCTCGAATTTCAGCCAGGAGAAGACGCCCGTGCCCCGGACGTGCAGGACCGCCTGCTTGGCGCCCTTGAGGCCCGTGCGGGAATATTCTATCAGGGACACCTTCCAGCCCCGTCCCTCGGAGAAGCGGGTATAGAGGCGCACGAGCTCGGCGGCGAACAGAGCCGCTTCCTCCCCGCCGGCCCCGGCCCGCACCTCGAGATAGACATCCTTGTCCGCCTCCGGATCGCGGGGGAGAAGAGCCCTGCGGATCCTGCCCCGCAGGTCCGCGGCCCTGACCTCCAGGTCGGCCTGCTCCGCCGCCGCCAGCTCATGGAGTTCCCGGTCGGGCCCATCGAGCATGGTCTGGGCCTCCCGGATGTCGCGTTCGACCTTGCGCAGTTCCCGGATGGAGGCGACCAGCGGGGAGAGCTCGGAATGCCGTTTGGCCAGCTCGCGCATCCCCTCCGCCGCGGGGTCGGAGCGCGAGGCGAGCCGGCTTTCGATCTCGGCGAACTCCTTCTCGATGTCTTCGGGTGTGGGCATATAACGACGAAGCCCGCGCGATGCGCGGGCTTCGTCCGTCCGTTTTCCTGCTAAGCCTTCGCCGTTTTCTTTTCTTTAGACTCTTTCTTTCCGCTTTTTTTATTGTCCGTTTCCCCGGCCTTGGGCGCGGTGCTCAGGACCTTCTTGCGGTCCTTGACCAGGGCCTGCGTGTCGAGCTTCTTCATCCGGACCTCGGAGGAAGGGGCCCGGGCGACGGTCTTGCCCTCGGTGGACGCGAAGCGCTTCTTGAAGCGCTCCACGCGGCCCGCGGTGTCGAGCAGGCGCTGCTTGCCGGTATAGAAGGGATGGCAAGCCGAGCAGATCTCGAGCTTGATGACCTTCTTGGTCGAGCGGGTGGCGAATTCGCTGCCGCAGGCGCAGACGACCTGCGCGTTGAGGTAGCTGGGGTGTATTCCTGTTTTCATGGATCAAACCTTGGGATGAGGAGTAATAGAACGCCTTATTATAACAGATAACGCGTGCCGGGTGGGAATCCCCTTCGGGGTCCCCACCTGTCTGCGGCTCAATAATTCCCGAAGTTCACTCCCTTGCTGTCGGTATGGGTGCAGTTGACGAAGATGCTCCCGTAGGTGCTCACCGAGGGGACGTTCCCGTAGGCCCAGCCGCCCGCGTCCGTCATGTCCGACGCGGCCGAGCCCAGGACCACCGCCGCCGAGTCGGCATGGTAGCTCGGGGTCTTCGCGGTGGGCATGGCGGACAGGTATTTGGCCCCGAGCGTGAGAGCCGTGGGATTATCCGGGAAGAGGCCCTCCATGTCCCCGTAGTAGATGCTCAAGGCGCTGCGGATCGCCCCGATATTCCCCTTGGTGGCCCCCTCGTTGGACTTGCGGATGAGGTCGGCGAATTTCGGGATCGCGATGGCGGCGAGTATGCCGATGATCGCCACGACGATCATGAGTTCGATCAAAGTGAAGCCCGCGGCCGGCCGCCAAGGGGGACGGCGGCCGATGGAACGAACATCGATAAGGGCATTCATGGATGCTCCAATAAAACGAACGGCGCGCGACGGGTGGGAATCCTTTTCGGGATTCCCACCCGCGCGGGCTACATGCTCGAGATCTCCATCGATTTGAGGAAGTCCTTGTTGGACTTCGTGGACATCAGCTTGTCGTGCAGGAGCTCCATGG
>CAYHRV010000198.1:0-6273 GCA_964359165.1 uncultured Elusimicrobia bacterium
AGCCGATAGCCAGCGCTTGGCTTCGGTTGAGCACCCCGGTGATGATCGCGTCGGTGGATACGGTAAGCTGGTTGAGGTGCTCCTGTTGGGCGCTCCAAGTCTTGGTGGAGGCGTAGATGCTGGCCCCCGTCCCGCCGGTCAGAGAATCGACATAGGCCTTGCTCGCGGCCGCGCCGGCCCCGGAGGGCGAGGCGGGCAAGCCGGTGAGCTCGCCGCCGGCGGCGAGCGTGATCCCTTGGCCGGAGGCGATGGACAAGGCTCCGCTCGCGCTGAAGGTGCTCTTGGCCGCCGAACCGAATTGGGCGGAGCCGTTGACGTCTAAGGCGACGGCGGGGTCGGAGGTCCCGACGCCGACCCTTCCTCCGGCGGCGACGAGCGTCGAGCCTCCCACCGAGAAGGCGTCGCCGCGGACGGTAAGGGTCGAGGCGTAGAGCGTGAGGGGGCCGGTCATGGAATCGCCGCCCTTGAGCAGGCGGAGATTCACGTCCGAACGGAGGGTCGCCGTGTCGGCCCCGACGGAGGCCAGGTCCGCGGGAAGGTTCGCTATCTTCGATTGGCTGATCCCGGCCGCCACCTTCGAGTCCGTCACCTGGGCATCTCCGAGTTTTGGGGTGGTGACGGACGCGTCGGCCAGTTGTTCGGTTCCGACCTTGAGAGCGGCCACGGAGGAGGCGATGACGTTCCATAAGAGTGAGCCGCCCGCGACCCGGTTGGCCTGGACGCTTCCGACGGTGTTGGCGATGTCTCGATCGGCGAAATCA
The DNA here is from genome assembly GCA_964359165.1 of uncultured Elusimicrobia bacterium. Classification (GTDB taxonomy): domain Bacteria; phylum Elusimicrobiota; class Elusimicrobia; order UBA1565; family UBA1565; genus CAYHRV01. The sequence goes on from CAYHRV010000198.1 coordinate 762, forward strand.
CCCAAGGAGGAGCCCGCCTTGCTGATCTTGGACCAGTCTATGTTGGCGTCGGTGGCCATCTGGGAGTTGGTGAAGCTGCCGAGGTTGGCGAGAGGGACCAGGCCGGCCTGGTCGAGTCGAAGCAGGCGGTTGGCCGAGTTGAAGACGTTGCCTTGGAGCGTGACCGAGGAGGATTGCAGGGTCAAGGGGGTGAGGAGATTGCCGTCTCCGCTGAATTGGCTCGGGTTGGGGGTCACGGCGCTCATCCCTCCCCCCGCCGTCCCGGTGGCCAGGCGAACATAGGTCAAGCCGTCGAGGGAGAGGCGCAGGGCGCCGTCCCCGGAAGGATCGAAGAACAGCCGCCCTCGGGAGGCCCCCGGCGCCGTGCCCAGATTGGCCAGGGTCAGGAATCCGGCGGCGGAGACCGTGGTCGCGCTCACGGCTCCCACTTGGAGGTCGCCGGTGAAGGTGTCCCCGGACTTCAGGGGGCGGGCCGCCAGGTCGCCGGTCAGATTCGTCACTTTCGACTGGCTGATGCCCGGGGCGACCTTGGCGTCGGTGACCGCCGAATCCAGGAGTTGGGCCGTGTCCGCGCTCGCCGCAGGCAGTTTTCCCTGGCTGTCGAGACGGACGAGGCGGTCGGGGATGTTGAAGAGGTTCCCCTGGAGAGTGACCGAGGAGGAACGGAGCGTCAGCGGGGTGAGGAGGTTGCCGTCCCCGCTGAACTGAGAGTTCTCCGAGGTGACGGCGCTCATGCCCCCGCCGGCCGTGCCCGTGGCCAGGCGCACGAAGTTCGCGCCGTCGAGACTGACTTTGATGGACCCGTCCCCGGAGGGGTCGAAGTAGAGGCGGCCCTGGGCCGCCGCGGGGGCGGCGGAGACGTTGGCGAGCGTCAGGTAGCCCGAGGCTGAGAAAGTCGAAGCCGAGGCCTGGCCGACTTGCAGGCCTCCGGAGAAAGTCTTGAACCCGGCGATGGCCTGGGCCGCGTCGGTGGACACCAAGGCCTCGAAATCCCTGCCTTGCAGTCTCCTCGCGTTGACCGCGTAGGGAACCGAGATGAGCCGCTCCCGGGGGGCTAGCGGGACCCCATCGACGGTGATTTCCAGGTAAGCCCTGTCCGCCGAGAACACCGCGGGGGTCAAGGGGATGAGGGAGCCGAGCCGCACCGAGAGTATCCCGTTGACCACCGCGATGCCTCCCTGCGTCTCGGTCCAGAGCGGGGAACCGCCGGTATCCGTGTCGTATATCTTGAAGATGAAGTCATGATAGCCGTCGAGAGGATTGTTCGAGAGGTCGGTCAGACGGCCCTGGAAATTGATCTGGGAGGGAACTTCCTGCGTCCGGGCGGACTCCACCCCTAGAGCCATGAGAATCGCCATAAAACCGAGGACGTGGGAAATCATTGAAAGAAGACTGCAAGTCACGCGACCCGTGGGACGGTCCGAACGCGGGCTTTTGAGTTTTATCATGGCTTCCTCTCTTTGGGCAGCATCACATGGAAAATCGAACCCTTCCCTACCTTGCTGTCGACCCAGATCTTGCCGCCGTGCAGGTCCACGGCCTGCTTGGCGATGGCCAGGCCCAGGCCGGAGCCGGGGATGCGGCGGGCCCTGCCGTCGGTGCCCACGCTCCGGTAGAAACGGGTGAATATCCTCTCGCGGTCCTCATCGCGCACGCCCGGCCCCGTGTCCGCCACGGACAGGTGGACGCGGCCGCCCATCTCCAGGATCCGGACGCGGACGCTGCCTCCCGGCGGCGTGTATTTGATGGCGTTGGAGACGAGGTTGATGGCGATGCGGCGCAGCATCTCCCTGTCCGCGGTGAGAAAGACCTTGTCCTCTCCCGGACCGTGGAGCTCGATGCCGCTGGAGCGGGCGGTAGGGGCGAGCAGACGCAGGACGTCGCCGACCACCGTGGAGAGCGAGCACTGCGTCGGCGAGAGGGGCTGGGTGTTGAGCTTGAAGAGGGAGAGCGCATTCTCCAGGGAGGTCTGCATCTGGCGCACGGTGTCGAGCATCGTGCGGTAGGCGTCCTGCTTCTCCGCCTCGGCCGGGCCATGGGCCTGGCCGGGTTCCTGGAGGTATTCGATGAATCCTTTCAGGCCACCCAGCGGCGTGTTGAGCTCATGGGAGAGCGTGCTCAGGAGTTCCTCCTTGAAGCTCATGTGCTCGCGCAGGCGGGAGACCATGAGGTTGAACTTCTCGGCGAGATTGCCGAGTTCGTCCTTGCTCCGGGGCTTGACCGAAACATCGAGGTTGCCTTTTCCGATCTCGTCGGCCGCGGCGGAAAGAGCCGCGATAGGTCCCGAGAGGAAGCCGCTGAGCCAAAGCGAGCCCGCCGCGCCCAGCAGGAGCCCCGCCCCGGCCACGGCGAGTATCCAGGCGGCCAGCTCGGCCTGGGCCTTGCGCACCCGGCCGCGCAAGGCCTCCTTCGAGAAGCCCAAGCGCACACCCACCGCCCCGAACTTGTTCGCCGCTGGGATGTCGTTGTAAAAAAGACCCTCCGCATCGGACCGGCCGAATCGGGTGAGGTGGCCGTCTCTTTCCACGGAGGCCGCCTCGAGTTCCGGGTTGTCCTTCATGAGGAATCTTAGATAGCCGAAGAGCAGGAGGTCGTCGCCGGTGGAGAGGGACTCCAGGGCGATGCGCGAGACGCCGCGCCCCAGCTCGGCCACGCGGGCGTCGGCTTCCGACCGGGCTCTCGCCCCGGCCAGCAGGGTCATGGCCGCGGCCACGACGGTGATGAGGAGCAGGCTCAGGCCGTTGACGAGGAGCATCATCCGGGTGCGCAGGCTCATCTCCCTTCCTCCTGCACCCGGAGCAAGGCTTTGCGCGCCGGGGCGTGCTCCGGGTCGAGTTCGAGCGCCTTCCTGAAGGAGTCCGCGGCGCGGCGCAGGTCGCCGGACGCATAGTGGTCGAGGCCCGCGTTGTAGAGGCTCTGAACCTCTTGAGGGGATGCCGCCCGCGGCGGGGCGGGAGCCGGGGCGGCCGGCGGGGGAGGAACGATGGCATCCGCCGCCTGGAGCGCGGCTCCCGGCGCCGGAAGCGGAGCGGCGGAGGGGACCGCGAACACGGGCTTGGGCGGCTTGCCCTTCGCGATGACTGTCCGGACGGAACGGATGGAGTTCTTGAGCGACCTGCGTTTCTCCGGGTCCATCTCGAAGGAGAGGGCTTTTTGCAAGGAAGAGAGCGAGGCGCGATAGTCGCCGAGGGCGAACTGGGCCGTGCCCAAGTGCTCCCACGCCGCGGCGCTCAGAGGGAATTCCTGGAGGATCTCCGAGCTGAGGCGGGCGGCTTCCTCGTAGCGCGCGTCATCGATCGCGGACGCCGCCCGGGTGAGAGCGACCTCCTGCCGGTAGAGTGTGGGATCGGCCTGTTTCGCCTCGGGGCGGTGGACGCCGGTCTCGAGTTCGAGGAGGGATAGGAACCCCTCGATCTCCTTGTCGCCGGGCCGCAGATCGTGGGCATAGGCGGCCTTGTCGACGGCCAGGGCGTCGTTGCCCGAGAGGTACGCCAGGACCCCCTCGTGGAGGGCGGCTTGGGCGGGGTCGCCTTTGTAGCCGGAGAGTTCCTTGATGGGACGGGCGACGAAGTTGAGGCGTCCGAAGTCCTTGAGGAGGCCCGGGTCCGCGGGCGAGAGGGTCAGGGCTTGGCCCAGACGGTCCAGGGCGGCCTGATACTTGGCCTGGGACTGCAGGGAACGGGCGATGGCCAGGTGCTCATCGAGGGTGACTTTCTGGGAGCGGGAAAGTCCCTCGCCCTTGGCCTTGAGTTCGGGCACTTTGCCGCCCTTGAGGCTGCGCATGGCCTCCAGGATCATGAGCATCGACTCCTCCGGCTCCGAGACGGCGCCGAAACGCAGGGAGAAGCCCAAGCGATGGCTCCCGGAGATGGAGGCGATGGTTCCCAGGGGCATGGAGAAGCCGTAATCTACGCTCAACCGGCGGACCCTGAAGGAGACGCCGGCGGTTACTTGTCGGAACTCGCGCGTGCCCATGCCGAGGGAACCGCGAAAACCCAGGTCGCCCAGGAAGCGGCCGGGGAGCCAGCGCTCGGCCGCGACCGTGAGGATCTGGTCCCGCGTGCCCGTCGGAGAGCGCCGGGTGTCGTATTGGAGTCCGGTGTTGGAGAGTAGGCCGCGGTAGTTGAAGCCCAGGGAGACCCCCAGCGGCAGGCGGTCGGAATCCCTCTTGTCGAAGGCCACGTTGGGCTGGGTGAGATGGGAGAGCGCGAGGCCCAGTCCGTAATGCTCCTTGAGGCGGTAGAGCAGGCCCAGATCCGCGTCGGGGGTTCCCATGCTGTTGCGCCCGCTGAGCACCGGGTCCGCTCGGCCGGTGGCGGTGACGCCGCTCATCGCGTTGGAGGCCTCGGGCAGGGCGCCGAAGGAGCGGGTCAGATATTTGAGGCTCGCCCCGCCGTAGAGCTTGCCGGGGCCGCTCTCTTCCAGGAAGCGCCGGCCGTAGGAGAGGTAGAAGGAATTCTCCTGGTAGAGCCCTCCGTTGAGCGAGAAGCTCTGCCAGGCCGTCCCCAGCGAGCCCCGGCTCCCTCCGTCGATGGGATGCGCGTAGCCCAGGTAGGAGGAGCCCAGCTCCGAACCGTCGGAGAGGCCCATGAGGAGCTTGGTGTAGGAGCTGGCGAACTCGGGCCGGGAGAGGAGCGCGAGGCCGGCGGGGTTGTAGTACACGGCGTGCGCGTCGTCGGCCACGGCCGTGAACGCGTTGCCCATGCCGGGACCGCGCGCCCCCGCCCCAAGCGGGACGAACGCCGCTTGCGCCGTCGTTGTTGGAGAAGAAGCTATCGCGGCAAAAAGGCTCCCCACATACGCAAGGATGCGCGCCTTTTTACCGTGATGGCCGAATCTCATCGGATCACCAGCAAGGTGCCGTTGAAGACCTTGTCCTCGGCGCGGATCTGATAGACATAGACCCCGCCGTCGACCGCCCTGCCCCCGGCTTTCCCGTCCCAAGAGAGGCTCCAGGTCCCGGCTCCGGAGAGAGGGCCTTGGGCCATGTCCGCCACCTTCGCTCCGGTCAGGTCGAAGATCTTCCCCGAGTAGGCGGAGTCCTTGGGGTTGTCCCCCCAGAGCACGGCCGCGTCGTTGAGCCCGTCGCCGTTGGGAGTGATGGCCTTGTTGCTCAAAGTCGAGAGGTCGAAACTGAATCCCTGCTCTCGGACCAGACTTCGGATCTGGTAGGAGCCGGGCATGGCCCCCTGCACCGAGACGGTCTGGGCGGCCGGGTCCACCTTGCCGTAAAGCTTCACGTACTTCGTCCCGTTGTCCCAGTAGAGTCCCAGGCTCTTCCCCGCCTCGGCGGCGGGTACCGAGGCCGCCCCCAGGACCTCGGAGGCGGCACTTCCTCGGGTTATCCCTCGGTCGGGAGCCGCGGCGACTGTTGCGGCCCCCTGCGCGAGAGGAGAAATGCCGCGCTCCGGGGACGGCGGCCCCATGGCCGCCGCCGCCGCGGGGCTGGGGGCCACGCGGCCGGCGGCGACCTCGTAGCGGGGCGCTACCGTGGGGGCGGGCGTGCTGGAGG
>CAYHRV010000199.1:0-2887 GCA_964359165.1 uncultured Elusimicrobia bacterium
GGGTAGCCTTTGTATTCGTCGACGTAGAACCGGATCTCGGAAGTGTCCGAAGCCGGAAGCGTCCCGACCATCGCCAGGGGATTGAACTGCGCGTTCTCTGCCATAATGGCCTCCTGAAGGGATTGCGTCTTCATGCCCCAAGTACGGATGAGGGCCGAAAAAGTTCCCTTCCAGGCCGGACTATTGTACCAAGAATTCCCAGGTCTCGTCTGAAAACAAGGGACCCCCCGGAGGTGGTGGAGGGGGGTCCCAGATCGGTGCGACGCCCTCAGTATAGGCTAAACCCGCATAAGCGACATGAGGCCTTGGGGCAAAGGGGCGGCGTATTTCGACCCTCCGGGGGCTTACCCGGAGGTCCCCCCATCACGAGTTCAGGTCCGCCCCCTTGAAATGTTAGGATGGACGCATGCGATTTCTGAGAGCGTGCCGGCTCGAGCCGGTGGACGCGACCCCGGTCTGGTTCATGCGCCAGGCCGGACGCTACATGCCGCAGTACCGCCGCCTGCGCGAGAAATGCTCGATCCTGGAGCTTTGCGAGAGGCCCGAGCTGGCCGCGGAGGTGACGCTCCAGCCCGTGCGCGAATTTGGCGTGGACGCGGCCATACTCTTCGCCGACCTCCTGCTCCCGGCTCGGCCCATGGGAGTCCAGGTCGAGTTCCTCAAGGGCGAGGGACCGTCGCTGACCCCGCCGGTGCGCACGGCCAAGGACATCGAGCGCTTGCGGGTCTTCGACCCCGAGGAGGGGCTGGGTTTCGTCCTCGAAGCCATCCGCATCCTCCGCCGGGAGCTGGAGGGCAAGGTCCCGCTCATCGGCTTCGCGGGAGCGCCCTTCACCCTCGCCTCCTACCTCATCGAGGGCGGCCCCTCCAAGGACTATCTTAAGACGAAGACCATGATGCACTCGGCCCCGGAGCTCTGGCATGGGCTCATGACCAAGCTCTGCGTCGTGACCGCGGCGTTCCTGAAGGCCCAGGCGAAGGCCGGGGCCCAGGCGCTCCAACTCTTCGATTCCTGGGCCGGAGCCCTCTCCCGGCGGGATTACGCGCGCTTCGCCGCTCCCTATTCCAAGCGCATACTCCGCGAGGCCGCCAAGGCGAATGTCCCGCTCATCCATTTCGGCACGGGAACCGCCCCCTTCCTGGAGGAGTTCGCCGGAGCGGGGGGGAGCGTGGTGGGCGTGGACTGGCGCCTGCCCTTAGACGAGGCCTGGAGGCGCGTGGGCCGCTCCAAGGCCATCCAGGGCAACCTCGACCCGGCCGCGCTTTTCTACGGCCGCAAGAGGCTCGCGCGCGAGGTGCGCGAGGTCCTGCGCCAAGCCGGCGGCAGGAAAGGCCACATCTTCAACCTGGGCCACGGCATTCTCCAGCACACGCCCGTCGATTCGGTCCGGGCCGTGACGGACTGGGTGCACGAGTGGAGCGCGCGTTGAGCCGCTCGGCCGTGCTCCTGATGGCCTACGGCGCGCCTCGGGAGCTCTCCGAGATACCGGCCTATCTCCAGGACATCCGCGGCGGGCGGCCGGTTTCGGCCGAGCTCGTGCGCGAGATCACCCGGCGCTATGAGAGCATCGGCGGACGCTCGCCCCTGCTCGACATCACCCGCAAGCAGGCCGACGCGCTGGAAGCGCTCCTTGAAAAAGAGGGGGAGTTCGGCGTCTACATCGGCATGAGGCACTCCGAGCCCGGCATCGCCTCGGCGGTGGAGGCCTTGCTCGCCGACGGCCACCGCTCCGTGCTCGCCCTGCCCCTGACCCCCTATCAGTCGCGCATGAGCACCGGGGCTTATCTCGAGCGTCTCACCCAGGCCGTAGCCGCCAAGGGCGCGGAGCTCGACATACGCGCGCCCGCGCCCTGGAACGAGGACGCCTCCCTCGTGTCCGCGTTCGCGGGCAAGGTCCGCGAGGCCTTGGACCGCCGGCCCAAGGCCGCGGTGCTGTTCACGGCGCACAGCCTTCCCGAGAGCATCCTGAGGGAAGGCGACCCCTACGCGGAACAGCTCCTGGCCACCGCGCGGGCCGTGGCCGCCGAAGCGGGCGTCGCCTCCTGGCGCCTGGCCTACCAGAGCCGCCCGGTCTCCTCCGGGAGCGGGCCCGCCGAACCCTGGCTCGGGCCGGACGCCGGGGAGGAGCTCACGGAGCTGGCCTCCGCCGGCGCCAAGGCCGTGGTGCTCTCGCCCATCGGCTTCATCAGCGACCACCTCGAGACGCTCTACGACGCGGACATCCTCTACCGCCGCCAAGCCGAGGGGCTCGGCCTGGCCTATGAGCGCGCCGCTTCCCTCAACGACGATCCCCTCCTCATCGGCGCCCTCGCCTCCGTCGTCCGTTCGGGATTTACATGCGCGTGATCGTGGCGGGCGCGGGCATGGCCGGGCTCTCCTGCGCCTATGAACTCCTCAAGGCGAAGGATGCTCCCGAAGTCACCCTCTTGGAATCCTCCTCCCGGGCGGGGGGGAAGGTCCTCAGCGAGAGCGAAGGCGGCGTGGTTTTCGAGGCCGGGCCGGATTCCTTCATCACGCAGAAGCCTTGGGCCCTGGAGCTCATCCGGGAACTCGGCCTGGAGGGGCGGCTCCTGCCCACGGACCGGGTGCGCAAGGACGTCCATGTCTTCTCGCGGGGGCGGCTGCGGAAATATCCCGAGGGGCTCATGCTCATGGCCCCGACCAAGGTCTGGCCCTTCCTGCTCTGCGACCTTCTGCCGCTAAAGGACAAGCTGCGCATGGGCCTGGAGCCTCTCTGCCCGCCGCCTCCCCCGGACCAGGATGAATCCCTGGCCGCCTTCACGCGCAGGCGTTTCGGCGAGGCCGCCCTGCGCGTCATCGTCGGGCCCATCCTGGCCGGGATATTCGCCGGAGACCCGGAGGAGCTGAGCCTCAAGAGCACCTTCCC
>CAYHRV010000199.1:2987-6267 GCA_964359165.1 uncultured Elusimicrobia bacterium
GGAGGCTTGGGCGAGCTGGTCGACGCCCTCCTCGTGCGCGTGGGCGGCGTCCTGCGCACCGGCGCGGGCGTGCGCTCCATCCGGCGGCAGGGAGCCCTCTGGCGCGTGGAGCTCTCCTCGGGCGAGGTCCAAGAGTCCGACGCCCTGGTGCTCGCCATGCCCGCGGACTCCGCCGCCTTGGCCCTGCGCGAGGTCGATCCCGTCCTCGCGGGCTTGGCGGGAGCCATCCCGTTCACCTCCACGGCCACGGTGAGCCTGCTCTATCCGGCCAAGGATTTCCCGCACCCCTTGGACGGCTTCGGCTTCGTCGTCGAGCGTTCGGAGCCCACCACGGTGCTGGCCGCGACCTACACCTCCACGAAATTCCCCGGCCGGGTGCCCAAGGACAAGGTGCTCATCCGCTGTTTCCTCGGCGGGGCCGGGCGCGAGGAGACGCTCAAGAAGGACGACGCGGGGCTCGTGGCCGCCGTGCGCGAAGACCTATCGCGCATCATGGGTTTCGACCTCGAGCCGGAGAAGGCCAAGGTCTACCGCTGGGAGAAGGCCAACCCGCAGTTCATCGTGGGCCACGGCGAACGGCTTGTTCGCATGGAGGAGCGCCTGGCCGCCCAGCCGGGGCTCATCCTGGCCGGCGGCTCCTATCGCGGCGTGGGCGTGCCCGAGTGCGTGCGTTCCGGCCGGGAGGCCGCGCGTCTCATCCTCGCGGCCGGAAGCGTTCCTCCGGCCGGGACCGTCATTTAAAGCTCTAAAAATGGAGACCCCATGAAACGATCCTCGCTCTCCGTCCTGACCCTCATCCTGTTGGCCGCCGCGCCCGCCTCGTTCGCCGAGCCCGCCGCCTGGCGCGAGACTTCCCGCCCGCCCCAGACGCTGGAGGCGCCCTTGGCGTCGGACCCGCTCCAGGTCAGCGTGCACCGCCTCTCCAACGGCTTCACCGTCTACCTGAGCCCCAACCCGCAGGAGCCGCGGGTGAGCGCGTGGATCGCGGTGCGCGCGGGAAGCCGCCATGACCCCTCCGAGAGCACGGGCATGGCGCATTACCTGGAGCACATGCTTTTTAAGGGCAGCTCCAAGCTCGGCACGCTCGATTACTCCACGGAGAAAGACCATCTCGAGCGCATCTCCAAGCTCTACGAGGACCTCTTCACGACCACGGATACCGCCCGCCGGCGCGAGGTCTACGGCCGCATCGACGAGGTCAACATCGCGGCCTCGCGCTACGCGGTGCCCAATGAGATCGACAAGGCCTACAAGAGCATGGGTTTCAGGGGCATCAACGCCTTCACCTCCAACGAACGCACCGTCTATGTCTGCGACATGCCCAAGAACCGCATGCCGGCCTGGGCCAAGCTGGAGTCCGATCGTTTCTCCAAGCCGGTGTTCCGCCTCTTCCAGAGCGAATTGGAGGCCGTCTACGAGGAGAAGAACCGCTCCCTAGATAACGCGGGCCGCATCCTCAACGAGGCCTTGGGCAAAGCCCTCTTCGGCGCTCATCCTTACGGCCGCACCACCCTGGGCTCCATCGAACACTTAAAGAACCCCTCCCTGGCCAAGATGTACGTCTTCTACGACAAGTTCTACGCCCCCAACAACATGGCCATCGCCCTCGCCGGAGACTTTGACCGCAAGGAGACGCTCGCCCTGCTGGAAAAGACCTTCGGGGCCTTGAAGCCCAAGCCGCTCGCCGCCCCGGAGCCCTTCGAGGTCCCCAAGGCGACCGGGGTCGTGCGCACGGAGGTCGCCTACGAGGCCGAGGAGCAGGTCATCCTGGCCTGGCCCCTGCCGCCCTTCGGCCATCCCGACCGCGACGCGCTCACCGTGCTCGACATGGTCATGGACAACTCGGCGGCGGGCATCATCAACCTGGACCTCGTGCAGGCCCAGAAGGTGAAGTCCGCCGGGTCCGGTCCGGATTTCATGAACGAGGCCGGGGCTTGGTACCTATGGGCCGTGCCCAAGGACAGCCAGACGCTGGAGCAGGCCGAGGCCCTGCTCTTGGAGACGCTGGAGACGCTCAAGTCCGGCGCCTTCTCGGAGGAGGACCTCAAGGCCGTGATCACGGACTTCGAGATCGGCGAGAAGCGCAAGCTCGAGTCCAACGACGCGCGCGTGAGCGTCATGGCCGATTCCTTCCTGCGCTACCAGGACTGGCCCCAGGCCGCCGGGCGTCTGGAGCGCCTGCGCAAGGTCTCCAAGGAGGACGTCCTTTGGGCGGCGCGCGCCTACCTGGGGGAGGGCCGCGTGGCCGCCTACCGCAGGCGCGGCAAGCCCGAGATCCCCTCCATGCCCAAGCCGGGATTCACCAAGCTCGAGATCGACCGCGCGCGCGAGTCGAAGTTCTACCGCGAGATCGCGGCGATGCCGGCGAAACCCATCGAACCCAGGTGGATCGCCGAAAACAAGGACTACTCCAGGCTCAAGACCCCGTGGGGCGAGCTTATCACCGCGAAGAACCCCATCAACGACCTCTTCGCGCTCTCCTTCGTTTTCGACCGGGGCAGACGCCACGAGCGGAACCTGTGCGCGGCCATGGACCTCCTCGATCTCTCCGGCGCGGGAGACATGAGCGCGGAGCGCTTCAAGAAGGCGCTCTACGCCTTGGGCACCACGCTCTCGACCGGCTGTGGGGAGGAGACATCGAGCGTCTACCTGGCCGGCATCGAGTCCAACCTGGAGAAGTCCCTGGGGCTCATGCGCCTTCATTTCGAGAAGCCCAACACCGCGTCCGACGCGCTCGCCAAGTACGTGGAGGTCGGCATCGGGGCGCACAAGGACAATAAGGTCGACCCGGGCTATGTGATGAGCGCCTTGGGCGAGTGGGCCCAGCGGGGCAAGGAGAGCGGCGTGCTCTCCGAGTTGGGCGACGCGGAGCTCAAGGGCCTGCGGGAAGCGGAGCTCCATGCGCTCATCGGCGGCGTGTTCGCCTTCCAGCGCAAGACCGGCTATGTCGGCCTGAGGGCCGCGGGCGAGGTCGCCAAGCTCCTCGAGGAGCTGGGAAAGTCCTATCTCGCGCCGCCGGCGAAGACGCCCCGGCTCTACCGCAAGCCGGGCAAGCCGGAGGTGTTCTTCACCCACCGCGACATGGTGCAGTCCCAGGTCGGGCTCTTCGCCGCGGACGGGACGGTGGACCCGGCCCAGGTCGTGGACTACCAGTATTACGCCAATTACATGGGCGGGGGCATGAGCGCGGTAATCTTCCAGGAGATACGCGAGGCGCGCAGCCTCGCCTATTCCGCGGGCGGGGGCTATGACTACGGCAACCGCCTGGGCGATGAGAACC
>CAYHRV010000200.1:0-6243 GCA_964359165.1 uncultured Elusimicrobia bacterium
ACCACCGTGCTTTCGCGGCAGATCGCCGAGCTGGGCATCTACCCGGCCGTGGCCCCGCTGGATTCGACCTCGCGCATCCTGGACCCCAAGATCGTGGGGGAGGAACACTACACCATCGCCCGCGCGGTGCAGAAGGTGCTCCAGCGCTACAAGGACCTCCAGGACATCATCGCCATCCTGGGCATCGACGAGCTCTCCGACGAGGACAAGCTCGTGGTCTCCCGGGCGCGCAGGATACAGAAATTCCTCTCCCAGCCGTTCTTCGTGGCCCAGCAGTTCACGGGCCGAGAGGGGAAATACGTCACCCTCAAGGAGACGATCCGCGGGTTCAAGGAGATCATGGAAGGCAAGCACGACTCCCTGCCCGAGCAGGCCTTCTACATGGCGGGCGGCATCGACGAAGTCATCGCGAACGCGGAGAAGATGCGCTAGTCCTAGCGCCGTTTATGAGGAATCCCTTCTATGCCTAAATCTTTGTCCTTCGAACTCGTGACCCCCGAGCGAGTCGTCCTCTCGCAGGAGGCCGACTCGGTGACGCTCCCCGCCTTCGAGGGGGAGATGGGCGTCCTGCCCGGCCATGAGCCGTTCATGGTCCAGCTCAAGGAAGGGGAGATCCGCGTCATCTCGGCCAAAGAGGTCAAGAGTTTCGCCGTGTCCGGGGGCTTCGCCGAGGTGCTCGGCCACAAGGTCGAGGTCTTCGCCGAGACCGCGGAGATGGCCGGCGAGATCGACGAGGAGCGCGCCCGCCAGGGCCTGGAGAAGGCGAAGGCCGCGCTCGCCAGACCGGCCGATTCCCTGAGCCTGGCGCAAGCCGAGGCCATGATGAAGCGCGAGCAGGTGAGGCTGCGCGTGGCCGACCTCAAGCGCCGCCGCACACGCGGGCCGGATCGTTAGGCCTTTTCAACGCGGGCGGAGTCTTGGCCGGGGCCGGAGAATCCTATGGGATTCTCCGGCCCCGGCCGCTTTGTGGGGGTTTTCAATATGGCCATGCCCCAACGGCCCAGAGACTGCTGAAGGCGCGGGTTTGCTTCGTCGCGCCGTTCGTATGGTTGCCTTCTTGAAATCAAGATAAGGGAGGATGTTCTCTCCTCGGGAGAATTTAGCGTCGAATTTGACCGCCGATATCCGTCTAGCCTTTCTTTGGGCCATTCTTGTCAACGCGCTGGGGGTGATGCGCGCCAGGCGAGGCAAATGGTAGCGGTCGGCCAACCGGCGGAGAATGGCTTCGATATCCAGGCGTTTGGCATCGAGCAGTTCGATGCCAAGCAAGCGGCCGCGCGAGTCAAAATCAAGCAAAACTCCGCGCGCCTCTTCCTTTGTTTTTCGCGCTGCGCCGACCCCGAGGTGGATGTAGGCCGCGCCCGCCGCGGGGTCGTATTCCACGGCCATCCTTCCTCCCGATCGAACCATTGCGCCGATAGTATAGCAGTCCAAATCACAGATTCAAGAGATGCGATTCGTGGAACTTTTTCCGGGATATTCCGTACATGCTGTTGGTGGTCGATGGAGTGTCATGAAAATACGAGATATGAGCCGTATTCGAGGCGTCAGCCGTTATATCCTCCTGGTCCGTGGTCAAAAGGTGCTGTTGGACTCCGACCTTGCCGTATTGTATGGGGTCACGACTTTCAATCTCAACAAGGCCGTGCGGCGCAACAGAGATAGGTTTCCTCCTGATTTTGTGTTCAATCTGACGCGATCGGAATATCATTCTTTGATATTCCAAATTGGAATATCAAACGCGGGTCGGGGAGGCCGGCGACATCTCCCCTTTGTTTTCACAGAACAGGGCGTTGCCATGCTCTCGAGCGTATTGCGGAGCAAACGGGCCGCGGTTGTCAACATCTCCATTATGCGGGCGTTTATCCGTCTTCGAAGAACATTGGCCGCCAATAAGGCGCTAGCCCGAAAACTTTCCAAATTGGAACGGCGCGTAACCGCGCATGATGGGGACATCAGCTCTCTATTCGACGCCATTCGGAAAATCATAGCCGAGCCCAAATAATCAAAACGGCAGATCGGCTTCAGACCGCCGGGGTTTTGAGCGGGTCGCGTCATTTCGCATGCTAAATGCCGGGACCCAGGCGAAAAATGACATAATGCGAACACCATGGCCCACGACAAGGAATCCGGCATCCTGGCCCGCCACCGCGTCCCCTTGGACCCCGGGGGCTGCGTGGACCTGGGCGCGATAGACCCCTCCAGCACGGCGGAACTGGGCCGGGACGCCAAGGATAGGGCCCACAAGAAGCTCCGCAGGGATCAAGAGCGCCTCGACGAGCTCCAAGTGAGGCTTTTCGCGGAAAGCAAGCGCTCCCTTCTGATCGTCCTCCAGGCGATGGACACGGGAGGCAAGGACGGGACCATCCGGAGCGTGCTCGGGCCGCTCAACGCGCAGGGCGTGCGGGTCCAGAATTTCAAGAAGCCGACCGAAGAGGAGGCCGCGCACCACTTCCTCTGGCGCATCCGCAAGGCTCTTCCGGCCAAGGGGATGATCGGGGTGTTCAACCGCTCCCACTATGAGGACATCCTCGTGCCGGCCGTGTACGGGACGCTCCCGGCCGATAAAGTGGCCGGCCGCTATGAGGAGATCAACGAGTTCGAAAGGGGGCTCGCCGCCGAGGGCGCCACGGTGGTCAAATTCTTCCTTCACATCTCCCGGGAAGAGCAGAAGCGCCGGCTCCAGGACCGCCTCGACGACCCTGAAAAGCGGTGGAAGTTCAATCCCGCGGATCTCAAGGCGCGCGAGCGCTGGCCCGTGTTCATGAAGGCGTATGGGAAGATCCTCTCGCGAACGAGCACGGTCTGGGCGCCCTGGCACATCATCCCCGCCGACAAGAAATGGTACCGAGATTTCCTGGTCGGCCGGATACTGCGCCGGGTCTTGGACGGGATGCGGCCGCGTTTCCCCAAGGCCCCCAAGGGCCTCGAAGACACCCCCATCCCGGACTAGCGCTCCGATTCGGAGCGCTAGTATTGACTTCCATTCTCCCGCCTGATATATAAGGTAAAGCTATCGGCGGCGGGCGGGCCGGTCGCCGCAAAGACCTTTTGTGGGAGGAGTCCATAGATATGGATAAAAGCATGATCCTGGTGCTTGCCTTTTCGCTGTTATCGGCAGGCGGTTTGCGCGCCGAAGAGGAGGACCCGGCCGGCGGTCCTCCCGCGCAGACCCCTTCCGGCGCCCAGCCGGCGATCCCCGGGGAGAGGCCCGCCATCCCCCCGACCCGCGCCAAGCCGCATCGCAAGGGACACCCGCCGCGGGGAGAAAGGATGGAAAGGCAGGGGGAGCGGATGGAGCGCCGCGGCGAGCATCGCGAGGACCGGGGCGAACGATTGGACCGCCAAGGCGAAAGGCTGGAGAAGCGCGGCGAGCACCGCGAGGAGCGCGGAGAAAGACTGGAGGGTCAGGGCGAGAAGATGCAGGAGCGGGGCGAACGGCTCCAAGAGCAGGGCCATGAGAAGGCCGGGGAAAGGCTCGAGCGCCGCGGGGAGATGCGGGAGGAGAGGGGAGAGCGGATGCAGGATCAAGGCGAGAGGATGGAAAGACGCGGGGAGCATCGCGAGAATCGAGGCGAGAGGATGCAGGGCCAGGGCGAGAAGATGCAGCATCACGGCGAGAAGCGCGAGCACCGGGGCGAACGCAGGCAGGGGGGCAAACGCGGCGGGGGAGGGCGGAAATAGTGTTAAAAGACAAGAAGATCGCCGTTCTGGGCGCCGGCCACATGGCGGCCGCGCTTATCGGGGGGATGCTCAAGAGCAAACTCACCGAGTCGAAGAACATCACGGCCACGCGGCGCTCCCAGGAGCCCCTCGAGGAACTGCGGCGGCGCTTCGACATCCACGCCACGACGGACAATAAGCGGGCCGTTCGCGGGGCGAACATCGTAATCTTGACCATTAAGCCGCAGATGGCCGCCGCCGTCCTCGATGAGATCGCCCCCGTCTGCGATAAGAAGCAGCTTTTCGTGAGCGTTATGGCGGGGATCAAGACCGAGTTCATCACGGCCCGCCTGCGCAAGCCTAATCCCGTGGTCCGCGCCATGCCCAATACCCCGGCCTTTGTGGACGAAGCGGCCACAGCCCTGGCAGGCGGGGCTCATGCCACCGAGGCGGACCTCAAGACCGCCGAGAGCATATTCCGGGCCGTGGGGAAAGTGGAGACGCTCCCTGAGAATCTTCTCGATGCCGTCACGGGACTTTCGGGCTCCGGTCCGGTCTATATCTATATGGTCATCGAGGCCTTGACGGATGGGGGGGTCAAGATGGGTATCCCCAGGGCCACGGCCCTGCGTTTGGCCGCTCAGACAGTTTATGGCGCGGCAAAACTGGTCCTGGAGACAGGAAAACACCCCGCCATACTCAAAGACGAGGTGACCACCCCCGGCGGCACCGCCATCGCGGCCGTTCATGAGCTGGAATCTAAAGGTCTGAGAACGGTCCTTATGGACGCTGTGGTAACGGCCACGAAGAGATCTAAGGAACTCAGCGAGTTATACGGCTGAATCCGGCAATAAATCCACTTAAAATGCTTAATAAGTATGGATTTATTGTCTATTTGTCGTTGCTTTCCGCTTGCGCCCAAGTCCCCAGTTCCATAATAAGCTCTCGCCTGCTTGCCCAGCCTCCGACCCCAAAAGATATCCCGTCGGCCTCCCGCACCTTCGCCCTGGAGCTCATTAACCGGCGCCAGTCCCCCGGCGTTTCCCTGGAGGTGTTCGTAACCGGCCGGGTCCGAACGCGGGGCGAGGTCGTTTCTTCCTTAAAAAGCTGGCATTCCAAGGTCGCCTTGGATGTCCCTGCCTTCCTAATCAAAAATCCTAAGGAAGGATTGATACTTTTCGACACCGGCCTTTCGTCATCGACGCCTCGAAAGGCGAATCTGCTGATAAGCCTCGTGGACCCGGCAGCCTTGCAATACGAGGCATCGGCCGGCCAGGATCTGCTGAGCCAGCTTGCTGAAAATGGTGTTAATTCCAATGAAATCCGATGGATATTGCTATCCCATCTTCATGAGGACCACATAGGCATGGTCTCAGCCATGCCCCAGGCGGGAGTGATGGTTTCCCGGGAGGAGTGGGACCGCTGGAAAGAGCGATGGGGGCAAAAAGGCGTGGGGCCGCCCGCCTGGGCCCAGGACATCGAAAGACGGCTGAAACTCGTGGATTTCGACTCAAAACCGGCTTTCGGGCCGATGGTCCACGCCGAAGATGCGTTCGGCGACGGTTCCGTCTATTTGACGGATCTCCCCGGCCACACCCCGGGGAACATGGGGGCCCTGGTGGCGCTCGATGGGGGCCCCGTCCTGCTCACCGGAGACGCAGCCATGGTGGTGGATAATTATCTGGACTTGGCCCTGCCGCTCAAGCCCCGGATAGAGGACTTGAGCCAGTACTGGCGCAGCCTTCACATCATACGCGCGCTCAGCGACTCCATCCCGAGACTGGTGGTGGTCCCGGGGCATGACCTGATCACGCTGAGGATCGCGCAGAGACCCGACATCCCCATCCATGAGGGAAAGGCGCGCAAGGGCCGTTCTCGACGGAAAAAATCTCCGTAAAAAAACACTTGACATCCGCGCGCTCCGTGTGGTATAGTTAACGGACCGAAGGGATCGAAGAGATCTTGTAGGTGGGTTCACTCACACCCGAGCCCTGTCGTTGACAAAGGGCGAAGGCGAGTTTTGTTCTTTGAAAATTTGGTTTTGCGAGCGAATGGGCACCCTATTCGTCCCGACGATGGGATGAGAGGGTTTAAAGGATAAGGTGTGCGAGATGTATCCTAATAGGTTCAATTCACCATTTGGGAGTAAACGGAAGTAGGGGCCACGCACGGCTCCGAAAACGTCCAGACCTTTTAATGGAGAGTTTGATCCTGGCTCAGAGTTAACGCTGGCAGCGTGCATAACACATGCAAGTCGAACGGGACATTCGCCGTAGCAATACGGCGGATGTTTAGTGGCAGACGAGTGAGTAACACGTAAGAAACCTGCCCTGAAGAGGGGGATAACATTCCGAAAGGTGTGCTAATACCCCGTATAATCCCTGGATGGCATCATCCGGGGATGAAAGGCCCGCAAGGGTCGCTTCGGGAGGGTCTTGCGACCTATCAGCTTGTTGGCGGGGTAACGGCCCACCAAGGCTATGACGGGTACCCGGCCTGAAAGGGCGACCGGGCACGGAGGCACTGAGACACGGGCCTCACTCCTACGGGAGGCAGCAGTGGGGAATTTTGGACAATGGG
>CAYHRV010000201.1:0-6243 GCA_964359165.1 uncultured Elusimicrobia bacterium
TCCCTTGCCGCCCCCCGGGGCCGCCCGGGGGGCTACACCGGCAGGGACGGCGCGCGGGCCGTTCCCATCCCTCTCCGCCGTGCTCCTCCAGTATCTCTTCCTCTTATCCGGGATCATGGTGCCTTCAAAAATGACAAGCCTTGCAGTCGGTGGATGCACGGGCCGAGGCCGGGGCCTCGGCTTTCCGAGGCCAATTAAGCAACGGCGCCGCCACCTTGGACCGGCGGTGGCAGTTGACGCACCAGCCCATGGAGAGGTCCGAGAACTGCCGCATCCTCTCCATGGTCTCGACGGGACCATGGCAGGTCTGGCAGGCCACGCCCGCGCCGACATGCGGCCGGTGGTCGAAATAGACGAAATCGGGGAGATTATGCACCCGGTTCCATCGCAACGGAACCGGAGCTCGGCCCGCAATGGCCTTCCCCTCGGGATCGAGGCCGAGCGCGTCGTAGATCTTGCCGATCTCCGGCGATAGGATCAAACGCGGCTTGCGCTTCTCCTTCTCCGCCGCCGCGGCCTCGGCCCGCACGGCCAGGAAGGGCGCGGTGACCTTGGCGTGGCAGTTCATGCAGGTCCCCAGCGGCGGGATGCCCGCGGTTCGGCTCCTCTCGGCCCCCGAATGGCAGTAGAGGCAGGGGATGGCGAGCTCGCCCGCGTGAAGGCGGTGGGAGTAGGCGATGGGCTGCTCCGGAGCGTAGCCCTGGTCGTTGCCCGGCATCCTAAGTCCGCCGGCCAGCCGGAGAACGAAGGGCAGGCTCAGCACGAGGGCCGTCCCGAGCGCGACGCTCAGGGCCTTGGGCAAGGCCTCAGCAGGGCTTCTCACAGCCTTTTCTCGTGTAATACCACCAGTTGATGGCGGTGGCGAGCAGATAGAAAGCCGCGGCCCCCCAGAAGAACGGTTTGGCCGAACCCATGTTCGTGATGGACTTCCCGATGAGCGACGCGAAGATGAACGGCCCGTAGGCCGCCACTGCCCCGGTCCACCCGAGCACGCCCGCCGCTTGGCGCGGCGAGTGCCCGAAGATGATCGGGTACTGCCGGAAGGTGGAGGCGTTCCCGACGCCCGAGAAGAAGAACAGCGTCAGTATCGCCGTGACGAACATCGGGAACGTTTCCAGCGACGTCGGCGTGAGCAGGCCCCCCAAGATGAGCCACAGCACGCCGCCGATGAGCCCGAGGCCCGACAACTGCGTCAGGATGGCCCCTCCCGTCTTGTCCGCCACGAAGCCGAACAAGACCCGCACGAGCGAGCCGATGAGCGGCCCGTAGAACGCGTACTTGAGCGGGTCCGGAGCGTCCGGGAAGCCCCCGTAGACCTGCTTGATCATGAGCGGGAAAGCCGCCGAGAAGCCGGAGAAGGAGCCGAAGGTCATGACGTACGTCAAAGTGCAGAACCACGTGTGCTTGTCCTTGAAGATGTCGAGCTGTTCCGTGAACGAAGCTCGCACGGGCAGGCTCCTCAGCCACAGGTATGAGGCGATGCCGCAGACGAAGAGGAAGGGGACCCATACGAACGCGGCGTTCTGGAGCCAGATGGGCTTCGTCAATTCTCCCTTCACGAACGTCTGCGCGCCGCCGGCCATGGCGCCGAGCGCCGCGAAGCCGATGATCCACGGCGCCACGAACTGCACCAGGCTCACGCCGAAATTCCCGATGCCGGCCTGGATGCCGAGCGCGGTCCCCTGGAGGCGCTTGGGGAAGAACATCGAGGTGCTCGGCATGAACGACGAGAAGTCGCCGCCTCCGAGACCGGCCGCGAACGCCAGCGCCAGGAAGACCCATAAGGGCGTCGCCGGGTCGAGCAGGGCGAGGCCGAGCCCGACGCAGGGGATGAGCTTGAGGAAGTTCGCCAACGTGATGACCGTGCGCGTGCCGAATATGGGGACGAGGAACATGTTGACGACGCGGAGGGTTCCGCCCGCCAAGCCCGGCATGGCGGCCAGCCAGAAGAGCTCCATGGTGGTGAATTTGAAGCCGATGGCAGGCAGGCGCACGACGACGGCGCTCATCATGAACCAGGATGCGAAGGATAAGACGAGGCTCGCCGTCGTTATGACGAGGGTGGTCCAGGCGATCTTGCTCCCCGTGGCGGTCCAGAAGGCCTCGTTCTCCGGCTCCCACTTCTCGATCCAGGCCGGCATCAATCCGACTCCATCCTCTGGGCCAAGGGAGGCGCCGCCTGGTTCATCATGGCGCTGACCGCCTTGTGAAGCCAGGCCAGGCACGCGACCGACAAGAGGAACATCAGCACCCAGCAGCTCGTCCACAGGCCGGTCCATTCGAGGAGATAGCCGAAGGCGATGGGGCAGAAGAAGCCGCCCAAGCCCCCGAGGAGCCCGACCATCCCGCCCACGGACCCGACCTCGCGCGGGAAATACTCGGGGATGTACTTGTAGACCGCGGCCTTCCCGATGCCCCAGACCGTGCCGATGACCAGCACCAGCGCGGCGTAGATCCAGACATTGGCCTGAAAGAATATCCGGGTCGTGCCTCGCGCCAGGAGCTGGCGCCTCTTGACTTTATCGCCCTGTTGCACGACGGGCTCCTGCCAGGCCGTCTTCCTGGGCCAGACGAGCAGGTCCGCGTCGGGGGGGTCGTCGTCGCTGGCGGCGGTCTTCTCCGTCATTCCATAAGCGTATTCCCCCACCTGGATGCGGGAGCTCGTCACTTCGCCCACCGTGCCCCCCAGCTTCGCCGTGATCCCCTTTCCGGGGGAATAGATCTTCATCTTGGGGACGCTGAGCAGGACGCTGCACAGCACCGAGGCTCCCAGGACCCAGTACATGATCTTCCGGGCCCCGTAGGCATCGGAGAGCCAGCCCCCGAGGGCCCGTATCACGCCCGAGGGCAAGCTGAAGAGCGACGCGCAGAAGCCCGCGCTCACCAGCGAGAGGGCGTACACGTTGACGAAATAGGGCACCAGCCACTGCGAAAAGGCGACGAAACAGCCGAAGACCAGGAAGTAGTAGAGGCCGAACCTCCAGACCCGGACCTGCTTGAGCGGGGCGAGCAGGCCGAGGAAGGTTTCGGGCGCGTTCTTGGGCTTCCTGTTCTCCGTGAACAACAGGAACGCGATCCCCATGCAGAAAAGAGCCAGGGCGTAGATGCGGGGAAGGGTCCGCCAGCCCTCCAGGTTGCTCAGGCCGCCGGTGAGCCGGTCGAGCAGCGTGGGAGCGGCCAGCGTGGTTATCGCGGCTCCCGCGTTCCCCGCGCCGAATATCCCCAAAGCCCTTCCTTGCCAGTGCTTGGGATACCAGTAGGAGGTGAAGGCGATGCCCGTGGCGAAGAAGTTCCCGGCCAAGCCGAAGCCGAAGCTCAGGAGAGCGAAGCTCGTGAAGCCGTTCGCGTAGGAAAGGAGATACATGGGCGCCGCGGAGAGGAAGAGCACGGCCGCGCACACGAATTTCCCGCCGTACCTGTCGCAGAGCATCCCGGCGAAGAGCCGGAAGATGGAGCCGGCGAGCACGGGGATGCCCATCAGCCAGCCCAGCTCCACGGGGCCCCAGTTGAAGACCCTCTGTTCCGCCAGGAAAGTCACCAGGACCCCGTTGAGCATCCAGGCCGCGAAACAGACCGTGAAGCCGAGCGTGGTGAAGAACAGCGTCTTATGCGAACCCAGCGTGGGCGCTTCGTTCATGCTCCGCTCACGAAAGGCCTAGGACCGTGCCAGCGCACGACCTGCGGCCTGCGCCAAAGATACGGATTGGGGACCACCAGGACATGGACCATCCTGGAGAAGGGGAAATACGCGATGATGGTGAAGGCCCCGATGATGTGCGCCTTCGCCAGCAAAGGCATCGGAGAGACGAAAGCCAGGTCCGGGCTCAGCCGCACCAGGGACCAGAGATACGGGGTCAGGGAGGAGGCGAACCAGGAGGAACCCCAGGGGTGGAGCAGGGCGACGAAGACCCCGGAGACGACCTGGAACAAGAGAAGGCCGAAGAGCAGCCAGTCCGAGGGGAGCGTGACCTTCCTCAACGCCGCGAAGGCCGCCCGCCGGAGGACAAGGTTGACCAGCCCGAAGAGGGAGAGGACGGCGCAGATGAAGACGGAGGCCTCCAGGACGTAGAGCCGCGCGGGCGCCGAGTTCCAGAGGATGAGCTCCCGGGGCAGAAGGAAGGCGATGACATGCCCGAGGAGAACGGCCAGTATCCCGAAATGGAAGGGCACCATCCCATAGAAGTGGTGCTGGTTCTCCAGGAGCTGGGAGGAAAGGCTGGAGTAGGTGAATTGCCTGACCCGGTAGCGGTAGATCGTCATCAGGAAGAAGACGAAGAGCGCCATGTAGGGGAAGATGGTGAAAAGGAAGGTGTCGAGATACGCGGCGTTCATGCCGTCCTCCGGTCCCGGGAACCCGGCCCATCCGCGGCGACGGCCGAAGGGTCGGCGGAGGGAGGCAATAGCGCGG
Organism: uncultured Elusimicrobia bacterium; assembly: GCA_964359165.1. GTDB lineage: Bacteria > Elusimicrobiota > Elusimicrobia > UBA1565 > UBA1565 > CAYHRV01. The sequence continues at coordinate 4,409 of CAYHRV010000201.1, forward strand.
AGATCGCCTTCATCAAGTGACGATAGGGATTGGACTCCTCCGCCATTCCCTCGAGGATCTTGCGCACGGCGGGCGCAATGGATTCGGACTCGAAGCGGCGCGCCTCCCCGGCTTCCATGCGGGACGCCACGCTCAGGGCGTGGACCATGTGGTCCGGCAACTCATGGTCCTCGGCGAGGGCGAACCTGCGCATCTCCTGGCGCATCCGCACTAGGAACGCCCCGCGCTCATACTGCTCTCCGAAAAGATGCCAGCCGACCTCGAGTGAGCAGGCCGGGTTCATGTCGAAGGTGCGCGTATAGAGCTCCTCGAGCTCCCGGACGTCCTTGTCGGCGACGAGCGAACGGAAGCTCTCGAACGCGGAGGAGACTTCCAAGGGAACGGCGGCGAGCTCGCGAGCGCAGGCGGCGAGGCGCTCGCCGAATGTCCCGTCCGGGTAAGCCAGCAGGGCGCCCAGCGCGGCGAGCGGCGCTTGCGCTTCCCTCACATCCCCCTCCGCGGCGCGGACAAGAAGCCGAACCCCGTGGACTGCTTGCGCTCCAGGGGGTCCTCCATCATCTCGATGGCCATCTCCCGGTGCGACGGGGGGATGACGAAGCGGTCCTCGAAAGTGCACAAAGCCGTGAGCTTATAGATCGCCTCCGCCTCCGCGGGGGAGGAGCCCGCCTCCCGGAGCATCGCCTCCGCGGCGGCTCTCTCGACGTCCCCCACGGTCACGGCCCGCCGCCAGACGCGCACGGCCATCTGCTTCTTGAGCGCGGCGCGGACCTTGCCCACGTCGCCGGCGCCGAAGAGCCGCGCCAGGAACTCCAAGGGGACGCGCGCCTCGTCGATCTCCGGGAAGAAACCTTTCGACACATTGGAGACGACCGAGCCCTCCTTGGCGGACATCACCGGCGCCATGGGCGGGACGTAGAAGAGCATGGGCAGGGTCCGGAATTCGATGTGGGGGGGCAGGGCGATCTTCCATTCCTTGACGAACTTATAGACCGGGGACTTGCGCGCCGAGTCGATGATGGAGTCGTGCACCCCCGAACGCTTGGCCGCGGCCACGACTTCCGGGTCGTGGGGGTCGAGGATGATGGAGCGCTGGGCCTCGATGAGCTCCGAATCCTTGCTGGAGGCGACCTCCCGGATGCGGTCCGCGTCATAGAGCAGGACGCCCAGGTAGCGGATGCGGCCCACGCAGGAATGGAAACAGGCCGGAGCCTGCCCGGTCTCCAGGCGGGGGAAGCAGAGGATGCACTTCTCCGACTTCCCGGTCTGCCAGTTGAAGAAGGTCTTCTTATAGGGGCAGGCGGAGACGCAGGAGCGCCAGGCGCGGCAGCGGTTCTGATCGAGCAGGACGATCCCGTCCTCCCCGCGCTTGTAGAGCGCCCCGGAGGGGCAGGAGGCCACGCAGGAGGGGTTGAGGCAGTGGTTGCAGATGCGGGGGAAATAGAACATCATGAGCCGCTCCACCGCGAAGAGCTGGGCCTTCTGGCGCGGCGTCAAGGCTTCCAGGTTGGGGTCGTTGGCCGCGTAGACCCGCGAGCCGCCGAGGTCGTCGTCCCAGTTGGGCCCGGCCTCCACCTCGATGGGCTCCCCGGTCACCATCGAGAGCGGCCGCGCCGTGGGCTGGTCGTCGCCCTCCGGCGCGTTGAAGAGGTTCTTGTAATCGTAGGTCCAGGGCTCGTAGTAGTCGTCCATGCTCGGCATGGACGGGTTGTGGAAGATGTTGGGGACTATGCGGGCCTTGCCCGTGGAGCGCAACTCCAGCTCCCCCTCCCGCATCGCCCAGCCGCCGCGGTACTGCTCCTGGTCCTCCCAGCGCGTGGGGTAGCCGGTGCCGGGCT
>CAYHRV010000202.1:0-6222 GCA_964359165.1 uncultured Elusimicrobia bacterium
GTATGGAGAGACTCGGCGTCGCCGGTCCGGCGGGCCTTTTCCACCGCGATGATGTCCTGGTTGCTCTTGGAGTTCTCCCACCGCTCCTTCTTGTCCTGGGAGCGTTTCCAGAGGTAGGCTCCCACTCCCACGGCCACCACCACGACCGCCACGCCGGCGAGCACCCAGGGGTTGAGAGCCAATATCCCGGCTTTTCCCGCGACCAGGCCCAGGGGAGCCACGCCCAAGGCGGCCACGGGGAGGAATCTCTTGATATCCGCGGGCGCCCGTTCCCGGGCGCCGAGCCGAGGGCTGGGGACATCAGCGCGCGGCCGCGCTCGTTCCAAATCTATCGACAAGTTTCCTTCGATCCTTTCCCGTTCGATCCCGTTGCCCTCGACGATCACCGCGGAGGGTGCCGCTCCCTCGCCGTCGTCGAGAGAGGCGCGCACGCCGTCAAAGGCCAGATTCAAGCTCCGGGCCTCGCCGCCCTGGTTGCGCCCATCCCGGAGGGCTTCACCCAGGGTCTGGAGCGTCTCCTCGGTCCCAGCCGGCGCTTTCGCTTTCGGTTCGGAGTCCGAGGGTTTCGCGGGGCACGGAGCCGGAGAGGGGGGGGCCGCTGAAACCGCGGCCTGGGCTCCGCTGAGGCGTATGTCCGGGCAGGGCGCGGGCTTCGACGGCGGGGGGACTTGAACCGCGCCGCCGGGCGTGGGCCGCGCCTGGACGCCCGATGAGGGGAGCGCCGATGGAGAGAACGCTGCGGACCAGGCCGAAGCGGCGGTGGAATGGACTAGGGAGTAGGAGAGGGCAAGGGCCAGGACTTGCTTGGATATCTTCATGGTTTCCTCCGCAAGACTGACTAGATGCTACCTTCTATGAGGGTCCGCCGCCTTGGGCCCAAGGGGCATTTTTAGGGCCAAAAACGGCCTATCTCCCGGCGGGACCTAAGAGCCTATCCCGATACCCCAAAAAACCGGGAATCGTGGGGTTCCTGGGCCGGTTGATGCGTTTTCAGGAAGAATTCAGGAGGATGACAGGCTCCGTCAATGCTCGCCTGCTATCGTCTAGGCATGAAATCGAAATCCCTCCTCCTCCTTCCGGTCTTGCTCATCTCCGGCGCGCGGGCTCAAGAGGAACCGGGTGCGGCGTTGAGCTTCTTCGAGGAGGAGAACGCGGTGGTGACGGCCTCGCGCAGGAGGGAGAGCGCCTGGCGCTCCCCTCTGGCGGTGGAGGTCATCACGGGGCAGGAGATAAGGGAGAGCCGGGCCTCCAGCCTGGGGGACCTTCTGCGCTTTCGCGCCGGCCTGGACGTGCTCGACGGCCGCTCCACCGACGGGAACCGCTCCATCGTCTCGGTGCGGGGCCTGCCGAGAGAGTACGTTTCAGACCTCCAGGTCCTTCTGGACGGCCGCAGCGTCTATAACCCTCTTTTCGGCGGCGTCTATTGGGAGTCCCTGCCGGTGCAGATACAGGACATAGAGCGCATCGAGATCGTGCGCGGGCCCAACGCGGCCCTGTACGGCTCCAACGCCGGGCTCGGCGTCATCCATATCATCACCCGGCGTCCCAAGGCCGGAGGGGTCTCGTCCGAGCTTCGCGCGGGCGGTCTCGGCGAGCGCTCCGCCCACGCGGCCGCGGACGCCTCGCTCGGGGACTGGTGCGGACGCTTGAGCGCGTCGAAGTACGCCGCCGACGGCTATCACATGCCAGACGGTTCGTCCGGGAACGATTACCTCAACGGAGGCAAGGCCAATCTCCGCCTGGAACGGCGCGGCGCCTTGGGGCCGGACATCGAAGCGCAGGCGGGTTTTTTGGACCAGAGGCTCGGCGTGCCTTTCAATACCCGGCCGAGCGCCCGCCACCGCAACGATTTCCTGTCCGTCCGCGTCTCGGAACAGAAGGAGGGCGGGGGCTGGGAATTGCTGGCTTCCCGCAATCATGCGCGCAAGGAGGAGGGGCCTTTTTCCCTGCAAAGTCCGACGCTCCATATGGAGCAGTACGACGCGGAGGGCGCGGTCTTCAAGGAGTGGTGGGGCGGACGCCTGCGTCCCACCCTGGGGTTCTCATGGCGGGGGGCGAGGCTGTACTCCGAGGAGGTCTTCAGCGGGCGTCCCGCTCAATACCAGCGCATTCTGCGCACCTTTCTGCACCAGCGTCTCCAGCTCAGCGACCGGCTGGACCTCATCGGCGGCGCCTCCGCCGAGGACTCCAGCACCGGCGGACTGGATAATAATTATCAGGCGGCTTTGGCTTTCCACGTCAGCGACTCGCATCGCCTGCGCCTGGGTTATTCCAGGGCCGCCACTCTGCCCACTCTTTTCTCCAAGGCCGGAGACTTCCGCATGAGCTCCACCCTGCGCTTCGTCGGGAATCCGGACATCGTCTCCCAGCACATGGAGGAATACGAGGCGGGCTGGGACGGCCATTGGCTCGATCGCCGCCTGCGGGGTTCGGCGACGCTCTTCAACATGCACTTGTTCGAACGCCCCCTTTCCGCGACCATACAACCCTTTCCGACGGTGATCTCCTACAACAACAGCGGGACGGCGGACATACGCGGCATCGAGCTCCAAGCCCGCTACGCCTTCAGGAGAGGGCATTGGCTGGAGCTGAACTCCACAGCCGAGCGTGTCACGGACGGGGCGCGTCAAGTCGCCGTGCATCAGGGGACTCCCCGCTGGAAGGCCAACGCCTCCGCCGGCCTCCTGCTGGGGAAAGGCTTCAGCCTCCAGGCGCAGGCGGGCTACAAGGGCGCCTATACCGCCTATTCCGCCAGCCGCGGCTCGACTGTGTCGGTCGGCCACACCGTGCGCCTGGACGCGAGGCTTTCGCGTTCGGTCGGACGGATGGAATGGTACGTGGGAGGAAGGAACCTTCAGGGCGGCCGCGTGGAGTTCGCCGACGGCCTATCGGTGGAGCGTGCGCTCTTCGGCGGGGCAAGCATGTTTTTCGGGGGAAGCCGTTGATGAGCGGGCTTCCGGGCTTGCTGTCCCTCTGCGCCTGGGCGTTCGTCCAGGCCGCCGGGGCCTCCCCGCCGGCGGCCGTCGTCGCCGTGCTCGGCTCGGAACTGACGCCTTATCAAGAGGCTCTTTCGGCCTTCCAGGAGCGCCTGGGCCGGCCGGTCCCCGTCTACAGGCTCCGGGACGGGGAGCCTCGCTGGCCCGCGGGACTGCGGGTGGTCGCGGCTTTCGGGGGAAAAGCCGCCCGCATCCCCATCCCGGGGCAGGCGCGGCTGGTCTACGCCATGGCGCCCGCGACCTGGGTCAAACATCACCGCGGCCCGCGGCCCGTCAAGATATATCTTCTCCCGCCTCCCCGAGCCGCGATGGACGCCGTCGCCGCCATCAACCCCGGCACGCGGGGGTTGGCCGTGCTCTGGACATCGGAGGCGCATAGGCAGTACGTAAGAGAGCTGGAGGAATCGGCTAAAGCTCCTTTGTGGATATTGCCCGTCCGGGTGGAGGCTCCGGAGGAGCTGCCGCGGTACTTGCGGACCCTGCCGGGCCGGGTCGACTCCTTTTGGGTGATGCCCGATCCGCTCCTGGTGGACTCGGAGACCCTGCCCATCTACCGCGAGTTCGCCTGGGCCAACGGCCTGGCCTTCCTGGCCACCGGCGCCGAGTTGACCCGCCACGGGGCGGCCGCGTCGGTGGGAGTTTCCGCGCGCGCCTGCGGCGAGGCCGCGGCGCGGGCCGTCGAGAGCATACTCGCCGGAGAGGAGGTCCCGGAGCGGGTATTCCCCCCGGACCCTGAAACGGCGGTCAACGCGGGCTCCTCCAGGCGATCCGGCTGGGAGATGGGCGAAAGGAGTCCGGGGGCGAAATTGCCATGAAACTGCGCCTGCGCGTGGCCCTCGCCGTCATTCCCGCGGCCATGCTGGCGCCCATCGCGATAGGAACGCTTTTCAAGGGGCAGGCGCGGGAGGCGCTCCTGGCCGAGGTGCGCCAGCGCGCCCTCTGGCGGGCGGAGCACATGGCGAGCCTTGCCGCTCCGGCCCTGGCGCACCGGGACGAGAAAGGCCTGCTCCGCGGGCTGTACTCCGACGTCCCTTCCGAGCGGGGCTCCTTCGCGCGCGTGGTGTCCAACGAAGGAGGCGTGATCGCTCATACCGATGTAGCCAAGACCGGGGTCCGTCTCGCGCCGGGGGAGTTCGAGCGTCTTAGGAAGCTCGAGGCGCCCTCCGATTGGCTGGAAAAGGAGGGGCAGATACTGGTGGCGGCCGCTCCCGTCTATCTCTTCTCGCGTTCCCGGGGAGAGGAGTTCCTGCTCGCCGGCCGCAAGCCCTTGCGGCTGGGAGTGCTCCAGTTGGGTCTCCCGCTCGACAACATGAACCGGACTTTGGACTGGATCACGGGTCTGGTCTGGAAGACCACGGCCGGGATCGTCATGATCATGGCGCTCATCGCCCTGGCCCTTCTGGACCGGGCCCTTGCTCCGGTGCGCCGTCTCGTGCGCGGCACCCACCTCATCGCGGCCGGAGACTACGGGGTCCAGGTCCCCGGCGGCTCGACCGACGAGCTCGGCGAGCTGGCCGATAGCTTCAACCAGATGAGCCGAGGCCTCAAGGATAATACGGTCTCCCTAGAGCACCACCGCCAAGTGCTCGAGAGCATGCAGGAGGCCCTCTTCGAGGCCGGACCCAAAGGGAGGGTGATCTCGCTCAACCGGGCCGCTTGCGAGCTTACCGGCCTGAGCCGGGAGGCGGCCGCGGGGCGGACGCTCGGCTCGCTGTTCAAGGATGAGATATCGGCCTCGGTCCCGCAACCCGTGGAGACCCAGTTGACCCTGCCGGGGCGGGAGGGGCGTTTCGTGCTGGTCTCGGTTTCACCCATGGCCTCGGGGGGGGATCCGGCGGGCCTCATCGTGACGGCGCGCGACATGTCGGAGCACCGGCGAATGGAGGCCGAACTCCGCCAGGCGCAGAAGCTGGAAGCCGTCGGCCGTCTGGCGGGCGGCATCGCGCACGACTTCAACAATCTACTCACCTGCATCCTGGGCAACTCCCAGTTCCTGTTGGAGAGTTTCGGCGAGGAGGACCCCAAGAGGGCGGACGTCGAGGAGATCGCCCGCTGCGGGAAACGGGCCGCGTCCCTGACCCAACAGCTCCTGACGTTCAGCCGAAGGCAATCCCTCAAGCCCGAGACGCTGGACATGAACGGCGTGGCCGCGGGCCTCAACCTCATGCTCAAGCGGCTCATCGGCGAGCACATCCGTCTCTCTCTGGAGCTCTCCCCGGAGCCCGTCTTCGTGCGCGCGGATAAGAGCCAGATCGAGCAGGTGCTCATGAACCTCGTGCTCAACGCGCGCGACGCCTTGCCCCGGGGAGGGACCATCGAGCTGTCCATCGCCGCGCGGGAGAGCAAGGTGCTCGTCGAGGTGCGCGACGACGGGATCGGCATGGCGGCGGAAGTGGCGGCTCGCATCTTCGAGCCCTTCTTCACCACCAAGGAGATGGGACGCGGCACGGGCTTGGGCCTGGCCCTGGTGCACGGCATCGTCAGCCAGAGCGGCGGGAGCATCGAGGTCGAGACCGAGCCCGGCAAGGGCGCGCTGTTCAGGGTGCTCCTGCCCTTGGTCGAGCCCTCTGTGGAGGAAATTCCCTTACCCCGGCTTCCGTTCCCGCGGCGGGGCGGCGAGACGCTTTTGCTGGCGGAGGATGAGACCGGACTCAGGCGCCTGTGCGCCCGGGCCCTGGAGGGGGCGGGTTACCGGGTGCTCGCGGTGAAGGATGGAGCCGAGGCCCTGGAGGCCCTGCGCCGGGGCTCGGCCGGCGTAGACCTGCTTCTCACCGACGTCGTCATGCCCGAGCTCAACGGAATCGAGCTTGCGCGGGAAGCCCGCGCCCTTCGGCCGGACCTGCCCTGCCTGTTCATGTCCGGCTATCTCGACGACGCCGTGGCGCGCTGCGGCGGGATCCCGGCGGACTCCGTGATCTTGGAGAAGCCCTTCCAGATGCAGGAGTTGATCGCCCGCGTGCGGGTGCTCATGGACCGGGGGTAAGGCTTATCGCGAAATTATAATCGCTGAAATGTGAGCTTCCGTTGAGACTTAAACGAGCTTCGGCCCTCATACTGTAAGCGACACGCCGATGCCCCGCACTCTTCTGCTTGTGGAAGACGACGCCATGCTCCTGGAGATGCTGCGCAGGCATCTGGAGCGCCAGGGATATGAGGTGCTCGCCGCCTCCCGCCCTACTTTCCGCACTTCATGAACGCGATATCGCGCCAAGGACTTGGTCCGTTT
>CAYHRV010000203.1:0-6216 GCA_964359165.1 uncultured Elusimicrobia bacterium
GCGAGGCGGTCTGCCCCAAGGAGATCAAGCTCTCCAATATAGCGCGGCTCAACCGCGAGTTCCTCTTCGCGTCGATTCTTCCCGAGTAGGCGCGCATCGCCGATCGCGTCGGATTCCTATTCCTATTAAGGAATCCGACGCGATCTGCTCTTTGATGGGCCTTGACACCGGCCGAAAGCCCTGTTAAATACATAGTTGAGGCTTCCCCCAATGCGCCGACCCCTCCCTCCCGCGGCGTTCTCCCCGGTCGTTCCTCCGGGGTTACTTCCTATATCTACGCAGATGGGCAGATTCAAGATACTCATCATCCTGGCTCTCCTGGCATCCCTCGCTTCGCCTGTCCCGGCGCGGGCGGGCTTCTGGGATGACCTGACGGGCAAGGGCAAGGAGTGGCAGGCTTGGGGGGACCAGTCCAAGGGCGTCGCCGGGTCCGCGGCCAAGGCCGCGGGCGCGGGGCTGGAATGGCTGGGCGGGCTCTTCGGGGGAGGCTCCAAGGGCGAGGCTGGGCCTGCCGCGCTCCCCGGCCAAGGCGGGGGCGCTTCGGCTGGAGGGTCGCTGGGCTGGGCCCGGCCCGCCTCCGACGCTCCCGGGGAGAGGGGACTGCTTCCAGATAGGCCGCAGACCAAGGAGGGCTCGGCTGAGTTGGTCCAGGCCGGAGGCGGGCTCGAATCAGCCTCGCCTTTCAGCATCGCCGCCGCCCTTAAGAACGGCTCCGGCGGCGGCATCGGAGGGAAGGGCGGCTTCGTCGTCCCCAAGGGCAGAGCCGTCGAAGAGGGGATATTCGGGGCCAAGATCGGGAGCAAGGGAGCGAAGGCCGATGGAAAGACTCCCCCGGCCGGAGTCGCCCCGGTCAAGAAGGCCCCGGATGGAGCGCCTAAGCTCGGACCCGACCCGGCTCCCAAGCCTTCTCCGACCCCCACCCCGAGACCCGGCCCGGCGCCCTCCGCGAAGGGCGATGGGAAAGATTGGAGCAAGGAAGGCGTCACCGTTCCCGGCGAGGGCGCTCCGGCGGAGAAGAAGGGCGGCTGGTTCGACGGCCTCAAGAGTACGGTCGGAGGGGCTTTCGACAAGGTCGTTTCGGCCGGAAAAACCGTGGTCGGGGCCGTCGCGGGCGTCGTCAAAGAGGTCGCGGCCGTAGTGCCGCGCCAGATCCTCCCTCAGACGGACAAGAACCGGCCGGACTTCAGCGGCGTGGGCTGTAAATTCCTCATGTTCGGCTGCGAGGGGGTGCCGGGCGCCAAATACGAGAAGGTGGAGGGAAAGGTCTTCATCGAGGGCCGGGGCGACGGGCGCGACATCCACCCCAGCGACATCAACCAGGGCCAGATGGGCGACTGCTATGTGCTGGCCGCTTTGGCGGGGGCGGCCCATAAGAATCCGGAGCTCCTGCGCAAGAGCATCAAGGACAACGGCGACGGCACCTACGATGTCACCCTCTACGAGAAGCGCTGGTGGGACCCCGTCGGCCTCTTCGGCCGCGAGGCGAAGATCGTCAAGGTGGATAATCAGTTCCCCGTGCAGGACAAGAATCCGGTGCTGGCGGGTTATGGGGACTACGCCAAGGGGAACCCCGAGCTCTGGGCCATGATCATGGAGAAGGCCTATGCCCAGACCCACCGCAACGGCTCCTACAACGGCATCGGCAACGGAGGCTCTCCCGGGACGGCCATGACGGCCATCTCCGGCAAGGGGAGCGGCTTCCACCTGGCGGCCCTCTCCTCGGTCGACAAGCTCGCGCAATGGGACGCGGAGGGACAGGCCATCTCGGTCGGAACCAAGCCCGACATCCTGACTAAGAACGACCCACTCTACACCTCCGGCAAGCTGGTCCCCGGCCACGCCTACTGGGTCGAGTCCATAGACAAGGAGAAGAAGACCGTGACCATCGGCAACCCCTGGGGCTGGTACAACGAACATGTCACCTTGACCGAGGACGAGTTCAAGGGAGCTTTTCTCACGGTATACACCAATGAGATGCGCTGACCTTCGTCTTCCAGGGAAACTGCGCCATATCCTTGCCGGCGGCCTTTGCGCGGCCGTGGCCGCGGGACTGGCGGCCTGCGCTCGGGTGGAGGGGGGCTCCGAACCCGCCGCCTCCGCGGCGGCGGCCGCCGACCCCCGGGTCCGGGTGGTCGTGGAGTCCACGCAGGCGACTTACGAAGGCTTGCGGATCGGCGTGGGCTATGTCCGCGACGGGGTCGCCGGGCTCTGGCTCTTCTTCCGAGACGATCCGGCCAAGAACACGAAGATCGATGTCCGCGTGGGCCAGAAGGTGGAAGCGGGAGGCTATTCCTTCACGGTGGAGGAGGTCTCCGGCGGCATGAAGGGCTCGGTCCGGTTGAGGTTCGAGACGAGTCCGGGAAAATGACCCTTTCCATCCGAGTCTCTCTCCTGGCGATCCTCCTTGCCGTCCCTATCCGCGCGCAGGCGGGTTTCTGGGACGACCTGACGGGCAAGGGTAAGGAGTGGCAGGCTTGGGGCGACCAAGCCCAGGGCGTCAGCGGCTCCGCGGCGAAGGCGGCGGGCGCGGGCCTGGAGTGGCTGGGGGGATTGTTCGGGGGGGGATCCAAGGGCGCGCCTGAGCCCTCCGAGGCCGCGCTTCCGGGCGGGCGCGAGGGAGGCGATCGCTCCCTGGGCTGGAAGGCGCCCGCCGTGGAGGCGGTAGCCGGTGGAGGCCTCCCGGGAAAGGAACCCGCTCCCAAGAAGTGGTTCTCCGGCATAGACTGGGTCAAGCCGGAAGCGGTGCCGGCGGTCCTGTCCGCCGCGGCCAAGGCCGGGATCGGAGAGAAGGCTGCGCTGCCTCCGGGTCAGGGCAAATCGTTCTTCTCGGCATTGGTCGGAGCGAAAAAAGGCGTCGCGGGTCTTGGCGGCGGCTTGCCGGGCGGCTTCGGCGCGGTCAAGGGCAAGGCCTGCGAGGACGCGGGCTGCATGGGGTCCTCCGGAGGCAAAGCCGCTCTGAAGGCCAAGCTGGGAGCGTCCGTCGCGGCGGGCATCGCCGCCCGCAAACCAGACGGGAAGTCGAAGGAGGGGAAGGATGCCCCGGCCGCCGCCGAGGCGATGTCTCTTCTGGCCTCCCTTGGGCCGAAGGCCCTGAATCTGAGCAAGGAGGTGCTCGGGCGCGTCAAGAGGACGCTCAATGACCTCGATCCGGAGCGGCGCAAGCTCATCGAGACCTTCGAGTCCCGTATCCGGACCAACGGCGCCAGCGACGAGGCGGTCGAGAATCTTAAGGCTCTTGAGCGGGACATGCTCTCGGATGTGGATAAGTATGTCCTGCGCAGGCTCGTGGAACAGAATCACCAGGTCGTCATCTGGCCCGACGGCAAGAAATTGACGGACACGCCGGAGTTCAAGGGTAGGGCGGGCACCGAGATAAGCAAGGGGAATCTCTGGGACGATGTGGAGGGGGTGGCCAATGTGCGCACTCCCGACGGAAAGGGATATTACATAGCGGTGCCCGAGAACAACCTTCTGCGTGAGACCGGATTTCCAAAGGGCCAGGTCTTCGTCCATGAGTTGAACCACGCCGTCCACAGGGCTCTTCCCGAGGATCCCGCTCCTAAAGGCCTCAAGGCGCGATGGGAGTACGCGGTGCGGGAAGGCGAGGTCGCCGCGGGGCAGGGCGAGGGCTTCCTTGAGCAGGCGGGCAACGCCGTAGTCCGGGGCGTGGCGTTCACCAAGGCCTTGTTGGGCGTCGATCTTCCGCCGGAGGGGGTCGTAAGCAAGAGAGAACTCGACGAGCTTTTCGCCGAGAAGAAGGGCAAGATGGGGCTGCGCGAATATGGGGATAAGAATGCCTGGGAGGCCCTGTCGGTGTCCAGCGAATACTATTTCGGAGTGGCTTATTATGGGAGCGACGCCGAAGTCTTGAAGAAGAAGAATCCGGAGTATCATGAAGTGCTCGGCAAGGTGTACGGTGACGCCCGTGAACTGCGCAGCCTGATCTACTCCAAGGAGGAGTTGGAGGCCTTCGAAAAGGTGCGAGAGGCTCGCGAGCGGGCGGAAGCCGCGTCCAATGGCGGCGGGAAGAAACCCGTCCCAAAGCAGGTTCCAAGCCATGTCCATGTTCCGTAAGCTGGCTCCCGCCGTCCTGTTCCTGCTGGCTGCCGGCTGCGCGCGGGGAGGTCCGATGGCGCCAGGAAGCGTCTGGGATGTGTTTCTATCCGGTGAGCGGGTGGCTCAGGTGAAATCCGCGCCGGGGCCCTTCCAGACAGGGGCTCTTCGCAGGCCCGAGAGCCCCCCGGAACCGGTCCATCCCTTCGCGACCGTGTTCGTCATCGACGCCTCGGAGATCCCGCGCATCCAAGGGGCCCTGGACGGCTCCAAGGACTTCGACGGCTTCGCGAAGTCCCTGGAAAAGGCGGGCTACGTCCTTCGGGCTTCGGCCGGGACTCTCTAGCGCTCTGACCCGGTCAGAGCGCTAGCGAACGAGCTTCTTATAGTGGATGCGGCGGGGCAGGGCCGCCTGCTCTCCTAGCCGCCTCTTCCGGTCTTCCTCGTAGTCCGAATAGTTCCCCTCGAAGAAGCGCACCCGGCTCTCCCCCTCGAAGGCCAGGATGTGCGTGGCCACGCGGTCGAGGAACCAGCGGTCGTGGCTGATGACCACGCAGCAGCCGGCGAAGGAGGTGAGGGCCTCCTCCAGCGCGCGCAGGGTGTGTACGTCCAAGTCGTTGGTGGGCTCGTCCAATAGCAGGACGTTCCCGTTCTCCTTGAGCATGCGCGCCATATGCACCCGGTTGCGCTCCCCGCCGGAGATGTCCTTGACGGATTTCTGCTGGTCCGAGCCGGAGAAGTTGAAGCGAGCCACGTACTGGCGCGACTGGACCTCGCGTTTGCCCAGCATCACGACGTCGAGCCCGTCGCTGATGACCTCCCAGACGTTCTTGGAGGGGTCCAGGGTCCGCTCCTGGTCCGCGTAGGCGAGCTTGACCGTCTCTCCGATCGTGAAAGTCCCGGCGTCGGGCTTCTCCTTGCCCGTGATGAGCTTAAATAGCGTGGTCTTGCCGGCTCCGTTTGGGCCGATGACGCCCACGATGCCGTTGGGCGGCAGGGTGAAGCTCAGGTCCTCGAAGAGGAGCTTGTCCCCGTAGGCCTTCGAGACGCCGCGAGCCTCGATGGCGACCGTCCCCAGCCGCGGTCCCGGCGGGATGTAGATCTCGAGCTCCGCGTCGCGCGTCTCCGGCGACTCGTTGAGCATCTCATCGTAGGCCTTGAGCCGGGCCTTGCTCTTGGCTTGGCGGCCCTTGGTCCCCATGCGCACCCACTCGAGTTCCTTGGCCAGTGATTTCTGGAACTTTGACTCGGCCTTGGCTTCGCGGGCGAGGCGCTCCTGCTTCTGCTCCAGCCAGGAGGCGTAGTTCCCCTTCCAGGGGATGCCCTCACCCTTGTGGAGCTCCAGGATCCAGCCGGCGACGTTGTCGAGGAAGTAGCGGTCGTGGGTCACCGCGATCACGGTCCCCTTGTATTGGCGCAGGTGCTGTTCAAGCCAATCGACGGACTCGGCGTCGAGGTGGTTGGTGGGTTCGTCGAGGAGCAGGATGTCGGGCTCCTGGAGCAGGAGGCGGCAGAGGGCCACGCGCCGCTTCTCTCCGCCGGAAAGAGTGGCCACCCCCTGCTCCTGGGGAGGACAGCGCAAGGCGTCCATGGCCAGCTCGAGCTTATTGTCGATCTCCCAGGCTCCGCAGGCGTCGATCTTCTCCTGGAGGGCGCCCTGCTTCTCCAGGAGCTTCTCCATCTCCTCGGGAGGTGTCTTTTCCGTTATGGAGGAGGAGACCTCCTCGAAATCCTTGATGAGCTTCAGGGTGTCCGCGACGCCTTCCTCCACGATCTGGCGCACGGTCTTGGCCTTGTCCAGCTCCGGCTCCTGTTCCAGGATCCCCACCGAGTAGCCTTTTGACATCGTGATCTTGCCCGTGTGGTCGGAGTCCTTGCCGGCCATGATGCGCAAGAGCGTGCTCTTGCCCGAGCCGTTGTCGCCGAGCACCCCGATCTTGGCTCCGTAATAGAAGGAGAGGGAGATGTCCTTGAGCACCTGCCGCTTGGGAGGGTAGATGCGTCCGACTTCCTGCATGGAGTAGATGATCTGTTTGGTGTCGACGGTGGCCATGGGGAGATTATATATATGTGCGCAAGGCCGCGCCAAATTGGGTATGCTTGTCGCGGTCCCCCCCGCGGGGGGACCGCCGTCCGGGGGCATGCCCCTGCCGCCGTTTCCTT
>CAYHRV010000204.1:0-6212 GCA_964359165.1 uncultured Elusimicrobia bacterium
CGAGAACGTGGCGCGCCACTCCCCTGACGCGATCCTCATCATCGTCTCCAACCCCCTGGACGCCATGTGCCTGGTGGCCTTGCGGGTCTCCAAGTTCCCCAAGCACCGGGTCCTCGGCATGGCCGGGGTGCTCGATTCCGCCCGCATGCGCTCCTTCATAGCGGAGGCGCTCGAGGTCTCCATGGAGAACGTCCACGCCATGGTGCTCGGAGGCCATGGGGACACCATGGTCCCGATGCCGCGCTTCTCTACGGTGGGAGGCATCCCGATCACGGAACTGCTCCCCAAGGACAAGATCGAGGCCATCAACCAGCGCACGCGCGACGGAGGCGCCGAGATCGTCAAGCTCCTGGTGAAGGGGTCCGCCTATTACGCGCCCTCGGCCTCCACCGCCGAGATGGTCGAATCCATCCTCAAGGACAAGAAGAAGGTCCTGCCCTGCGCGGCCTACCTGCAGGGGGAATACGGCATCGACGGGGTGTTCGTCGGCGTCCCCTGCAAGCTCGGCTCCAAGGGCATCGAGTCCATCATACAGCTGAACCTGACAGTCGACGAGCGCTCCGCCCTGCAGAAATCCGCGTCCGCGGTCAAGGAACTGAGCGCGGCATTGAAGTAAGACGCATCCAGGTAAAAAAACTACGGAAAAACGGGCTCGCAGAGGAAACGAACGGGACCCGCTCCTCCCCGCGCGGGAGGAGCGGGTCTTGTTGGCCGCGGACATCGGCAACACCGCCATCACCCTGGGGGCCTTCCGCGGTCCCAGGCTCCTGCGCCGATGGAGCCTTCCCACCCGCCTCGGGCGCGGCCCGGAGGCTTACGGGAGGGCGGTGCGCGCCCTCCTGCGCGAGGGGCTCCCCCGGGCCGAGGTCGGAGCCTTCGTCTTCGGCAGCGTCGTGCCCGAACTCGACGCCGTGTTCTCGGCCATGGCGCGGCGGCGCTTGGGAGTCGTTCCCGTCGTCGTGACCCCCCGCTCCGCGCTGGGCATACGCCTGCGGGTGCGCACGCCCGCGGAGGTGGGGGTCGACCGCGTGCTCAACGCCCTCGCCGCGCACCGGCTCTACGGGTCCCCGGCGGTCGTGCTCGATTTCGGCACGGCGACCACCTTCGACTGCGTGGGCGAGGGGGGGGAGTACCTGGGCGGCTCCATCCTCATCGGGCCGGCGCTGGCCGCCCGGGGCCTCGCCTGGGGGACCTCTAAGCTCCCCGAGGTCTCGGTGCGGCCCGCCCGGGCGTACATCGGCAAGGATACCGCCGAGTGCATCCGGGTGGGCCTTTTCCAGGGCTACCTCGGGATGGTCCGCGAGGTTTTGCGCGGGACGCTCAAGGAACTTCCCTCCGCGCGCGGCCGTGTCATCGTCACGGGAGGCTGGGGGGGGGCCTTTTCCCCGCATCTGCCCAGGAACATCCCGGCCCCCGATCTCACGCTCCAAGGATTGCGCCTTGCGCACGAGCTGATTTCCCATTAAAATAACACTCATGCCGTCCGAAAGAACCCGATCGGCTCTTTTCTTCGCGCTCCTCCTCGCCCTTCCCGCCCAAGCTTGGGCCGGCGACCAGTTCGGAGGATTCCGGGATTACGTGGACCGGGGTTCGCTCAAACCCTTCACTCGCGACCTGGGAGGCTTGCTTGGGGCCGCGGCTTTCCATAGCGGGCGGACGCTGGGATTCTCGGGCTTCGACATCGGCCTGCGCGGGGGCTATCAGTTCAGCCCGAGCCGCGGCGACGAGGTCCTGCGCAGGGCGGGGGTCAAGGGTTTCGGGCTGCCCTGGGTGCAGGCCGAGATCGGACTGCCTTTCCGGATGGATGGGTTCATCCGGGGGGTCAGCTTCCAGGGCGTGACCATCTCCGGAGGAGGCCTGCGCTGGGGCTTCCCCAAGCGCAACGACCTCCCCAATTCCCCCAATTTCCTCTTGTCCGGGGTGGCTCACTCCGTGGTCCACAGGGATTTCTCCGCCAATCAATACGGCATGAACTTGGTGGCTTCGATGGGGCCTCCGGCCTTCACCCCATACTTCGGGGCCGGTTTCGACCGCACCCGGGTGGTCGTGCGCGATTCCCTCCTCGACCCGACGCTGGCCGGGGAGGGGGCCACGACGCTGGAAGGCCGGCTCACCGCGGGCTTCTCGGTGCGTCCTCACCGGTTCGTCTACCTCCATGCCGCCTACACGCACACCCATGGCCGCGGCGGGGCGGACTGCGGCCTCGGTGTCCGTTTTTGATCCTATCCGGATGATGCTCTCGTGACGGCCCTCGCTCTGCTCTCCGCCTTCCTCCTCCTTCTGCTCAATGCCTTCTTCGTGCTGGCGGAATTCGCCATCGTCAAGGTGCGCTCCAGCCGGATCGAGGAGGTGTCCCGCCGCGAAGGGACGGACGTCGCCCTCGTTAAGCACATCGTGGCGAACATGGACTCCTACCTTTCCGCCATCCAACTGGGGATCACGATGGCGAGCCTGGGCATCGGCTGGCTGGGCGAGCCCGCCGTGGCGCACCTTCTCTCGCCGTGGATCGGGAAGCTCCCCATCGCCTGGGCCCGGGCCGCGAGCACGACGATCTCCTTCGCCATCGCCTTCTGCTTGATCACCTTCCTGCACGTGGTGCTCGGGGAGCAGGTGCCGAAATTCATCGCCATCCGCCGCCCCACGCGCGCGATCCTGCTCACCGCCCTGCCCCTCCAGGCCTATTACCGCGCCGTCTATCTCCCGATGGCCGCGCTCAACTGGGCCTCGGAGGCTTGCTTGAAGTGGGTCGGCCTGCGGGGGCCGGACCCGGCGGAATCCAACCATTCCGACGAGGAACTCAAGATACTCCTCGCCTCCTCCCAAGAGAGGGGGACCATGCCCTTGAACCGCCTGCTCCTCTTCGAGAATCTCTTCGATTTCGGCTACATGCTGGTCCGGGACGTGATGACCCCGGTGGAGCGGGTGGCGTGGCTCTCCCTGGAGCGGAGTTGGGCCGAGAACTACGAGCTGGCGCGCGCGCGCAAGCACACGCGCTATCCCCTCTGCGGTAAGGACCTCAACGACGTGCGCGGGATAGTCCATCTCAAGCACGTCTGGATATCCGGCGCCGGTTCGGACCCGGACCTCCTGGCCCTCAGCCGCCCCGCGCTCTTCGTCCCGGAGGACGCCCCTCTGGAGCGGGTCCTGGTGGAGCTGCGCCAGAAACGGGCCCACATGGCCCTGGTCCGGGACAAGGCCGCCAAGATCGTCGGGCTCATCACGCTGGAGAACATCCTCGAAGAGCTCGTAGGCGAGATCCGCGACGAGTTCGAGGCGCCCCTGCGCGGAACCCTATCGGAAGCGACCGTGTCCGGGGCGGTGGAGGCGAACCTGCCCCGCGGAGGAAAGCGGGAGATACTCCGGCTCCTTCTCGCCCGGATATCCGAAGGGAGGCAGGAAGTGGTCTTCCAGGAAGCCTGGGATACCGTCCTGAGGAGGGAGGAGACCTTCAACTCCGCGCTGGGCGGAGGCGTCGCCCTCTTCCACGGGAGGCTTCCCTCTCTCTCGAAGCCGGCCCTGGCCTTCGGCCGGTCCCCGCAAGGGCTGGACTTCGGGGCCGCGGACAAGAAGCCGGTCAAGATCGTCTTCGTCCTGCTCACGCCCCTCAAGGAGCCCGGCGTGCATCTGAGTCTGCTCTCTCGCCTGGCCGCCTTGTCTTCCGACGATGCCCTGCGGCGCAATCTCCTGCGGGCCAGGAACCCCGCGGAAGTGTTGGACATATTCCAGGCCTTCGACGTCAGCCGCCTTAGGGTCCAGAAGGATCCGACGCAGGGGAAGGCCGAGGCTCAGCGCCCCTCCGCGCCGCCCAAGAGCCGTTCCACGGCCTCATAGCGCTCCGCGTCGAAGTGCAGGATGAGGGCCTCTCTCGGGCTCGAGGCCGGGACAGGCCCTTTGGCGCGCAGCGCCTCCAGGGCGTCGAGCTCGGCGCGGGCCTGCGGCCCTCTGCCCAGCCTGGAAAGGGCTTCCGCCTTCTGCAGGCGGGCCTGAGGGGACTCCGGCTCCAATTCCCCGGCCTTGAAGGCGAGAGCCAGGACTTCCTCCCATCTTCCCACGGTCCGCAGGAGTTCCGCCCGCATTAGGAAGGACGACGCGTCGGTGGGATTCAGGGCCGAGGCCCGGGTCAAGGAGCGCAGCGCCCCCTCGGGGTCCGGGGGCGACTTCCTCAACTGCGTCCGGGCCAGCAGGTCCCAAAGCCCGGAATCCTCCGGGGCGACGGCCAACGCGCGCGCGGCCGATCGCGGCCCTTCCTCGTCAGCCCGGGCCAGGGCCATGGCGCCGTATGTCCCGACCGCCCAGGAAGGCCACCACGCCCAAGCCGCCAACGCCAGTCCCAAGGCGCATGCCGCGCGTTGGAGAACGGAGGGGGAGCCGCCGGGAGGGGGGGCCTCCTGCCCGGCGCGGGGCAGGGAGGCCGCCAACGCGGAGGCATAGAGCAGGCCCAGAGCGGGCAGGGCCAGTATGTTATCGACCAGGGAGTGCGCGGATAAGCAGAGCAGGGCGGCCAAGGCCGCGTCGCGCTCCCAGCCTTCCTCCCTCCGGGGGAGGGCCCTGCGCAGCGCCGCGAGCCAGGCGAGGAGGAAGAGGGCGAAGCCGGCCCAGCCGGTCTCGGCCGCTATCTGGAGCGCTTCCGAGTGGGCGTGGGCGCTGCGCAGGCCATAGCGCGTCGGACGCTGCTCCGGCGGGACAGGGAAGTTGTGGCGCAGGTAGCCCCGGTCGAATCGGCCGGGACCCGCTCCCAGGATCGGGTGGTCGGCGGCGACTTGCAGGGAGACCTTCCATAGGGCCGGGCGCATCTGAGCCCCAGGATTGTCGAGCTTGAGCAGGGCCGCAAGCCGCCCCGGCGGGAGGAAGGCCGCGCCCGCGGCCAGAGAGAGGAAGAGCGCCAGGAGCGCCCTCGAGCGGCCGCGGCGCCACAGGGAGAAGGCCGCGGCGGCGGCGAGGGCCGCCAAGGCTCCCCGGGAATTGGAGACCCAGAGCAAGGCCAGGTCCGCGCCGAGCAGGAGAGCGAGCGCGGCCCTCCCAGGCGCCGGGAAGCGTCCCGCCGCGAGGGCGGCTGTCGCCGCCGCGGCCGAGGCCGCGACCAGGGCGGCCGTATAGTTATGGTAGGGGAACAAGAGCCCGGTCCATGGGTGGCCGGGCCGTTCGATGAGCAGGGCGGCCGCGCCGAAGAAAGGGCCGGCGGCGCAGAGAGAAAGGGCCCAAGGACCGCGCTGAGCCTCGGTCCAGGAAGAGGCGCATAGGGCGAAGAAGACCACGGGGGCCGCCAAGCGCGAGAGCCCGGAAAGGCCGATGAGCGGTTCCGGTGAGAGGAGGGCGCTCAGGCACGCCCACGCGAGCCAGGCCGGCCAGAGCCAGGCGGCGGGGATCCTCTCGGGTCTCAGGGGCGCGCGCAGGGCGAGGGCCCAGAGCAGGAGCGAGGCCGCGGACCAGAGCCAAGGGCTGCGCAGCCCTCCGGCCCCGAGGCCGAGGAAAGGAAGGGCCGCCAGGAACCAGGCGAGATCCAAGGCTTTCAGATCTTGAACTTCCCCTTGAAGGAGCGTTGCATCTCGCGCGAGAGGTCCTTGTCGCGCAGGTCCTTGCGCTTGTCCGGGCCGCGCTTGCCCTTGGCCAAGGCCAGGGAGACTTTCGCCCAGCCGTTCTTGAAGTAGAGCTCCAGGGGGATGAGGGTGAGCCCCTTGGTCTGGCGCCCGATGAGCCGGCGCAGCTCCCGGCGGCGCAGGAGCAGCTTGCGTGTGCGCAGGGGGGCGAGCTCCTCGGTGGTGTTCTGGGCGTAGGGCGCGATGTGCATGTTGTGCAGGAAAGCCTCTTCTCCGTCCACCCGGGCGAAGCTGCCCTCCAGGACGGCCTTGCCCGCGCGCAGGGATTTCACCTCGGGTCCTTTCAGGGAGAGCCCCGCCTCCAGGACCTCGAAGACCTCGTATTGACCGCGTTTGTGGTTGGTGGCCACCACGGTCTTCTCCGCGCCGGCTTTTTCAGCTTTGCCCATTTGATATGCTAGAATCGGATTCTAGCACTTGCGGGCAGGTGGCGGAACTGGCAGACGCGCACGGCTCAGGACCGTGTGGCCGAAAGGCCGTGGGGGTTCAAATCCCCCCTTGCCCATGAGATTTCTCCGCGCGGACCGCGCGAATACCCCGGTGTCGGTTGCATTGCCGGGGCTTATTTTGCATAATCGAGCCGTCGGTCGTTCTCGGCGGAAACGCTGATACTAA
>CAYHRV010000205.1:0-6210 GCA_964359165.1 uncultured Elusimicrobia bacterium
TAGGCCTCCGGGCCCACCCCGGACTGGGCCCCAAGAATGCTCCACTCTAGGCCTTTGGCCGCTGACTGAGCGGGGGTGCGGGAGCTATCCTTGGGGTGACGATGAAAATCCAACTCCGCCTCCTGACCTCGACCCTGCTCCTCGGCGCCTTCGCCGCGGGCGCGGCCGCGCAGGACGGACGGCCGGGCGCCCGGTTCCAAACCTGCATCTGGCCCAACCCCTGCGGCGCCCGGGGCTCGGCCCCCATCCAGCCGCCGGCCGAGGAGCCCAAGCCCGCCCCCAAGCCCGATCAGGAGAAAGGGGAAAGACAGGAACAGGGGACGGCGCGAGAGGAGAACGCCCTGCGCGCCGACCCTCTAGAGGCGAAGATATTGGAAGGACGCTTGCGGGGCGAGAGCGGCATCGTCTCAGCCATGAGGATCCGGGAGAACGGCGTGGAGAGGATCGTCTATCAGGGCGCCGGGCTCCAGGGACAGGCATCCCTCGCGGCCCAAGGCCGCTCGGTCCTCCTCCCCGAGTCCTCGCTCAAGGCTTCCGGGACCCGATTCGAGATCTGCCAATGGCCCAAGAAGTGCGGAGAAAAGGGCGGCGAGGGCGCCAAGGGCAAGGTAGCCTCCGAGAAGCAGGCCGCCGGCCAGCTCAACGCCATGCCGCAGAAACCCGCGGACCGCATGTGGGAGACCGCGAAGCGCTGAATCCCTGAGGGAGAAGCACCCGATCTGAAAGGCCCCGCCGATCCGGGGCTTTTCGCTTGCGCGAGACCAAAGCATGCTTTTTGTCGGAAAGTCGGTCTTATCTAGAATTTGAGCTGGAGAGAATAGCGGAAGGTGTTGCCCAGATCGCCGAAGGGGATCCAGGCGAAGTCGAATTCCATGTTCCCATATCCCAAGCCGGCCCCCGCCACGACCCCAGTCAGCCCGTCCGGGTCGGTGTTCGCGCTGTTGTAGCCCGCCCTGAGCGCCGCGGACATGCCCTGCCCTACGGGCCGGCGGTATTCCCCCCCGAGGGACAGCATGACCCGGTGGTCGCGGGGCACTCGAATATCCACGGCCAGATGCAAGGGACCTTTCTGGCGGTACGCCGCCCCCGCGTACATCAGGAAAGGCAACGGGTCGGGGGAGCTTCCCAGGCTCACGCCTCCCCCCATGTTCCGAAATCCCGCGCCCACCGCGAACTCTCCGGCGCCGTAGAGCAGCCCTCCGTCCGCGGCGAAGGCGGAGGCGTGGGCGGAGTCCAGGGTCTGCTCGATCGCCTTGAGCGACCCGCCCAGGGCCAGCGCTTGCGAGAGCTCGTAGCCATAGCCGGCCGTGTAGGCGAAATCAGAGGCTCCGAAAGTGTCCGAGGGAGCGTCGGTCTCCACCACGCCCCTGCGCTCGATCCCCCCGACCCCGAGGCTGGTGACGGAGAAGCCCAGAGTCCCGATCGAGTTGCCCGGCAGGGGAGAGTTCGTCCAGGCGAGCATCGGGACCGCGACCGCCCCGAAATCATGCCGGATGCCCTGGAAATAGGAATTGTGCGCGAGCGCGGCCTCCGGCCGCTTGATACGTCCCAGGGCAGCGGGGTTGTAGTAGAGGGCGTAGGCGTCCGAGCAATCCGCGGCCGCGGCTTCGCCCATGGCCGGGATCCTGGCTCCCGGCGCGATCTTGAGGAACTGCGCCCCGGAGGTGCCCTTGTCGCTCCAGCCGAAACCATGGGCCTGCGCCGTCATCAGCGCGGCCGCGGCGGCCGCGGACGCGACCCTTCCCCCCCAGGAGCATATCGTCGTTTTCATTTTATCAGGGCCATCTTAAAGAAGGCGGAGTTCCCCCCCACCTTCACCTGTCCGATGTAGACTCCGCTGGCCGAGTCGCGGCCCGCGTCGTTGCGCCCGTCCCAACCCTGGTAATAGAACTGTCCGCCGCTCAATTCCCCGAGCTCCATGGTCCGGACCCTCTCCCCGGCCACGTTGAATATGTGCACCTTCCCGGCGCCCCGCGTCCCCGGCGGCACCGCCACCCGGATCATGGTGCCGCGCACGCTCTGGAAGGCGAGGTCGCCGGGGTTCCCATGGATGGGCGTTACGGCCTTCACGCTCAGATCGAAGGGGTTGGGGAAGTTGAACGCCTCGAGCTGCGAGCCGGCGAAGGCGTTGCCGGAGATGACGGCGACCCCGGTCTCGAAGAGGACGAAGGTGGAGAAGTGGTCCACGTTGACGGTGAAGGTGCGGTTGGAGGCGTCTTTGACCGGCTGGGCCCCGCCCACGTCCTGTTGGAGCACGTAGGCGTTGGCCGCCTCGTTGTACCAGTAGAGGTTGAGCTTGGAGGGATCGGCGGCGGTCGAGTAATGGAGAGTGAGCTGGACCGGCTTGGCCAGGGCCGTGCGCACGCCGGAGGAGAGGAGGATGTCGTAGAAGGCGCTCAAGGGGCTGACCTCGGGCGGCTTGGCCGCGAGTGCGCGGAGTATGTCGTCGGGGTAAGCGGAGGCCGGGTAGCGCAGGGTCCCCATGGCCGCCCTCTGCGCGGAAGGAGCACGACCGCGCTCCGAGGACGGCGGCCCCATGGCCGCCGCCGCGCGGGACCCGGAAGCCGAAAGGTTCTCCTCGGCCCTGCGCAAGGTGACCTCGACCGAGGAGGAGGCATCCACGAAGAAGGCCCCCTTGGGGAAGGTCACGCGTCCGGCGTCGCCCTCCATCGCCACGGCGCCGCCGCTGAGGTTGGCCACGCTCGCCCGATGATAGCCGTCGAGCCCGGCGAAGAAAGTGAAGGTGGAGCGCAGGAGGAATTCCGGGTCCCGCGCGTCCGTGGAATCCGGGTCCTTGGAGGCCGTCCGCGCCGCCAGCCTCAGGGAGAAGCTCGTCTCTCCGGCGCCCGGGGAATACACCGCGTCCAGGCTCATCCTGTCGGCGGAGAGTTCGCGGGAGCCCAGGGACCCGCGGCCGGAGGCGGTGGAAAGGATCACGGCCAGATTCTCATCGGCGGCGGCCAGGGCCCGCAGGGGCTCGCTGAAGCGGATGGAGATGAGGAAATCCGACCCGCTGCGCCGGGACTTGGCCAGGGCGAAGGGTTTTGGCGAGCGGAGGACAAGGTCCAGGCTTCGGGCCTGGAGGCTGCTCGTCATCACCACGAAGCCCTCGTCCGCCGGGAGCTTGGGCCTCCCATCGCGGCCCAAGAGAAGGATTCGGTATCTCACCCCCGGCCTCATGCCTCCGATCCGATAGCCGCTCACCGCCCGGGTGACGGAGTCCTTGAGGAGCGTCCCCAGGAGCACCTCGTCGAGTTCCGGCGTGGACGCGAGGATCGATTCGACCTCGTCCTCCCCCGGCGCCGACCCATCCGCCTTCAAGAGGGAGCCGCTCACGCTCGCTCCCCAGCCCAGGAGGAGGTATCCGAGGTCCACGGACGCCGTGGTGATCCTCACGGTCTTGGTGATCGTCCCCAAGCCCATGGCGCTGATCAATACCCGATAATTCCCGGCGGGGAGCCCGGAGACCGTGAATCGTCCCATGGGGTCGGTGAGCTCGACGATGTCCCCCAACGGGGTCTTATCCGGGATGTCCCCCTGCTTTTGCACGAAGACCAGGGCTCCGGGCTCCGGATCCCCTTCCCGATACGAGGACTTCAGCGTCTCCTCGCCCGGAGCCGACACCCGGCCGGAGAGGGAGAAGGGCGCGCTCAGGAGGGAGAAATCCAGCGTCGTGGTGCTCCTCAGGTCGACCGGGGCGGCCAGGGAGCTCGCATACGGAGGGAGCGCGGCGCCGGGCCGGCCTTCCGGCCTCTGCGCGGCCGCGACATCGTAGAACCGGACGGCCGGATCGAGGAGGAGGGTGTAGCTCCCCCCGGAATCGGTCCTGGCCGAGGGAAGAGGGAGGCGGCCGGAATACTGCCCCGGGCCCCGGGCCGAGGGGCGCGCGCGCAGGGGGATGTTGGCGAGCGCGGCGCCGCTAAGCGCGTCGCGCACGCGTCCCGTCAGGGTCACGGCCGAGTTGAGCCGGAGCACACCCAGGTCCGTGGGTCTCCCCTCCGACACGAAGACGCCTCCTTTGGAGAGAGGGACCAGGGGCGGCTCACCCTCATCGGAAAGAGAGAGCGGCTCGATTTCGACGGCATAAGAGCCGGGCAGGACGGCCGGGATGAGGAAGCCGCCCTCGGCATCGAGGTTGGCGGGGCAAGACGCGTCCGCGCATTCCTCTTGCCGGGCGGGGAAGAATCCTCCCTCGACCCAGGGATCGGCCACGGCGCGGATCTTCACCCGGGAGAATCCCCGGCCCGCAGGCGCGAGCCGCCCCGAGATGACGCCGCCGTTGGAGAGACGGAGCTCCAGGCCCGAGAGGTCCGACCGGGCGACGCTGAGCATCAGCGGCTTGGAGGCCAGAGTTCCTGGAAAAGCGCCATCCCTCGCGCTCAGGGAGTAGCGCCCGGGGGCGACTTTCTCGAAGAGGAAGGGGGCTCCCCTCTCGCCGGAGAAGGATACCCAGCGCGATAGGACCAGGCGCCCCTCCTCGTCCTTGAGCCTGAGTTCCACGGGACGGCTCGCAGCCCCAGGGGAGAGCAGGACCTTGCCCGAGAGGCGGGACCCCTCTCCGACGCCGAGGGTGAGGGAGACGCTCGCGCTCGCGCGCAGGACCTCGGACTGCTCGGCGAGCTCGACCCCGTTGGAGGAGTCCCCGTCGAGCTCCCCCGGGCCGCGCAGGAGATAGAGGCCCTCGCTCACCCCCTCGAAGCGGAAAGACCCGTCCGCGGAGACGGTCGAAAGGTAGGCGAGCAGCCCCGGCGAGTCCCCTCCCGAGGCCCGGGCCGCGACGGCTGCGTCCAGGCAGACTGCGCCGGCCGCGGGCGGGCGGCCCGGCTTCCCTCCCCGCGTCAGGTCGACGGGGGTAAGCTCGACGTGCAGTCTCGACACGGAGACCGGGAGGGTGGAGGCGAGCAGGCAATACGCCGTGGAGGAGGAAAGCGCGAGCAGGCCGGGGACCGAACTCACGGAGACCAGGGTGTCTCCTCTGGGGAAGCGGATCTCGCCGGAGACCGCCAGTATCCCGGACACCGTGAAGGTGTCAGCGCTCAAGTCCACGCTCGCCTGCGCCGTGGCGCGGTGCGCCAGGGAGAGCTGAAGGCTCTTGCGGGCTCCGGAGGGACCGGCCAGGTGGAAGCCATGTACGCCCTCGGCCAGGGGAGGCGAGAGGAAAGTCATGCTGGAGCAATGGAGGCCGGTCGCCGCCCCCCGGACCCCGTCGAAGCGAGTCAGGTCCGAATAGACCTGGAGGCCTCCCCCCGGAGACTCTACCGCCAGGTTGACCGCCTTGAATTCCGCGGCGGTGCGGCAAAGGGAAGCGGCCGGAGAGGAGAGCCGGATCTCCAGGAGAGCGCGGGCGGACCGGTCGATGAAGACGAACTCGGCCGCCGCCCCCGCCGTGCTCACGAGGACGCTAACCGGCGAGGGCGGGGACCTCTCGAAACCCTCCAGGGAGGAATCGAGCAAGACCAAGCCGGGGTTCAAACCCGTGATCGAGAAGGTCGAGGCCGCCGAGACGGCGCTGGTGGCGAGGATGACCCGCGCCGCCTGCGAAATGAAGGAACCCGGGTCGTAGGCGCTGAGGAACACCGCGAAGCTCCCTGCCGGAGCGCCCCCACCTCCGGAAAGAGAACGGCTGTCCCCGCGGACGGTCACCGTCCCGCTGAGTACCGAGCCCAGGCCGAGGGCCAGGTCGAGACCCCCCAGGCCCGCGGAGTCCCCGATGTCCTGCGTCCCGGAGATGAAGACGCGCGCGCTGGTGGAGATGAAATTCCTGGCCTGAGCGTGGACGGTCCAGGTGCCGGGGTCCAGGCCATAGAGGGCGAAGGTCGCGCTTGTGACCACGGCGGACCCGGAAGACGCGGGGATCTCCGACTCGCCGAAACGCGAGGGACGGAGGTCTCCTTCCCGCGTGGCCTGGACCGAGACCCAGGCCCCCCCGGCAACGGGCATGGGGAGCGAGGCCGTGCCGTAAAGGTCGGCTTTCCTCGACAGGATGAGGGGGAGGTCCCTAACGCCTGCTTCCACGGCCGCCACCCCCTTGACCGAGGTGGACAGGCCTAATTGAGCGACCCGTATCTCCAAGTCGTAGTCCCCGGGGCTCAGGCCCAGGACTGTCCAGGTGCTCGCGTTCCGTCCCACCCCCCGGCCCCCATCGTCGGAGACCGCGCTCCCCGCGCTGAAATGGAGGCTCCCCGCCCCGCGCTCGCGCCCCTCCGGTCC
>CAYHRV010000206.1:0-6186 GCA_964359165.1 uncultured Elusimicrobia bacterium
GCACATTTTATGAAAAAGGTTGACCCATGTGCCCACCCCTACCGCGCGGACAGTTCGATAAAGCCCCCCCCATGCGCTTGATATAATGGGACTCCCGGGAGGGACCTGCATGAGACCATGGAACCTGTGGGTGTTCGTCCTGTCTTTATCCTTGCCGTGGGCTTCGCCTTCCTCGGCTCAGGACGCGCACATACGCGCCCTATCGGGGGAATAGGGATGTCCGCGGGCGGGGTCTGCTGGAACTGCGGACGCGCCCTCGGCGCCGGGGACTACGGCCGCGGGGAGTCCTGCCCGGCTTGCGACGCGGACGCGCGCTGCTGCCGCAACTGCGGGCACCACTCCCCCTCCGTCAACAACGAATGCCGGGAGACCCAGGCCGACCGGGTGGTGGAGAAGGCGCGCGCCAACTTCTGCGAGTTCTTCCAGCCCACGGCGAAGCTCCGGAAGGCGGGCCAAACCCGCCCTCCAGCGAGAGCTCCAAGGTCGTCAGCCAAATCCGCCTTCGAATCCCTTTTTAAAAACAATCCACCCAATAAGCTGTAGAAATAAAGCGGCGCAGATTCCGGCGCATTGATCGACGGGCGGGGGGTGGCTCGAAGCTCGGCTGGAGAGGCCGACCGCGTACCCGCCGGACGAGGTTCGAACCGGGCCCCCCGCCGGTTATCCGCGGGTTCGCGCTAGCCCCTTGAAATTTCCCGGAACAGGGGTTATAGTTAGGCGGGTACCCCTGTGAGAAACCTGGCCCTCGGTCTCGTCCTTCTTCCTTTGTCCCTCGGCATCTCGACCGCCGGGGATTTCGAGGAGCTTTCCCAAGCATTCACCCTCGCCCAGGGCGCCTCGCGCGAGACATCGTCGTCGATGGAAGCCTCCCGCGCGGCGCGCGTGGAGGAGGGGGCCGCCCAAGCCTCCCAGCCGTCGCAGGAAACCCAGGACGCCGTCGCCTGGCTCAGGACTGTCCGGTACGTGGACCCGGACAAGGCTTCCGATGAGGAGGTCTTCGGAAAACTCTCGGATTTCGGCCACTCCGTGATCAAGCACGGACCGGAGGTCACCGACGATTACCTCAAGAGCCGTCTCCAGAAGATCGCGGTGGCCACCAAGTTCGACAGCAAGCCCCACATGGTGCTCTCGGCCCGCGAGTGCTGGCGGGCCGCGGAGAACGCGGTGAGCTCCGATCCCGGGTTCATGAAGGAGCTCACGCAGTTCATGCAGGGGCGGCTGCGCCGCGTCGACCTCCATTTCTTCATGAAGGACGCGGTGGGCGTGGGCTTCAAGAAGACGCCTTCCGGGATCGAGGGCGTCCAAGGGATCAAGGAAGTCGTCGCGGTATTCGAGAAGACTCAGGACAAGGTCGTTCTGCTCACTCTCTATCCCCAGGGTCGTTGAACCCGCCATGCCGGCCGACTCCTACGAGCTGCTGCAAAACCGTCTGGAGGCTTATTTCGCCGACCAGGAGGACGCGGAGGCCGTCTCGGCCTTGCGCGAGGAGCTAAAGGCCGACGCGGACCTCGCCAAGACCCTGCGCGAGCAGATGGACGAGGTCCTTTCCGACCCGGAATTCGACATCCTCACCTTCCTGACCCGCTACGCCAACCGGCATTGCGATTTCTCCGAGGACAAGGCCCGCCATTGGCTTCAGGACGCGCGCGATAGACTTTTCCCGCATTGACCCCGGCCGGCGGAGAACGCCGCGGCGATCTCCGCCGGCCGCGTGGACATTTCCGACGATTTTCGTGAGTCAGGTCCCTTTGGGGAATATGATAGGATGACTCGCTTTTATCTTTTTCAAGGAGTTTCCCAATGAGAATAATGACCGTATTGACGCTCCTCGCCCTGCTCGGAGTGTCTGCCGTGCGCGCGGGAGAGGCTCCGGGCAAGGCCGAGGGCGGCCTGAAGACGGAGGAGGAGAAGACCCTCTACACCCTGGGTATCTTCCTGGGCCAGCGGGCCGCGGACCTCAAATTGAAGCCCGAAGAGGTCAAGTTCGTCCAACTAGGGCTTAAAGACGCCATTTTGGGCAAGACTCCTTCGGTCGATGTGCAGGCCTATTCCCAAAAAGTGAACCAGATGGCCCAGGTGAGACTGGCGGCCAAGGCCGAGGGCGAGAAGACGAAGTCGAAGTCCTTCCTCGAGAAAGCGGCCAAGGAGAAAGGAGCGGAGGCGCTCCCCTCCGGCCTCGTCTACTCGGAGATCAAGCCCGGCTCCGGCGAGTCCCCTAAGGCGTCGGATAAAGTGAAGGTCCACTATCACGGCACCCTGACCGACGGCAAGGTGTTCGACAGCTCGGTGCAGCGCAATCAGCCCGCGGAATTCCCCCTCAACCAAGTCATCCCCTGCTGGACCGAGGGAGTGCAGAAGATGAAAGTCGGAGGGAAGTCCAAGCTCGTCTGTCCCTCTTCCATCGCCTACGGCGACAGGGGCTTCCCGCCGGACATCCCGGGCGGGGCCACCCTCGTCTTCGAGGTCGAACTGCTGGAGATACTCAAGTAACGGACGGGCGCTCGCGGCGCGCGAGCGCGGCTCTCAGGGCTTTGCCAGCGTCCAATCATCGGCGGTCCTGCCCGAGCTTTCGATCATCCTCAGCCGAAGACGCTCCCCATCCAGTTCGACCAGGACCACGCCGTAGGCGGAACGGACCGTCTCCGACCAGGGTCCGCTCTTTCGGACGCGCGAGAGCTTCATGCCCCCGGTCCCCGCCGTGACATAGACCACACCCTCGATGGGTTTCGTCCGCTCATAGAGGTGGTCATGGCCTTGGAAGACGACATCGACCCGGTGCCTGGCCAGCACGGGCCCCAAGGAGGACTGCAGTCGCGGCGTGTCGCCGTGCTTGCCGGAGGAGTAGAGCGGGACGTGCATGAGCACGAACTTCCACCGCGCGGTTGAGCGTGAAAGGTCGGCCTCCAGCCAGCGGACCTGCTCGCTGTCCTTGCCCACCCCAGCCGCGGCCCGGATGCCGTAGGCGGCGTTGGTGTCGAGGACCGCGAAGTGCGCGTCCCCCGCGTCGAAGGAATAGAATTTCTCCCGGCGATGGATGCGGCGGTAGGCCTTGAGGTAACGGCGCTCCCCTTTCCCCTTGAACCAGGTGTTGCCGTAGTCGTGATTGCCCAGCGCCGGGAAGAAGGGGATGCGAGATAGGGAAGCCGCGTACGGCTTGAAATACTTAGCGTCATAGTGGGCGGATTTCCCCGTGGGGTAGACGATGTCCCCGGGCAAGAGCGCCATGTCCGGCCCCAGGCGCTCCAAAAGGGCGGCCGTCTCGTATTGATGCGGCTTTCCGCTGCCGCAGTCGCCGAACACGGCGAATCGCAGGGGTTTGCCGCGCGGGGGCAGGGTGCGGGCGGCCCAGGATCGGCTCGATCCCGGCACGGAGTAGGAGAAGTCCGAACCGGGGGCGAGGCCCTCCCGGGAAAGGCAGGAATGCTCCGAGGCCGGGGTCTCCCGCCAGCAGATCAGGGCCGTCGTCGAGGACGCGTCGGCCA
The DNA here is from genome assembly GCA_964359165.1 of uncultured Elusimicrobia bacterium. GTDB lineage: Bacteria > Elusimicrobiota > Elusimicrobia > UBA1565 > UBA1565 > CAYHRV01. Next base: position 3,483 of record CAYHRV010000206.1, read on the forward strand.
GGTACGGTCCGCGGACGGGCTCCGCCTGGAGGCCGGGAGCCAAGGCTGCCGCGAGCGCCGGCCATAGCAATTGCCTCACTTCCCGGCCTTCCCCGCCGAGGGACAGAGCCGGCTCAACGGGCAGTCTCCGCACAGGGGCCGCAGGGCCTTGCAGACCCTGCGGCCGTGCAGGATCATCCGGTGCGAGAAGGCGGTCCAGCCTTCGCGCGGCAGAAGCGCCATGAGGTCCTCTTCGACCTTCACCGGGCCTTCGCGCCGGCTCAGGCCCAAGCGTCCGCTCAAGCGCAGGACATGGGTGTCCACGACCACGCCCTCCGCTTTGCCGAACCAGGTCCCGAGCACCACGTTGGCGGTCTTGCGCGCGACGCCCGGGAGTTCCAGAAGGGCTTCCATCGTGCCGGGCACCTCCCCCCCATGGCGTTCGAGGAGGAGGCGGCAGGCCTCGCGTATGTTGCGGGCTTTGTGGCGGAAGAACCCCGTGCTGTGGACGAGAGCTTCCAGGTCGGAAAGCTCCGCCCCGGCGAAATCCGCGGCCGAGCGGTACTTGGCGAAGAGGGGTCCGACCACCGCGTTGACGCGCTCATCGGTGCACTGGGCGGAGAGGATGGTGGCGACCAGCAGTTGAAGGGCGTTCGAATAGGAGAGGACGCAGTCGGCCCGGGGATAGGCCTTGGATAGGGCCGTTACGATGCGCGCCGCGCGAGCGCGCCGCGCCGGGAGAGACCTGCTCGCGCGCCCGGAGGGCTTCACCGGGCCGGGCGCGCGCGTCTGCGCTCCCTGCGGTCGACTTCGAGTTTTCGCCGGGCGCGCTCCGAGGATTTTATCTCGTCCCAATTCTTGAGGACTTCCTCCGCGGTGCGCAGGGAGCGGGAGCCGAAGACATGCGGGTGGCGTCTCTTGAGCTTGAGGTGCTGGCTTTTGGCCACGTCTTGGATGTCGAAGAGGCCGTTCTCGGAAGCGATCTGGGCGTGCAGGAGCACTTGCAGGAGGAGGTCGCCCAATTCATCCTCGATCTCGTGCCAGCGGCCGCCGCGCAGGGCCTTCTCCAGCTCCTTGGCCTCCTCCCGTAGATACGGGATGAGACTCAGATGCGTCTGCTTCCGGTCCCAGGGACAGCCGCGGCGCGAGCGCAAGCGCGCGATGAGCCCGGCCAAGCGGTCTAAAGAGCTTGCCATGCCATAGAGCCTACAATTTTCTCTTATCTTGAGAACGCGAGAAAACGCGCAGCGTTTTATCGGGTTCGCGGTCCGATCTAATTGGGGAAGATGCGGCGGAATTCCACGTAGTTGCGCAGGACTTTCGCGACGTAATCGCGGGTCTCGCGGTACGGGGGGACGTTGCCGTATTTGCCCACCGCGCCGGGCCCGGCGTTGTAGGCGGCGATGGCCATCTTGACCTGCTGGTTGGTGGAGGGGTTGATGGAGCCGAGTTGGGCGAAAGTGACGTCCGAGAACTGGTTCCAGAGGTCCTTGAGGTAGCCGATGCCAGCGCGCAGGTTGACCATGGGGTTGTAGAGGTCGTTGGCGTTTCGCACGCCCAGCCCGCGGCCCGTGGCCGGCATGATCTGCATCAGGCCCCGCGCCCCGACCGCGCTGGTCGCCCGGGGATCGAAGCTGGACTCCTGCTCGATGACGGCCAGCACGAGCCGGTAGTCGACGCCCTGCTTCCTGGCCTCGCGGAAGGCAAGGCGCACGATGTCCTCGCGCATCCCGAGCTCCCGCGCCGTCTTAGCCGCGGATTCCTCGTCCGCCGTCCCCTGAGCGGCGGGGATGGGCCACTCGACCGGGGAAGGGATATCTAAGCCCCCGGAAGGCGCGGAGGGTTGCTCCGCGCCTCCCGGAGACGCCTGGCTCCGCCCCATCGACAGCGCGAGATCGTGAACGGCGCCGGCCGTCACGATAGGGGAGTCTCCCGGGCCGTAGCCCCGGAGGCGGTCGTAGAACGCCGAGAGCGCGGCCCCGTCATCGGCCGTCAACGACTTGGCCGTGAGGAAGTCGAGGCTGCGCTGGTGCGTGGCGCCCATGCGAACGCGGCTGCGCTGGAGCGATACCAAGATCTTTTTCTGCGTCTGGAGCCGCTCGACGGCGGCTTCCCGCTCTTCTTTGGGAAGAGATTCGAGGTCCGGGAGGAGTTCTTTGAGCAGGGCCTGCTCAAGGGCCTTGAAATCGGAATCCATCCGGGAAAGCTCGTCTGGGGACTCGGTTTTGGAGGCGCGGTCCTTGAGCCAGGAGAACAGGGGGAGGAATTTATCCGCCACCGGGTCGCCCTTCTTGGCCTGGGTGAGGTAGGTGTTCCAATCCTGGACCTGCCAGAGCAGGCGGTCCTGGTCCTTGGCGAAGACCGGGTTCGGAGCCGGGGCCTCTGAGGATAGGAGGCCCACGGCTCTCGGCATCACGGCTACCGCCTGGGACAGTACGGGCAAAGGCGAGAGCGCCAGGCCGAGGAGTGCCGTCAGCGCCGTTCTCGAGTTCTTGTCCATACCCATCACTATTGTGGGGCCTAGGCCCCCCGCCCGCCAGGCGCGGAGGACCCGGGACAATATGGGTCCTAGGACCCATAAGTCACCCGGGGACCGCAGTCCCCGGGTGACTTATGGCGTTCTTATGTTTTTTTGGAATAAAAAAAAGCCCTTTTCTTTTAAAGGGCTTTTTCCTATTTGGCGGTTATCCTAGAAGGCGTTCTGGCTGCCGCAGGTGTTGGGCCA
>CAYHRV010000207.1:0-6172 GCA_964359165.1 uncultured Elusimicrobia bacterium
CGCGCCTTGGCCGGCAGGCTGACCGTTAAAGGCCGTATGCCGGTCTCTCTGGCGTGCATGCCTGCAAGACCGCGGTCCGCGACATCCAGGAGACGACATGGTTGAAACATGGTTTCCCAGCGCGACGAACCTCACGATGCCCGATTTCCTGCTGGTAGGGGTCTGCGTGGCCATGCTCTTAATCCTGGGCTTCTGGCTGGGCAAGGGGGAGGCCACCACCTCGGACTTCTTCCTGGGCGGCCGGCGGATCCCGGTGTGGGCGGTGGTGCTCTCCTTCACGGCCACCGAGATCAGCGCCATGACCATCATCGGCGTTCCGGCCACGGGCTTTAGGGAGAACTGGCAGTACGCGCAGTTCTTCATCGGTTCCGCGGCCGCGCGCGTGGCCATCGCCTTCCTCTTCATTCCCGCCTTCTACCGCTTCGACTGCGTCACCATCTATGAGTTCCTAAAACACCGCTTCGGCCCGGCCACGCAGTATTCGGCCACCGTTTTCTTCTTCATCACGCGGCTCCTGGCCTCCGGGGTCCGGCTCATGGCGGCCTGCGTGGCCGTCTCCGTCCTGCTCGATTGGAACATCATCCCGGTCATCCTGCTCTTCACCGCGGTCAGCATCGTCTATATCGGCTTCGGCGGGATCAAGGCCGTGGTCTGGACCAACGTCTTCCAGGCGTTCACCTTCCTGGCCGCGGGGCTGGCCACGCTGGGCTTCCTCTACGCCAACATCGACGGCGGCCTCGGGGCCGTCTGGAGCATCGCCGGGCCGGCCGGGCGCTTGGACCTGTGGAACTGGGGCCCCTCGTGGAGCGAACCGGGTTGGGCCGGGAAGTTCTTCTCCGACCCCAACATCCTCTGGATCGCCGTCCTCAACGGCTTCTTCGGCTCCATGGCCGCCTTCGGCACCGACCACGAGCTCATGCAGCGCCTGCTCACCGTGGAGACGCGCCGCGAGAGCCAGAAGACCATGCTTTGGACCATGGTCGGGAGCTTCGGTATCCTGCTCATCTTCTTATCGGTGGGCACCGGCCTCTTCGTATTCTACAAACAGCATCCCGAACTGGCCTTGCCCCAGGCGCTCGATAAGATCTATCCGCATTTCGCGGCGCAGGTGCTCCCCTCCTTCCTCAAGGGCCTGGTACTCTCGGCCATCATCATGGCCTCCATCGACTCTCCCCTAGCCTCGTTGAGCGCCTCCTTCGTCACCGACCTCTATAAGCCGCTCTTTCGCCGGGAGGCCCCGGAGCGCCACTACATGTTCATCTCGCGCTCCGCCGTGGTCGTGTTCGGGCTCATCCTGGCCGTCATCGCCTATGTCTTCAGTTCCTTCGACAAGATGCTCTGGCTCGCCTTCAAGATCGGCGGGGTCACCTACGGCTCCCTGCTCGGGGTGTTCCTGCTCGGCCTGCTCACCGAGCGCCGCGCCAACCGGGCCAACGTGGCCTCCATGGCCCTCATGGCCCTGGTCAACCTCCTCATCCTCGTGCTCTCGGAACTGAAGGTCATCTCCTTCGGCTGGAGCTGGCTCATCCTCATCGGCACCTTCGGGACCATGGCCCTCTCCTGGGCGCTGGGCCCTCTGCTCGACGGGGAGCGGACCGCTTAGCGGCAATCATTTCCATTCACCATATCACATCATACAGGCTATTGACGGATATGGGTTCAGGCATTATACTGGTCTTATGCGGAAGAACCTGACCATTTCCCTGAGCCAGGAGGACTGGCGGAGAGTGCAATCCATGGTCTGCTCCCTGGGGGAAACCTACAGCGGGGTCTTCCATAGGCTCATCGAGTCCGGCGCCGGCTCCTCTTGCGACGTCAAACGCATCGAGAAATACAGGAAGCTTTTGTCCCCCGCGGCGGCCTTCCTAGAGGTCAGGGCCGGGGCGTTCGCTAGGGCAGGCGGGCGCCGCCGGACCTCCGCTTGATGGCGATCCCTCGCCGACAGCGCCAGTGGGATATCTACCGCGCCAACCTGGGCGAGACCGACTGTTATTTGCTCGTCCTCTCCTCCAACGAGACGAACGAGATCTTGGAATCGCAGGTCTTGGGCTGCGAGATCGTCCCGGAGAGCATGCAGCGGCTGGCCCCTTCGCCGGTTACGATCAAGGCGGGGCCCGACGACACGGGGCTCAAGGAGCCGGCCGTGATCTCCGTGGCTACCTTGGCGAGCATTCCCCGCAACTGCCTGGTCGGCCTGGAGGGCCGGCTCGAGCCGGCCGCTCTGCGAATGGCCGCGGATAGGGGCATCCAGATATTGCTCGGCAACGAGCGCTGGCCGTAGCGAAGCCGCGGCCGTTTCGCGGCTCAAGGTCCCAGAGGCGCCTGGGACCTTTTCCCTTCCTTATCAGACCTCATGGCCCAGGTGTGATTCCAGGGCCGGAGCTACACTCCTAAGGATGGAGTTCCTCAAATGAACGCTTTCAGGAAGGCCCTCGCCTCCGGACTCGTCGCGACCCTGCTGGTGGCCCAGCAGGGTCCCTTGTTCTACCAGGCGCTGGCCCAGACCGTAGCCGCTTCCGCGAGCGGTGCCTCCTCCGGGTCACTTGGCGCTTCGGTCGGCTCGGTCCAGGCCGCCGGCTCCGGCTCGTTGGGAACCGGGCCGCGGTCGGCCCTTTCCTCGCTCACGGGCGCCGGCCCGCTCCCCTCCGTCCCGACTCTCGCCGCGCCGGTCGGTCCCGGGCTCGGTGCCAGCTCGGCGCCCGCCGCGCTCGGCGCTCCGGCTCAGGCTGCGGGCATCGGCCTCGCCCATGTCCCGGCGTCGGCTCTTCGCTTCCAGACCGGCCCTGCCGCGCCGATGTCCGCCGCCCCCCTCGCGCAAACCGCGCCGGAGATTTCCGGAGCGAAGGTCTCTGCCCAGGCCGCCTCCGCCTCGCAGGGACGGAGAGAACGCCTGGACATGCTCTCCCAGCTTTCCGAGTTCGGAAAGACCTTGGCCCGGGCCGGCCGCGCCTCCGGTGCGGGATTGCTCGCCAAGGCTTTCGACAGGGCTTCGCAGGCGTCGGATGGGGATCAGGGAGTTGAAGCGGCCGATATTCCGGATACGATAAAACGCGCCGGCCTCGCGCCGTCGGGGCGGGGCCAGGCCGATTGGCTCAAGCTCAAGACGCTCAAGCGGGTGCTGGGGGATGGGACGGATTCCGAGAAAGGGGCCATCGGCCCCTTCGGGTTCAAGACCCCGCAGGATACCTGGAGCAGGGCGCGTTCCGCGGGACTGGAAGGCTTCTTCTACGCCAAGCTCGAGCACGAACGGGCCTGGGGCGAGAAGGCCTCCCTGGCCCAGCTCGACGACTATTTCTCCTACCTCGACGCGCTCCTGGCTCCGGCCTCCCGGCTCGGCGAGGTCTACGACCTGCGCTCGGGGCTCAAGGCCCTGGCCGCGTCTCCGGCGGCCCCGCTGGAGAAGAACCGCGAGCTCAACGCGCTTCTCGTCGCGGGACTCAATCTCTTGCGCGCGCAGGCCGCGTCCCTGGACAAGGCGTCCTGGGGGCGCTCGGCCGGCATCTACATGGTCCTCGCGCGCGCCTACAACCGCCTGAGGCCGGGCAAGGGCTTCTTTGAGTCCTTCGACGAGGCGGAATTCGAGCGCATCCGCAAGACGACGCGGGCCGACACGCTCTGGCTCCTGGACATCTATGAGATCGGCGCTCCCAGGCGCTGGGGCACGGGCGGCGGGTCCCCCTACTCGATCTCGGGCTATCGCGTGAAGAAGGAACTCGGGGGAGACGAGGCCCTCAAGCGCTTCACCGAGCGCGCCCACAAGGCGGGCATGCGCGTCATGACGGATTTCATCCCCAACCACACCTCCCTGGATTCCGAGCTCATTAAGGAGCGGCCGGAGGCCGTGCTCCACATCGTGCCGCCCCAGCATCTCTCGGACGCCGAGATCATGGCCGGGGTCCCCCGCGAGTCCTTCGGCCTGCGCTCGCCGGTGTTCTACCTGGTCGAGACCGACAATTATCCCGAGAACGGCCGCCGGGTGCACAAGAAGATCCTGGTCCATCATCCCCGCACCGACTACGGCGACGTGATGTGGATCGACATGGCGCAGATCGACTATTCCCGCGAGGGCGCCCGCGAGTGGGAGATCGAGCAGGCCCGCCGCGTCTTCGAGGATCTCGGCGTGGACGCGGTGCGCCGGGACATGGCCTATGAGCAGACCAACGCCCGCTTCTTCCATCGCTGGGTGAAGATCCTGGAGATGGAGAAGGACACCGGCGCCCCCTGGGCCAAGGGTGAGATGGAACGGCTCATCTCCGAGTTCAAGGTCCGCTGGGCCGAGCGCGGCGGCGCGGAGTTCTGGGAACAGTTCTCCGACGCGACCAAGTCCCGCTTCCCCGCCTCCTTCGCGATCGACGAGGTGTATTCCAACTCCACCGAGATGAGCCGCGCGGGCTCCGACGGGGTCTACAACAAGAACACCCACGACGAATCCATGGGCCAGGTGGGGCTCTACGACGCGATGGTCAGCCGCGACGCGGGGCGCATCCGCGCGGCCCTGCGCAACATGGCTTTCCGCGCCTGGCAGAAGGGTGGGGCGGGGCTGGTGAACTTCATCGGGACCCACGACGGCGGCGAGGGCAACCCCTGGGACAAGTTCGGTGCTCTGGGCCGGGCCGCGGCCGCGACCGCGCTCCTATTTAGGCCCGTGCTCATCTATAACGGGGTCGAGCAGGGCGTAGGCCAGGCGCGCAACGTCCGCGGCGACCTATCGAAGTCCGTGGACCGGGAGAAGGCCATCCCCTTCGACATCCCCGTGGCCATCGACTGGTCCCAGCGGGAGGGGGGCAACGCGGATTTCCTGGAAATGGTGCTCGGCAAGTCCGCCGAGCACGCGGACCTCCTCGCCGAGGGCGCGGCCGAGGTGCTCGAGCCCGAGGGCGGCACCCCGATCGTGGCCTATACGATCGGCCGAAAGCACGGGAAAACACTCTTGGTGGCGGCCAATTTCTCGGAGAGTCCGGCCGGGGCCCGTTTCAAGCTGGGGACTCCGGTGCTCAAGGATTTCGGCGCTTTCGAGCCCAAGGCGGGCAAGACCTACCTGCTTCGCGATTTCGCTGACATCCAGCGGGACGGTTCGCCCAAGGAGCACCGGCGCACGGGCGATGAATTGCTCAAGGACGGCATCACCATCCTGCTGGGCCCCGGCGGGACGCATGTCATGGAGGTCTCGGAGCTTGACGCCGCGGCCCCGGCCACGGGACCGCCCCAGAAGACCCAAGCGCCCCAGGGCGGGACGCTCACCGAGAGCGCGCAAGTCGACGCGGCGACCCAGTCCCCGGAGGGCGCAAAGTCCAAGAAAGCCCCCTTTTGGAAGGCCTCCTGGGCGGACTGGACACAGCGTCTGACCGCGTTCTCCATGGTCCCCTTCGCCCTGCTCCAGCTTCCTCAGATACTCAAGAACATCGGAAATCTCGCCGCAGGCAACGTCGCCGCTCTCTCGGGCCTGCCGTGGATGGGCTACTCCACCGGCATACTCGGCAACATGCTTCTGCTCTCCTATTTCTCCTCGCAAAAGGAGAAGAGCGCGGCCGCGGTGCAGGCCGTGGGCGTCCTGGAGAGCGCCATCGTCGTGACCCAGATATTCCTGGCGGGCTTCATGCCCGCGGCCGCCTTCGCCGTGGTCCTGCCCGTGGTCGCAACCGGACTCGTCCTCAACGCGCTAAAAGCCTTCGGCAAACTTCCTGAGAAAGTCCTCGGCGTCGATGTCTGGTCGGCGTGGAATAAACTCACCAATCTCCTCGGCTTCTTCGCTTTGCCGATGGGGTTCGCGATGAGCTTTGGCCTGGCCCAGGCGCACATGGCGGCCTCGCTCGCCGCCAGCCTCGCGCTGACGGGCGCGGGACTCTATCTGGTAGTGCGCGAGGCGCAGGGCAAGATGGACAAGCTCCCGCCCGCGCTCCAGTGGGTGTGGAAGAAGATCGGCGCCGCGCTCGCCTCGCTCCTCTTCATGTTCGGCCCGGTGTCCCAGCTCATGAACAACATCGGCAACCCCGCCGGGATGGCCGGCATCTCGGTGGAGACGCTCCTATTGGCCATGGCCGGGAACCTGCTCATGCTCCCGCGGGCCCTCTTCGTCAAGGACAAGCTCTGGTTCGCGGGCTCCTCCTGGGGGGCCTGGGTGGGGGGGTGGGCCGTCCTGCTCACCATGATGCTGGCCGGCTACCTGAGCCCG
>CAYHRV010000208.1:0-6158 GCA_964359165.1 uncultured Elusimicrobia bacterium
AAGAGGATGTCCCGAGCATAGTTGAAAGTTGAGGCGATTCCCCCCAGCTTGGTAGCATCAAGTTGGGAAACAAGACGGACCAAGGAAGGAGGAATCGCTTATGAGAAGGTATCAAATCCTTCGTCGGAAGGACAGCGGACGCGTGAGGGAGATCGGGCCGAAGACGGCGCTCCTGAGGGTTCCGATGGACGAGCTGGCCAGGGCAGCACGGGAGGGTATGCGGGATTTGTCTGATCGGCTGGGATTGGAGTTGATGCGCCTGGCCATCGAGGACGAACGCGCAGCGGTGACGGAGGGCCCCGAACGGGTGGGGTGGAAACACGGCCACCAGCCGGGCTTCGTCCATCTGAACGGCCGCAACGTGGCGTTCCCCAACAGGCGGGTCCGCAGCTACGACGGCAAGGAGGTCCGGCTCCAGAGCTACGCCAAGTTCCAGGAGGACGGCGTCAACGGACGCCTCGCCCTGCGGGACATGATGCGCGGGGTCTCGACGCGGGACTACCGCGAGGGGGTGGAGGGCTTCCTGCGCGGCCACGGAATAGCACGCTCGTCGGTGAGCCGGTCCTTTATCCGGGCTTCGGAGGCCAAGCTCAAGGAGCTCATGGAGCGGGACCTTTCCAAGCTCGACCTGGTGGCCCTGTTCCTCGATGGTGTGGGGTTCGCGGGGCACCTCCTGATTGTCGCGATGGGAGTGGACGCCCAGGGAGAGAAGCACGCCCTGGGGCTGTGGCAGGGAGCGACGGAGAACGCGGTCGTCTGCCAGGCCTTGCTCGACGACCTGATTCGACGGGGCCTGGACCCCGAGGCGCGCTACCTGTTCATCCTGGATGGAGGCAAGGGCCTGCGCGCCGCGATCCAGAGGACTTTCGACAAGAGGGCCGAGGTGCAGCGCTGCCAGGAGCACAAGAAGCGCAACGTCCTGGAGCACCTGCCGCAGCACCGGCAGGCGGAATTCCGCCGGAAGCTGGCCGCGGCCTACGGGATGCTGGAGTATGGCGAGGCCAAGAGGGCCCTGCTGGCGGTGGTCAGGGAGCTGGAGGGCATCAACCCATCAGCGGCGGCCAGCCTCATGGAGGGCCTGGAGGAGACGCTGACCTTGCATCGGCTCAAGGTCCCGGCGGCGCTGCGGGCGAGCCTGCGGACGACCAACCCGCTGGAGTCGCCCTTCGCCTACGTGCGGCAGAAGACGTGCAGGGTCAAGCGGTGGCGAGGGGCGGATCAGGTGCAGCGGTGGGCCGCTGCGGCGCTGCTGCGGGCGGAGGGTGCCTGGAAGAAGGTGCGGGGCCATACGCTGATGCCGCACCTGCTCGAGGCGCTGTGTCGTCGTGAAATTGGACAGGAGGTCAAGACCTGAGTAGAATGAGTATCTCGCCTCAACAGGCTTCAACTACGAGCGGGACAACCTCACGAAAAAGATGATGTTGATGATGAATACGGTTGTCAACGCCCTACAGCAAATGCCTGCGGCATCTAGAAGGCACACGAACTCCATTTTCTTACACATCACTGGTTTTCCGTCAATGACTTCTATCTCCTCTGAAGTATAACAGGGGTTTCTTGACATTTCCACCCCAGGACAAATAACCTCCAGAAAACACAAGTCGATATCCAGTAGGAGAAATAAGCCCGCTTCCTGAGCAACATATTATCGACTTATGTTTCCTACAGCCAAGCGCGCCAAACAGCTCAGGGACCGGCGGGAGAAGTTCCCCACCGATAGGACGTAGTCAGCATGACCGCCTGGTATTCCTTGTTCTGGTCGGACGCCGACATGGCATGCTGGAACAAAGCCCCTAGAGACAGGTCCCACGGCACGTAGAGCAAGTCCACCCCGGCATTGACCGACATGAACGGGTCGACCTTGTATCTCGCGGCGCCTATCTCGTCAGCCGCCTGGATCTTCGCCGTCACAAAACCTTCGATGAAGGGAAGGGCTGTCGCGAAGGGAGTGACGGTCCAGCTCCGACCTGCGCTGAGCCCTGCCTGCATCCCGAACGGGATGCCCACCATGACCACGGACACCTCTCCCTTGTACTCGGTCCCCTCATAGTTGACGCGGCCGCTCATGGAGGTATAGGGGACTCTCAGGCCGACGAAGCCGATCAATGAGACTCCCCGCTTCGGGATGAATAGGCACTCTATGTCGGTACTCGCGCCCAAGGAGACCAGCCGCACGTCGACCCTGCCGACGCCTTTGAGGTCGATAGTGCCCGGCAACGCCATCCCGCCCAGTTGGAAATCCCAGGCCAGGCGGTCGGTCACGGCTTTGCGGAAGCTGATGTCTCCGCCCCCGCCGGAGAGGTGGATCCCTTTGCCGCTGATGCTGATGTAGGTTCCCGTCAGCTTGTAGTCCGTTCCCTTCGCTTTGAACTCTGGGGAGGGGATGGGAGGCGGCGCGAAATCGAAGTTGGCCTGCATCGCGCTCGCCTTCGTCGCCGCGGCCGCCAGCAGCGCCAGCATCATCAGGCTTCTCTTCTTCACCCGTTCCTCCGAATCCAGGGTATGATATCATTCCAAGAGGAGGTCCCGCGCAGGCCTCCGGGGCTAATGGCGCGCAAGCAAGCGGAAGGAGGGCGTCAGCCATGAGGACAGCGGCAAGGTGGCTGCTTGTGTCGAGTCTGTCGCTCGCGTGCTTGCTGGGCCATCCGGCCATGGCCGATGTCGGCCCGCCGGGTTTCGTGGTAATGGGAGTGGTTGTGTTCCCCAATCCCTGCAGGCCCGACGTGGACGGGTTCGTGACATTCGCGAACTTGCCGGCGACTGCGGCCATCAGGGTCTTCAATCCTTGGGGCGAACTGGTCGCTGCGTTCAATTCGACCCCCATGGGCATGGCGATCTGGAATTTCAAGGGCCTAAGAGGGGAAGCGTTGCCGGACGATGTCTATTACGCCGTCATCACCGATGCGGCCACTAAGCGCTCTGCAATCCGTTTCTTCTTCAAGGAGATCGGAGGGCCGGGAACGACCATCGCCAGGAACATGCCCGCCCTATCTCCGGGCACGGTCCAGGTGCCGCTTTATGATGTGATGGGCAACCTCACCGGCAACGCCAACTTGGTCATCCGCGGGACCGAGACCGGCGAAGTGTCCCTTGTGGGCGGGGTCAAAGGGTACGTGAACCCGGCGAAGGGCGAGAAGCTCATCATCGGCTTCAGGGCCACCGGCCCGGGCGCGGTGCGGGCCAGGATCTTCGACAACAGAGGCCGGTTGGTCCGGGAGCTGAGCGCGGCGGACGGCACCCAAGGCGGAAGCCTTCAATGGGATGGCCGGGATTCCGGCGGCAACGTCGTGTCCAGCGGCATCTACCTGGTCCATGTCGACGGACCAGGGATCGATATGACGAAACGGACCGTCATACTGAAGTGACAGCCTCTGGGACTCTCTTCTCGGCTCTTGTCCTGTTCCTGAACGTGAGTGTCCCAGCGGCGGCCGCTCCATCCGGAGGCTCGACCTTGCAGGGCCTGGCGAGCGGCCGAGCAACCGGCATGGCCGAGGCGGTCTCCACGCTTTCCGACGACCTGGCAGGTTGGCCCTACAACCCGGGGACTCTTGGCACGCTGACCGCCCCCCAGATCTCCGGGACCTTCTCTCGCGGGCTGGCCGCTGACAGGCTCTCCATCGTCAGCTATGGACACCCGACGCGGCTGGGCACCTTCGCCGGGGCCATCGCCTACTATAATGGCGGCAAGGAGGAACTCGCCGCGTCGGACGGCAGCCTGTACAGCGTCCAGCTCCAGCGAGACGTCCTGGGCAGCATCTCCTATGCGAACCATGTCGGGGTGCTGAATCTCGGAGCAAGCGGGAAGTTCATCCGGTCCGAGTTGGCGGAGGCCGCGAGCGCCAACGCCTTCGCCGCGGACTTCGGCGCGGTCGTCAAGTTCCCTTCATCGAACTTCTCCATCGGCGTCGCTTTGAGGAACCTCGGCCAGAGGCTGAGATTCCTCGAGGAAAGCGATGCCCTCCCTTTGGAAGTAAGGTGCGGGGGTTCTTACCTATGGCCTTTGGATGGAGGACGGTCCGATCTGTTGTTGAGCGCCGACGTTCCCTACGCGGTCAATGAGAAGGAGTTCACGGGCAAGGTCGGCGCCGAGTATTCCTGGCACCATAACTTCGTCTTCGCGGCGGGCTATCACATTAATTCCGGCGCCCTTGGCGCGACTTTCGGTTTCGGCCTGCTCTTGGAGCAGGTCGCGTTCACCTATGGATTCGGTCTTGGGAACGTGACCGGGACGCACAGCGTCAGCCTGGGCTATCGTTTCGGAGAGGATGCGGCGAGAGAGCCCGAGCCTGCCGCGGAGAGCCTCCCTCGGGCAAAGACAGCGATGGAGCCGTCCCAAAGACATGAGCCGGAACCTGCTCCGGCTAGAATTCCCCGCGCCAGTGAGGTCCCGGGGCGGGACCGTTCAACGGCCGCCCCGGAGTCGGCCGACGACAAGGTCCGCGATCTGGAGGAGAAGGGCTTCGTCTCCTACCTGAGCCAGGACTTGGCGGGAGCGAGGTCCGATTACATGCAGGCCATCGCGCTCGCGAAGAAGGCCGGGCTCTCCGAGTCCCCGAGCCTGGCTCGGGCCTATCTGGGGCTGGGGCTTTGCCTGGCGGAAAGCGGGGACAAGGCCCATGCGGTCAAGGCCTTTCAGAAGGGCCTTGAGGCCGGCCCCTCGGACGACACCAAGCGGGAACTGGAAGACCAGCTAGCCAGGCTCAAACGCGCCACGGATTGAAGGCTTGACTTTCAGGTATTGAACCTGCGGGCGATCTCCGGGAGGTCCCTCTGGCTGAAGACGCGGAAATCGGCCGCGCGGAATTTCCGCGCCAAGGCGGACCGAGTCGGCCCAGAACCCTTCAAACCGCCCGTTCCAACGCCCGGTTCGAAGGCCCCGTTCGCTATCTCCCGAAAACCGCCTGAATCGTGCCAGTGGCCCGTTTCAGCTTCCCAAAATACGCTAGAATGGGCTCCTGGCCGGACCCGGCCCTCGGCCGCGGCGCCCCGGTCCCGACTATGCCCGAAGAGATCGCCGACCAACCGCTCCACCTCCTCGCCATAGAGGACGCGCTCAAGCTCGCGGGGATCTCGCCCTCCGACACCCTCGAGGAGCGGCTCAAGAAGGCCGGCATCCTCCACTTCGACGAGCTGATCCATGAGCAACTCAAGCCATGGCTGGTCCAGAACTTTCCGCCCGACGGCGGGGTGTACCCCATCAACGTCGCTCGGCTCATACGCAATCTCATCTGGCAGACCAAGGAGCGCGTCGCTGGCGGCGCGCCTCCCTTCAAGGACCTGCTTCGGACCTACTGGTACAAGTACGTCAAGCCCACCCTCGCCCGGGCGGACGCCCTCGCCGAGAAAGCCGACCAGTACAAGCAGCTCTCCGACAACCTGGCCGACCTGGTCAAGGTCTACCAGGTCCTCAAATACAAGCAGATCGGCTTTCGCGACGAGAACCAGCCCAACCGCCTGATCGGGGAATTCCGCCACGTCATTCCCTTCGCCGAGAAGCTCGGCCACTTCGACTATCTTTCCGAGCTACACGCCAAGCACCAGGTCTCGGTGATCGCCCTGGGCGGCCAGCCCTCGGTCATGAACGCCGAGTACTTCGTGGACGACCTCAAGAAGCGCCGCCCGGGCCTCTTGCGGCGCTCCTTCTACCTCTACTCCATCGTGGACTTCGACCCCTCGGGTTGGATCATCCGGGATGCCTTCATGGGCAGCCTCCGCTTCTACGGCGTCAAGAGCAGCCAGGTCGAGGACCTCATCAACCCCGACGTGCTCACCCCGGACGAGATCATGCAGGCCCGTTTCCCGGTCCCGGCCGGCCCGGACATGGAGGAGAAGAACCGCCGCTGGTTCGAGGCCGTCTCCGATAGGCGCTACGCCAACATGAAATACCTCGTCGAGGAGACCGCCGGCGGCCGCAAGCTCTACGGCCTCGAGGCCGAGGCCATCTCGACGGAGAAGCTCGATGCCGCGCTCAAGAAGTTCATGGAGCCCATCCTCAACCAGGATGAGGCCCAGCTCAAGGTCTACGAGATGAGGAAGCTCGACAAGGCCGTTAAGGACCTCATCCTATTCAAGGTCACGCACCCGGATACCCCATGAAGAAACTAACAGACAAGCCGACCGGCGTCTTCAAACCCACCGTCGTCACCGCCTACGTCAAG
>CAYHRV010000209.1:0-6153 GCA_964359165.1 uncultured Elusimicrobia bacterium
TTACGCGAGCATGACGCCCTGCGGCGCGCCCTGGGGCAGGGACGCTTCGACGCGGTGCTCCACTTCGCCGTCCTCTAGGCCGTGGGCGAGTCGGTCGAGAAGCCGATGCTCTACGTGGACAACAACATCGTGGGTTCGGCCAACCTCCTCAACGCCATGAAGGAAACGGATTGCCGGAAGCTGGTCTTCTCCTCCTCCTGCACGGTCTACGGCATGCCGGAGAAGAACCCGCTCGATGAATCCCACCCGCGCCGGGCTCTCAACCCCTACGGCCGCACCAAGCTCGTCATCGAGGACATGTGCCTCGACTTGGCCGCCGCGGAGCCGGGCTGGCGCATCGCCCTGCTTCGCTACTTCAACCCGGTCGGCGCCCACGAGAGCGGGCGCATCGGCGAGGACCCGCGCGGCGTGCCCAACAACCTCATGCCCATCCTCATGCAGACCGCCGCGGGCCGCCGCCCCCAGGTGAGCGTGTGGGGTTCGGACTATCCGACACCGGATGGGACCGGCGTGCGCGACTACATACACATCCTCGACCTCGTTTCCGCCCACCGCCGCGCGGTGGAGCGCATCGACTCCTTCTCGGGCGCCGAAGCCCTCAACCTCGGCACGGGCCGGGGCTACTCCGTGCTGGAGATGCTCGCCGCGGCGTCGAAGGCCGTGGGCAAGCCGATCCCCTACGCGCTGGCCTCGCGCCGCGCGGGAGACACCGCGGCGATCTGGGCCGACCCGGGCCTGGCGGCCAGGAAGCTGGGTTGGAAGGCGGAACTGGGCATCGAGCGCATGGTCGAAGACCACTGGCGCTGGCAGAAGAACAACCCCGAAGGCTACCGCTGATCCGGCCATGTCACGACCGCTCGCAAAGAGCCTGCTTTTCACCGGCGCCCTCATCGCCCTCTTCCTTTTCGTCGTGGAAGCCGCCTCCCAAGCGATGTTCCGCGTCCGGCACGGGCAATCCCCGCGGGCCTTCGCGGCCGGACATCTATACCGGTACGAGCACCGGTACCGGACCGATCACCCCTATCTCCCCTATATCGCCAGGAAAGGCGCCTACGATATCCTGCGTTTCAATTCACTCGGAGATCGCGGGCCTGAGCCCGAGTCCCCCAAGCGCAGGATCCGCTTGGTGTGCTACGGCGGCTCGACCACGTTCGATGCCGCCCACTCCGACGAGGAGACCTGGCCGGGCATGCTGCAGGCCATGCTCGGGACCGGCCGCCATGAAGTCATCAATGCGGCGCAGAACGGCGCGACGAGCGCCGACACACTGGTGAACTTCGCCCTCCTTCATGCGGACCTGAGGCCGGACTTCCTGCTGGTCCTCGACGGCATCAACGACTTGGAATCTTCCTACCAGACGGGGTTCCGATCCGACTACTCCCACCGGAGGAGGAAGATCCCGGATTTCCCATTCCCGTTCCTGGACTCCCTGCCGCGCTGGCTGGACCGCTCCGCCCTTTGGGTCCAGTTCCGCTTCTCCCTGACGGGGGACCAACGGGACCTGCACGAGCTATACACGATCCATGGGGAGTTCGATTTCGAGCGGGGGCCCTTCGGCTTGGAGGCCTTCCGCCGGAACCTCCTGAGCCTGGACGCCCTGGCGGCGGCGCACGGCGCCAAGCTCGTGTTGGGGACCCCTCCGTTCTATCGAGCCAAGGCCGACAAGCTCCAGTGGGCGCTGGAGGCTCCCGGCATCCCTTTCGGCGCCCCATGGCAGAAAGGCATCGACGCCGAGAACCGCGTCATCCGGGAGTTGGCTCGCACCCGGAAGAACGTGCGATTGGCGGAAGTCGCCGGCTCTTTCATCCCCTCCGAACGCACCATGACAGATTTCTGCCACCTGAACGCCGATGGGAACCGGAAAGTGGCGGAGGCGTTCTATGCCGCGCTGAAACGGGCCGGGATCTAGCTACGCAAGCAGGTGGGTGCCGGTCTTGCCTTGGGAGGCGGCGAGGAGATGCTCGGGATCGGTGATGATGCCTTCCTTCCCGCCCGCTTCGAGGAAGCTTATGATGGCCTGCACCTTGGGGAGCATGCTGCCCGGCTTGAAGTGGCCCTCGGCGCAGTAGCGCTTGGCCTCGGCCACCGTCATCTTGTCCAAGGCCCTCTGCGTGGGCTTTCCGAAGTCCAGGCAGACTTTCTCCACGGCCGTGGAGATGATCAGCAAGTCGGCTTTGAGCTCGCGGGCCAATAGGGAGGAGGCGAGGTCCTTGTCGATGACGGCCGCGGCCCCGGAGAGGCCGCCCCGGGCGTCCTCGACGACCCCGATGCCGCCGCCCCCGGCGCAGATGACGATAAAACCGGCCCCGAGGAGGGCCTTGACCGCGTCGAGCTCCAGGATGCGCTTGGGCGCGGGAGAGGCCACCACGCGGCGCCAACCCCGCCCCGCGTCCTCGACCACGTCCCAGCCTTCCTTGGAACGGCGCTCCTCGGCCTCTTCCTTTCCCATGAAGGAGCCGACCGGCTTGCTGGGCTTCTTGAAGGAAGGATCGTCCTTGTCCACGAGGACCTGGGTGACCACGGTCGCGGCCTGCTTGCGCACGCCCTGGCTCTTGAACTCGTTGTAGAGCGCGCGCTGGATGTGATAGCCGATGGCGCCCTGGGTGTCCGCCACGCAGGAGTCGAGCGGGACCATGTGGAGTTCCGAGCGCGAGAGCTCCGCCCGGCGCAGGATGAAGCCCACCTGCGGGCCGTTGCCGTGGGTGACGACCAAGTCGTGCCCTCGGCCGATGAGCTTGGCGATGTGGACGCTGGTCTGCGCGCAGGCTTGGTACTGGTCGGGGACGCTCTGGTGCTCCTTGTCGGTTATCAGCGAGTTCCCGCCGATGGCCACCACGATGAGGCTCATAGGAAGAGCAAGTCTATCCCTCCCGGCGGGGCTTGTCAATGACGCGCGACGCGGGGCTCCGCCCTGCTCATTGACAACCGCGTGCCAAGCTCACTACACTTGCCTCACGGCTCGAAGGCGCCGAGAGGGAGGAGGGAAGAGGCCATGCAGAGGAGTTCCGCGATGACGGGCGTAGGGCGGGATTGGGACGCCTTCCTCAAGTCGGACATCCACGATAAGCTCACCTTCTTCACGCGCGAGGGCCGCCTCTACGACTGCCTCTTCTCCCAGCAGTTCGACCGCAAGCTCCTCGACCATATCTTCGAGGTCGCCAACCGCCTGCGCAAGCTCACCAAGACCAAGAAAGGCGCGGACTTCACGGCCTCCCTTCTCTCCCACAAGAGAGCCATGCTCTATTTCGTCCAGCCCTCCACGCGGACCTTCCTCTCTTTTCAGAACGCCTGCCACATCCTCGGCTTGAAGACCTCCGAGATACGCGACACCAGCACCTCCTCGGAGATCAAGGGCGAGTCCCCCGAGGACACGGTCAGGACCTTCTCGAGCTACGTGGACCTCATCATCATGCGCCACCCGGCCCCGGGCTTCGTGGAGAAGACGGCCTGGGTGATGAACCGCGCACGCCGGGCCGTGCCCGTGATCAACGGCGGCTCGGGCAAGGACCAGCATCCCACGCAGGCCCTGCTCGACGTCTATACCCTCGACCGGCACCTCGCGGGCGGCCTGGACGGCAAGCGCGTGGTCATGGCCGGCGACCTCAAGCGCGGCAGGACGGTGCGCTCGCTCTCGTACCTGATGAAGAACTACCGGGGAGTGAGCCTCGTCTTCGTGGCGCCGCCCGAACTGCGCATGGAGCGCGACATCCTCGACTTCCTCGAGCGCCACCGCATCCCCTACGAGGAGGCCCCGGACCTGGAGTCCGCCCTCTCGGGCGCGGACGCCGTCTACATGACCCGCATCCAGGATGAGCACGACGCGGCCGGCGAATCCAAGGGCATCGACTATTCCCGCTTCCATTTCAAGACCGGGCACCTGCGCCGCATCAAGGAGGGCTGCGTGATCCTGCACCCTTTGCCGCGGCGCAACGAGATCCACCCGGAGGTGGACGAGGACGAGCGCGCGGTCTATTGGCGCCAGGAGCGCAACGGGATGTGGGCGCGCGCCGCGCTCATCGCCTACATCTTCGGCGTCGATGAACGCATCCTCGGGATGCGCGAACATTCACCGGCGCGGCGAGCTCGCCGCGAACATTGATCGGAGGACGACCCATGATCGACGCGAAGACCCTTCACAAGGAAATCAAGAAGCATGAGGCGGCCATGGTCCGCTTCGCCCGCGACCTCGTCGCCATCCCGAGCTTCTCGACCCAGGAGGGGCCCCTGGTGCGGCGCATCGCCCAGGAGATGAAGCGCAACGGCTTCGACCAGGTCAAGGTCGACCGGATGGGCAACATCATCGGCCGCATCGGGAGCGGGCGCGTGCGCATAATGCTCGACGCGCATATCGACACCGTGGGCATCGGCGACCGAAAGGCTTGGAAGTGGGACCCTTTCAAGGGCAAGTACGAGAATGGAAAAGTCTACGGCCGCGGCTCCGCGGACCAGAAACTCTCCATGGTCCCCATGGTCTATGGGGGGCGCATCCTCAAGGACCTGGGGCTCAGGGGGGACTACACCTATCTGGCCGTCGGGTCCTGCCAGGAGGAGGACTGCGACGGTCTTCCCTTGCTCCATATCATCCAGAAGGAGGGTATCCGGCCCGACTACGTGGTCATCACCGAATCCACGGAGCTCAAGGTCTACCGCGGCCACCGCGGCCGCATGGAGATCCGGGTCGTGTGCAAGGGCCGCTCCTGCCACGCCTCGGCCCCGGAGCGGGGCGTCAACGCGGTGGTCCACATGACGGATGTCGTGCGCGAAGTCACGGCCCTTAACGAGCGCCTGGCCAAGGACAAGTTCCTGGGCAAGGGGACCGTCGCGGTCACCAAGATCGAATGCAAGACCCCCTCGCTCAACGCCGTTCCCGATGAGTGCACCATCTACCTCGACCGCCGGCTCACGGTGGGCGAGACCAAGGAGCTCGCGCTCAAGCAGGTGCGGTCCTTGCCCTCGGTGCGCAAGCACCGCGGCGTCGTGGACCTGCTTCAGTACGAGGCCGTCTCCTGGAAAGGGCTCAAGGTGGGGCAGGAGAAGTACTTTCCCACCTGGGTGCTGCCGGAGAGCCATAAACTGGTGAGGGCCTCGGTGAAGGCGGGCGAGCTCGCCACGGGGCGCAAGCCCAAGGTGGATAAGTGGGTATTCTCCACCAACGGAGTGGCGAGCGCCGGGCGCCTGGGCATCCCGACGATCGGCTACGGGCCCTCCAGCGAGGTGCTGGCCCACACCGTGGACGAATACATGCCCGTCGACCACATGCTCAAGTCGGCCGTGTTCTACGCGGCCCTGCCGCAGTACCTCTGCGGCAACGAGGAGATATAAAATGCAGACGATGCTGCGCGGGAAGGACTGGATCGAGACCGTGGACTGGACCAAGGAGGAGCTGGAGACGGTGCTCGACACCGCCGGCGACCTCAAGAAGCGCTTCGCCCTGGGCGAGCCGCACCGCCTCCTCCAGGATAAGACGCTCTTCATGATGTTCTTCGAGCAGTCCACGCGCACGCGCAACTCGACGGAGGCGGGCATGACCCAGTTGGGCGGGCACGCCCACGACCTCACCCCCGACAAGATGCAGATCTCCCACGGTGAGACCCCCAAGGACACCGGCAAGGTTCTCTCCCGCTACGGCCACGGCATCGCGATCCGCAATTGCTTCTACGGGGTCGGGAACAAGTACATCCGGGAGGTGGCCGAGCACTCCTCCATCCCGGTCATCAACCTCCAGTGCGACGTGGACCATCCCTGCCAGTCCATCGCCGACCTCATGACGATACGCGAGAAGTTCGGGACCAACCTCAAGGGGCTCAAGTTCGTCATCTCCTGGACCTACGCCCCGGCCTACGCCCGGCCGCTCTCGGTGCCGCAGGGGCTCATCACGCTCATGCCCCGCTTTGGCGCGGACGTGGTGCTCGCGCATCCCAAGGAATTCAACCTCATGCCCCGCACCCTCGAGGCCGCTAAGGGCTACGCCAAGCAGTACGGCACCAAGTTCCAGGTCGTCCACGACATGGACGCGGCCTTCAAGGGAGGCGTGGTGCTCTACCCCAAGTCCTGGGGCTGCCACCAATACCTCCAGGACCAGGGAGTGCCCGAAGCCGACCGCAAGAAGATCGGCATGGACCTCATCGCCAAATACAAGAAGTGGGTCTGCAC
>CAYHRV010000210.1:0-6145 GCA_964359165.1 uncultured Elusimicrobia bacterium
CGTCGAGGAACAAACTCGGGCAAACTCCAGCAAACAATCCAGGACGGATTACAAGACGGTTGCTCTTTCCACCTAAGCGAACGGCACCCCAGATCGGGTCCTTTGGGTGCGGCGTAGTCCCTCAGGACCAGCGCGGCCTAGGCCCTAAGACGGCTCTAGTCCGCCCTCAAGACCCATGCCGCCCGGCCCGCCTCCCCTTATACTGAGGACATGAACCAGCGTTCCTCAGGCCGCGACAGGAGAAACCCGATGACCCGACAGATGCTCGCCTCGACACTCTCTCTCGCCATTGCCCTCTCCTCCCTCGCGCCGCTCTCCGCCCAGACCGTGACGCGGGCGGTCCCCCTCGGGCAGACCGCGGCTCCCCTCGCCGTGGCCGGAGCCCGGGTCTACAGCCTGAACCTCCCGAGCATGGGCCTCTCCCCCGCCTTGACTCCCGCAGGGGTCTCTCCCGCGCTCGCGCTCTCCCCTCGCGCCGTCTCCCTGCCCGCGGCCCAGGCCGCCCCAGCCATGGTCTCGCCCGCGGTCGGAATCGGGCGCCACCCCGTTCTGGAGATACTCGATTCGGCCGCGCGGGCAGGCGTCACGCTCCCCGACACCCTGGAGAGCGCCGCGGACATAGCCAAGCTCAAGGCCGCGGCCGAGTCCCTGCCGCCGGGCGCGGCGCGCGACAACCTCATGGCCATGGCGGACGCGCTCTCCGCGCCCAAGGGGTCCGCGGGCGAACGGGTGGGCAGGATATTCGACAACGACGGGGTCCGCTTGGCAGAGCCCGGCGCCATGCCCTCCGCGCAGGCCCCGGCCGCGACCGGTTTCTGGGCCGCCGCCTCCCGCTCGCGCCTGCTCCCCTCCCCTCTTAAGCGCTATGCCGCGCGCAAGGCCGAGGAGAGCCGCCCCAAAGCCCGGCCCGTGGCTCAAGAGAAGTTCCAAGTGTCCCCGGATCGGCTCAGCTGGAGCCCCAAGGACTCCGAACTGCCGGAGAGCACTCTCGAAGTCCCGGCCGGGGACCATCAGATCGTCGGCCAGGCCCGGGCCCTGCAGTCCATCCTCTTCGGTCTCAAGATGAAGGGCGCGGGCTACAATCTCATCGTGACCGGGCCGGAGGGCTCCGGCCGGGAAACCGCCCTCCGCCACATCCTCCAAGAGCTCGCTCCCGGCCAGGCCACGCCCCCCGACCTCGTGGCCATGACCAATCTCTCCGACAAGGAGAACCCCCATATCCTCCGCGTCCCGGCCGGGAAGGGAGCGGCCCTGGAAGCCGGGGTCGCGGAGTTCTTCACCGCCTTCAAGACTCTCCTGCCGAGGACGCTGGCCTCCGGGCAGGTGGCATCCCTTAAGAAACAGCTCGCCTCCCAGGCCCGCGCCCAGGCGGAGCAGCTGCGCAAGTCCGTCGAGGATGAGGCCGCCGCGGTCCGGATGGGAGCGCAAGGCCGCTATGGGATCTCGGTGCAGGTCCGGGAGACGGAGGAAGGGGTTCAGATCGTGGTCGCCCCCACCTTCGAGGGGACTCCCATGACGCAGGAGCTCCTCCAGAAGAACATCTCCGAAGGCAAGATCACGGCCGAGGAATGGTCCTCGGTCCAGACGGAACTGGAGGAGAAGGCCGGCCCGCTCGTCGAGCGCTACCAGACCGCCCTCATTGAGGGCCAGAAGGGACTGGAGGCCGCGGCGGAGCAGATCGCCATGCTCGAAGCCCGGGCCGCGCAGCTTCTCGTCTCGCAGTTGGGCAAGGGACTTCAAGCCCTCGCGGCCCCGGCCGGCAAAGCCGACCAGGACGGCCTGGAAGCGGCCGCCCTCATCGGGGGCATGCTCTCGCAGGTCGCCGCCGACTATCAGGCTTTCCTACCCGGCCGCCAGGCGGAGTCCCAGAACGGCATACCGGCCGCCGCCTCCGATCCCGCCGAGGCCTACCAGGTCTCCCTGCTCGTCTCCAACCGCGCCAAGGGCGGAGCGCCCGTGATCTTCGAGCGCAACCCCAGCTTCGAGAACCTCTTCGGTTCGGCTCAGCGCCCCATCCAGCTCGTCCCCGTCCCGGGCGTGGGCATGGTCAAGACCGAGGCGCCCGGCGGCCCGCGGCTGAGCGCCGGGTCCTTCCAGCGCGCCAACGGCGGCTATCTCGTCCTTCAGGCCGCCGACCTGGTCAAGGAGCAGGGAGCGTGGGAAGGGCTCATGCGGGCCCTGCGCTCGGGGCAGGCGGCGATCCACGAAGGCGGCCTGGCCGGAGCCATGCAGCGCGCCGGCGCCTACGCGGTCCCCGCCAAGGTGAAGGTGGTGCTCATCGGCTCGCCGTCCTTGAAGATGCTCCTCACCCAGTACGACCCGGAATTCCGCTCCCAGTTCGGCGCCTCCTCGGAGTTCGCCTCCGCCCTGGCGGTCTCGGCCCAGAGCATCGGGGCGTACTTGGACTTCATCAAGCGCATGATCACGCTGAGCACCGGCGAGATCATGGACCTCACGCGGGGAGCCATCCGCTCCGTCCTGGAATACGGAGCCATGCTCTCCGGGAGCCATGAGCGGCTCTCGGCCCAGTTCGGCCCGATCTACTCCCTTCTCAAGGAAGCCTCGTATTGGGCGCGGGAGGAAGGACAGGAAGAGCTGACCGAGGCCCACATCCAGAAGGCCCTGGCCGAGCGCGCCGCCCGCGAGGGCGGCATGATCCGCCACATGCGCGACCTCTACGAGAACAACGTCTTCCACGTGGCCACCGACGGGGGCGTGGTCGGGCAGATCAACGGCCTCGCGGTCATGGGGGATTTCGGGGTCCCGGCCCGCATCACGGTCTCCGCGGCCAAGGGCGCGCCCGGCGTCATCTCCGTCGACAAGGGAGCCGGGATGACGGGGACCAGCTTCAACAAGGCCCTGGGCATCGTGGAGGGCTTCCTCAAGCACACCTTCGCCAAGGCGAAGTCCTTCTCCGCGTCGGTGAGCATCGCCTTCGAGCAGAACTACGGGGGCATCGACGGCGACTCGGCCACCTCGACGCAGATCTACGCCACGCTCTCGGCGCTCTCCGGGGTCCCCATCGACCAGGGGATCGCGGTCACCGGGTCCGCCGACCAGTTCGGCAACGTGCAGGCCATCGGCGGAGCCAACGAGAAGATCACCGGCTACTTCGCCCTCGCCAAGTCCCGGGGGCTCACGGGGAGGCAGGGGGTCATCATCCCCTCCTCCAACGTGGCCGACCTCATGCTCAGCCGCGAGATCGTGTCGGCCGTCCGCGCCGGCAAGTTCCACATCTGGGGCGTGGACCATGTGAGCCAGGGCATCGAGGTGCTGACCGGGGTCGCCTACTCGGAGATTCTAATGAAAGCGCAAGGACGGCTGGATACTCTTAGGTGAGGGGACCCCGTTATAATTCGGAGCTGATGATCGGGCACCCCCCTCCAGTCCCGGCTATCCTTGCGCGCACGCGTTGAACTCCGTCCAGACATAGTCTAAAGTCTGGCACCTCCCTTCATTCCTTCCTCGGTCCGAATATCCGGCGAGCTGCATGCTGGTTGTGGGCACGACACAGGATTCGAATATTCGCGGGGTCGTCCGAGCTCCCTCCCAGCGCCCAGGGACGGATATGGTCGTATTCGAGCCACTCGACGGCCTCGCACCTCCGCCCATCGACGGCGACGAAGGAGCAGCGTTCTCCGTCCCTGCTCAGCACAGCATCGCGCACGCGCTGAGGAATCCGGCGAGAGGGCCGCGCATCCTTTCCGCCCCCCCGTTCCATCGCCCGCCCCCGGACCGCCTTGCGCGCCAGCCGCCGCTGGGGGTCCCGCGCGTCGAGTAGAGCCGCGATGGCTTCGCCGAAGACGTGTTCCAGGCGGCCCTTCGGGTGCTTGTGTCGGAGCAAGGCCCTGGCCCGCTCGATGCCGGCCAGGAGCTCCTCCGTCGCGGTAAAACAGATGCGCACCAGTCGCCCCCCCTGGCTTCCCGGCTCAGGTGTTTCGCTTGCGGCCGGAATCGGCTCCTCGGAGGCGAGCAGTTCAAGCGGCTGCGCGGCGCGGCCCTGTTCCGTAGGAGGGTCCAGCATGGGACTCTCCGCGGGGACGGGCGCAGGCAGCGCCCGCACCACATCCGCCTTGGGCGCGCCGTGTTCGAATTCCAGCGCCAAGCGCTCGACTTCGCGGCGGGTCTTTCCGCGCGCCGAGGCGAGCAGCCGCGCCGAGTTGGCCGCGTTCAGGTAGGGAGAAAGGCGGGCGAGCCCGCTCAAATGGATGCCGCCATCGGCGAGCATCTCGAATGCCTCGGGATAGTCCCGACAGATCCGCGCGGCCCGGATGCGAAGAAAGGCTTCGGCTGGCGAAAGCCCGAGCCGCTTCGTGCAATACTCGAAGGCCGAGGGATAGCTCCGGTCCTCGTACGCTCTGCGCCGCTCGAACTCCCGCAGATGCGCCAGGAAGAGAACCAGCGCCTGCCGCTCGCCGCGCACGAGACTCTGGAGCCGGCTATCGAGCTCGGCGTCCGTAAGCATGGAGACTACGGCCAAGGCGTGGACCATGCCCTCAAGTACGCATGGGGGTTGAAAAAGTTCCCCTCAACTGGGAAAGCGTGGGTAGGTGCCAGACTTTAGACTTTGTCTGGGCAGAGTAGGCGGCCTGTAAACCCATGCCATGAGCCATAACAGACAAGGACGGCATGGACGGCAGCACCCGTCTGCCGAAAGAGCGCGCCGGTCATTTGCGCATCAGTCCATATATCCCGGCGCCGACCAAGAGAGCGCCGGTCCAGGTCCAGGCATCCGGGACTTCCCCCCAGAACGCCCAGCCGCCGAGAATGTTCAGGAGAAGGATGACGAAGCTCGCCGTGCTCGCGCGCGTGACGGGGGCGAGGTGTATCCCCTCGGTCAGGTACATCTGCCCGATTGTCGCGCTGAGGCAGACACCCCCCATGAGCAGGAACTCCTTCCCCGTCGGAAGATAGCCGGAGGCCAGGACCCCGGGCAGGAAGGCGAGGCTGCCGACCAACATGAAATAGGCCACGATGCGCGGGGCCGGCTCGTCGCGGGTCAGGGATTTCAGGGTCGCGAAGGCCAGCGAGGCGAAGAGCGCGGAGGCCAGCGCGGCCGCCGCGGGAGCGGCGGCGTAATCGAGGGCGGGCCTCAAGATGACATACACCCCGAGGAAGGCGAGGCCGATGCAGGCCACGGAGGAGCGGTCCAGGGTCTCCTCCAGGAAGAGCACGGCCCAGAGCGAGGCGAAGATGGGCGTGCTCTGGCTCAGCAGTATGGTGTTGGCCAGGGGCATGCGGGGCAAGGCCCAGAACTGACAGCACATGGCCGCGACCCCGAGTCCTCCCCGGAGGGCGAGGCTCTGCCAGCGCGGACTGGCCAGGGCGAGGCCCCGGCGCCTCAGCAGCCAATACAGGAACAGGAAAGCCGGAGCGCAGCGCAGGAAGGCCACCCAGGCCACCGGCACCCCGGGACCCGCGGCCTTGACCAGCATCGTCGTGATCGCGAAGCAGAACGCCGAGACCAGGATCGAGCCCATCCCTTCCCTCAATCTCATGGCCCGTGATTATAGCACCACTGGACGCATCCGGTCGCAACGTACGGCGAGAGCAACGCCTGGCGACTTTCGTCGCCGTGCATAAATCTAGTAGAATCCAACCCGCATTCCGGCGTAGCTCAATGGTGGAGCAGGCCGCTGTTAACGGCAAGGTTGTAGGTTCGAGTCCTACCGCCGGAGCCAATCTGCGAGAAGCCCTCCGGTCCTAAAGGCCGGGGGGCTTCGCGCGTCCATGTGGAGCATTCCAAAGGAGGCTCGACGAGCCGCGATGGCTTCCCTTGGGTAAACTTCGCTAACAGCGGGACGAATATTGTCTTTTTTAAAAAATAGCGATTGTTTTTCCAGCACAATCAGCCATCGCCCGGGCGATGCTGATTGTGCTGGAATTCTCTGCGTTATTTTTTTAAAAATCGCATGGCTTGGATATACGCACCGGCCGCCCGCGATGTCCGGAGCCAATGTGAGCGGAAGCCCCCGGGCCCTGGGCCGGGCGGCTTCCGCGGCTTTGTGATACAATACGCGGCGTGAAAGAACGAGCCGCCCTGCGACACGGTCTCCTCTCTCGCCGCGCGGCGGCTCTCGTCGCCGCACGCTCGGCCCTCCTCTTCGCTTTACTCGGCGCGCTCCCCCCCTTCCTGGCCGCGGCC
>CAYHRV010000211.1:0-2774 GCA_964359165.1 uncultured Elusimicrobia bacterium
ATCTACTTCGTGCGCACGGCGAACCTGCGGACCTGCTCCAACTGCGAGAACCTGGCGCCGCTCTCCGGCCGGCTCGTGACGGTGACCTCGGCGTCCGTGACCGGCGTGGACATCACCCTGCGCACCGGCTTCACCGTCAGCGGCGCCATCACGCTGGCCGACGACGTCCTGGACGCGCGCACCTTCGGCCTCACCGTCGTCAACCGCCGCCAGGAGGTCGTCGCCTCCACGGCCGTGGCCTTGGGCAGCGAGGCGGCCGGAGTCAGCGCGAGCTCCGTGACCTACAGCTTCCGCGGCCTCCCCGCCGGGGAATTCTACACCCTCATCGTGGCCGACACCGCCGAGACCCCCAAGTACGCGGGCAAGCCCATCAAGTTCCCCGACCCCGGCCTCTCGGCCACGGGCTTGCAGTCGGACCTGCCGGGCCAGAATGTCACGCTTCAGCGCGCGGCTTACCTCACGGGCAAGCTCAAGGATGCGTCCTCGGGCGAGCAGATCAGCCGCAACAACGTGACCCTGCTGCCTCCCAACTTCGGCATCAGCGCGGTCGCCAACCCCTGGGTGGAGGGAGGCTTCGTCCTCGCGGAGTCGAGCGTCTCGGGACGCCCGGTGCGCTTCGACGGGACTTTCCTGGTGGGACCGCTCATTCCGGACATCTCCTACGATCTCAAGCTCCACCAGGATAAGTGGGACCTGGCCTTCCTGGCCCAGGGAAGCCAGAACTACGCTCCGGTCACGCTCAGCGGCATCACGCCGGAGCCCGGGCAGACCAAGGACATGGGCGTCATCGAGCTCTTCGGCGGCCAGTCCTTGAAGGGCGTCGTGCGCGACGCCGTGTCCACGACCACGGTGCTGGGCAATATCAAGGTCACGGCCAGGCCCTCGCAGGGCACCTTGGACATCGTGATCCAGACCTACACGGACCCGGAAGGGAAGTTCACCCTCTGGGTGTCCACCTACATCTCGCCCACTTTCGACATCACCGCCGCGCCGCGCGAGGGGAACGTCGCCTCCTCGGGCAAGCTCTACAAGGAAGTGACCTTCGAAAAGGCCCGGGTGTCCCCCAATCCCATGGACATCCGTCTCGTCGAGCTCATCGGCTCGGTCACCGGCCAGGTCATCACGCAGGACGGCGGGGCGCTCTCCTATCCCTTCGGAGATGAAAAGGGCTTCCCGGCCGCCGCGGTCTTCTTCCAGCCCAAGGGAGTCCTGCCGAAGAACCCCCTGGGCGACATCGAGGTCCAGACCGACTCGGGCGGGACCTTCGAGGCGCTCGGCCTCTCGACGGGGACCTATCACCTGCGCGCGGCGAGCCTGGGCTACAGCGTGTACAACGCCACGGTGAACGTCGTGGCTCCGGGAGACTTCTACATCTATACCAGCTCCGACACCCTATCGAACCGGCTATCGGGCAACCTCATCAGCCTCGCTCGCGGCGCCGTGGTCTCCGGCCGCATCCTCCTGCCCTCGGGCGAGGCGCCCAGCGACAGCGAGATCGGCGGCATCGCCGCCGCGGACAGGACCTTCACCGAGTTCGTGCTGGGCACGGTGGAGACCGACCCCACGGCCAAGACCATCACCGGCTACACGATCTCCGGCTTTAAGACCGGCGTGAACTACGACCTGGTGCTCCTGCCGCCCGAAGGGGACGATTTGACCTTCCCCGACGAAGGCCAGGCCGTGAGCTTCGGCGCCGGCGAGACGGAGAAGACCATCAATCTCACCTACGGCCGCACGGCTCCGACCTGCTCGGCCGTGGCCAAGGGCATCGGCAACAGCCAATTCCAGGTCAAGATCGACTGCTCCCAGCCCCTGCGAAACAAGGCCGCCTCCGACGACGACCTGACCCTGGTGCTGACGAAGTCCTCGGTCACTTCCACCCGCCAACTCCTCAACAGCCCCGACGGGACCGGACAGTTCTTGGGCTCCAACAAGAGGCTGAGCCAGGACAGGAAGCAGTTGACCGCCATCTACCGCGCCGCCGACGGCGAGCAGGTCTTCAGCCTCAAGCTCGACGCCTACTTCCCGACCGTGGACCCCAACACCGGCGATAACTTCTATCTCGCCAACGACGACGGGGAGAGGGGGCGCATCTTCGACTTCGTCACCAACTTCCAGTCCGCGACCACGGAGAAGGTCTCCAACATGAAGGGAGGCTCGGTCAAGCTCGAGGACGAGGACGAGAACGACGGCAAGGACGAGCGCTTCAACGCCGAACTCCCGCCCGGGGCCATCGACCAATGCTCGGGCGTGGACGCCGATGACCCCAACTGCGACACCGCCTCCGACGCCGCGGTCTACGCCGGGGTGGCCGAGACCAAGCTGAAAGTCGACGTGGACGTGAGGAAATCGAGCAAGACCTCGAGCGGGGCGGGCGGCTCGGCCGCCTCGGCCGCGTCCCTGCGGCGCGTGGCGCGCTACGCCACGGCCGGAGCCGGGATGCTGCCCGAGGCCGCGCGGGCCCTGGAGGCGGCGCGCGCCCAGGCCGCGGGCGACGCCATCAATCCCTTGGGCGCCTTCTACTCGATCTTCCTGCCCCGCGGCATCCGCTCCCAACTCGGCAAGCCCGTGGACCTGACCCTCTCCTTCGACCCGGCCCTGGTGGCAGGATCCTCCAAGACCGCCTCGGACCTCGATGTCTGGTACCAATTGCCCGCGGGCAAGACCGTCTGCCCGAGCGGCAAGGCCGCGCAGAATGGGTTCTGCATCGAGGACACCAACAAGAACGTGGACATGGTCAACAACACCCTGACCGTGAGCGTGGACCACTTCTC
>CAYHRV010000211.1:2874-4648 GCA_964359165.1 uncultured Elusimicrobia bacterium
ACCAGCGGGGCCCAGTTCCTCAAGCTTGGCGCGGGCTCGCGCGCGGGCGCCATGGCCGAGGCCTATACCGCGGTGGCCGATGACGTCTATGCCCTCTACTATAACCCCGGGGCGCTGACTTTCCTGACGAAACCCGAGCTCGCGGCCGCTCACACGGAGCATTTCCAGGGCATACGCTACGAGTTCGTGGGCTTCGCCTATCCCTGGGAGAGGGGAGAGGACCACTCCAAGCAGGTGATCGGCGGCGCCATCTATAACCTCGGCGTCTCCAACATCGAGCGCCGCATCGACGACACGGACCAGCCCATCGGCACCTTCGGGGCCGGGGACTACGCCTACAACGTCACCTATGCGCGGCGCCTGAAGGAACAGCTCGGCGTGGGCGTTACGGGCAAGCTCATCCATCAGACCCTGGATTCCTACACGGCTTCGGCTTTCGCCCTGGACGCCGGCCTCCATTACCAGGTGCGGCCCGAGGCCAAGCGCCCCGTGGCCCTCGCTTTCGTCATCAAGAACATCGGCACCAAACCCTCTTTCGCCGGAGTGACCGACCCCCTGCCCGCGGCCGTCGTGGGCGCGGTCGGGTACAAGCCTCATCCGGGGGTCAAGCTCGACCTGGACCTGACCAAGTACCGGGACACGGACTTCATCTTCGCCCTGGGCGGCGAGTACAAGAAGGAGCTCGCGCCGGAGCTCTCGGGAGCCTTTCGCATGGGCTACAGCACGCACCACAAGGACAACGAAGGGCTTGACGGCCTGACCCTCGGAGTGGGATTCAACTTCCACCGCGGCGGCTTCGATTTCGCCTGGGTGCCCTACGGCGCGCTGGGCAACACCTTCCGCTACTCCCTCCACCTCAAGTTCTAATCAAGGACCGGCTTTCCGACAAAAAGCACGCCTTTTTGTCGGAAAGCCGGGATAATGTCCCCTTATCCCGGACCCCGGATGAATCCCATGGAATTCATCCGGGGTCCGGTCATGGTATCTATTGAATTTCTTCCGATTCCGGCCTATAATGTATATGAACAATAAAAGTAATGTACATGGAGGCGCGTATGGATCGCTTGCAGATTTATTTGGATTCGCATATGAATCGGATGCTCGATGCGCTGGTTTGCCGTTTGAAAATGTCAAAGGCCGCGCTGATTCGCGATGGCGTGCGGATGCTGCTCAAAGAGCGGGCGACTCTCCAGGAAGAGCCTCTTATGGGGCTTAAGAAGCTGGCCGGCCGGTCGGGACGCAAGGATGTGTCCCAACGGCACGATGCCTACTTGGTTGGGCTGCGGAGGTCCCGTGGGAGTTAAGGTCTTCGTGGATACGTCGGCTTGGTACGCCCTGATGGACAAAGACGATGTCCACCATGAAACGGCCTGGGCGACGTTTCCTCACTTGTTGGAGCGCGCTCAGGGGCTGACGACCACCAACCACGTGGTCGGAGAGACCTATACTCTGATCCGATCCTCTTTGGGCTACCGAAAGGCGTGGGAGTTCATGGATCTTTTAGGTCAGAGCCGGCGTGTCGAGCGACTCTTTACTCCCGACAATATGGAAATGGAGGCGTACGGCTTGCTCAAGAAGTATGCGGATCAGGATTATAGCTTCGTGGACGCCGTCAGTTTCGTCTGGATGGGAGTTTTGAAGCTTCGTGAAGCTTTCGCGTTCGACAAACATTTCCGCGTCATGGGTTTCGCCCTGCCTCGATTCTAACAAGGACCGGCTTTCCGACAAAAAGGCATGCTTTTTGTTGGAAAGCCGGGATAAGGTGACATTATCC
>CAYHRV010000211.1:4748-6144 GCA_964359165.1 uncultured Elusimicrobia bacterium
TTATCCGGGGTCCGGTCATGTTTTCTTCGTGATTTAATACGGGCGCGCGGTTATACTATAGCGTGCGCGGTATGCCCGGGATAGAAGCTTATCCCGACTTTCCCGCAAAAACCATGGTTTTTGCGGGAAAGTCGGTCCTATGTCTATGCGCGGCCTTCGCGCTCTCGGCTCGTCTTTCTCTGGCGGCGCCGGCCTCCATCACCCGGGCTTCCGGGGTGGTGCAGGTGAGATACGGCTCTTTCATCGACAGGGGAACGGGGGATCCAAGACAACGGGCCCCGGCGGGGGCCGCCGTCCCGTGGGTCACTCTCTCCATCATCCCCTCGCCGCTCTCGGCCGGAGACGAGGTGCGCACCGGCGCCGGGGCGGCGGCAGCCGTTGAATTCGAGGACGGCTCTCTCTTGGACCTCGGGCCGGACGCTTCGATGGCCTTAGAAGACCTCTCGAAGGGGCGCAGAGCCCTGCGCCTGGGCTTGGGCACGCTGCGCGCCCAGGTGCGCAAGGACCCGGCACGCAGGTTCGAGGTCCGCACCCCGACGGCTCTGTGCAGCGTGCGGGGAACGGATTTCACCGTGACGGTGGGAGCCGGGGGCCGGACCCTGGTGGATCTGCGCTCGGGACTCTTGGGCGTGGAGGACAACCGCGGGAGACAGATCCTCCTGCGTCCAGGAGAGCGCCTGGCCGTGGACCTGCGCGGGATGGCCAACCCGGAAAGGTCGCCGGAGCCGGAGCAGGCCCGGCGGGGGGATTTCCGCGCCCAGATGAGGCGCGAGCTCGCTCTCGATTCGTCCCGGGAGGAGGCCTTCATCGCCGCGGCCCGCGAGACCCGCCTGGCCGAACAACAGCAGGGCAAGGCGCTCATGGACCTCTCCGGCGGGCGGGTCCGCGTCGAGGAATACCTGCTCAGGCCGCGCTCCGACCAGTTTCGGCTCGTGGCCCTCAACTCCCGGCAGGGACGCATGGACGCCTATTCCTTCCTCGGTACCTTCAATAAGACCTTGCCCACGGACCTCTCCGCGGCCCTCGGTCGGCTGGGAGGGAACTTGGACTCCGCTCCCGACTACTACCTCACCGCCTATGAGACCTGGCGCTCCAACGGCTCCGACTCCCTCTCCGAGCGGGCGGAGGGGGGGCATCCCGTCGACTTGAACTCGAACGCGGACCTCTCCGATGACGCGGCTTCCTTCTTCGACGCGGCCGCGGACCGCTTCGTGGATTCCTCGGCCCGGAGCGTCTATCGGACGCTCTTCGACCGCTACGGCTTCTACCTCAACGGAAAGATCAAGCACGGGTGGACGGGGAGCGGCTTGCAGAGCTATTCCGACGCCGTGGGCTCGAGCGCCGCCGACCCCATCACCGGCGCGGCGCTCACCGCGGCCAACGCCTGGCTCGACGG
>CAYHRV010000212.1:0-6086 GCA_964359165.1 uncultured Elusimicrobia bacterium
ACGTTGTTCCACCACATGTACTCGGTGCCCTTGCGGTCGGTCCAGATGTTCTTGCAGGCGATTCTGCAGGTATGGCACCCGATGCACTTGTCGAGGTGGAACACCATCGAGATCTGTGAGCGGACATCCATGGTCTTATCCCCTCCCTTTCCCCGTCACCATTTGAGCTCCGGCAGCTTGCGAACCAGTATATGGGTGTCGCGGTTGCACCCGACGGGGCCCCAGTAGTTGAAGTGGTAGGTGAACTGGCCGTAGCCTCCGGCCATGAGGTTGGGTTTGAGGCGCGTGCGCGTGAGGCTGTTGTGCCCCCCCGCGCGCCGGCCCCCGCGCAGGGGGGATTTGGGCACGGAATAGGTGCGCTCCGGGGAATGGTAGATGATGCAGATGCCCGGGGGGATGCGGGCGCTCACCGCGGCCCGGGTCACCACGACGCCATGGTCGTTGAAGACCTCGACCCAGTCGTTGTCGAAGACCCCGATCGCGTCGGCGTCCTTATCGTTCATCCAGAACGGCTCCACGCCCCGCGAGAGCGTGGTCATGCGGTGGTTGTCCCCATAGGTCGAATGGATGTGCCATTTGCCGTGGGGGGTCAGGAAATTGAGCATGATCGACTTGCCCTCCCCCTCGCTGACCCTCAGGTCCGCGTATTGCGCCGGGCTCGGCTTGGGCTTATAGGTGGGCAGATGCTCGCCGAACTGCAGGTAGAGGGGATGGTCGAGATAGAAGTGCTGCCGCCCGGTCAGCGTCCTCCAGGGGACGAGCGCCTCCCGGTTGTAGGTGAAGGGGGCGTAGGCCCGGCCGTCCTCGATGAGCCCGCTCCACATGGGCGAATTGACGAAACGGCGCGGCTGGGCCTGGAGGTCCTTGAAGTTCACCCGGACGCCCCGGTTCTTCTCGGCGAGATGCGCCAGGGGGAGGCCGACCTTCTCCTCCATGTTCTTGTAGGAGCGATAGGCCAGCTCCCCATTGGTGACCGTCGCGAGTTCGAGGACCGCCTCGCAGGCGCTGAGGTCCGTCTCGAGGGAGGGATAGGTCTTCCCTCCCCAGGTGACGGTGGGAGCCTTGGCGAGCAGGCCGTCGTAGAAATCCTCGACCCCGTACTTCGTCCCGTGCGCTCCCAGGCCGTTGCTGCGCACCAAGGGACCCAGGGAGATGAACTGCCGGTAGAGGTTCTTATAATCGCGCTCGACGACCGCCAGGCCCGGCATCGTCTTTCCTGGCACCGCCTCGACCTCGCCGGACATCCAGTCCAGCGGGCGCACCTGGGCGATCTCCGCGGCCGTGTCATGGGCCAGGGGCAGGGCCACCAAGTCCTTGACCGGAGCGGGGAAATGCTTCTCGGAGAGCTCCGAGAACTTCTTGGCGATGGCCCGGAATATGTCCCAATCGCTCTTGGATTCCCAGCAGGGCGGGACCGCCGCGGTCAGGGGATGGATGAAGCTGTGCATGTCCGTGGAGTTGAGGTCGTTCTTCTCGTACCAGGTCGCGGCCGGCAGGACGATGTCCGAGTAGAGCGCCGAGGTGTCCATGCGGAAGTTGAGGTCCACGACCAGGTCGAGCTTCCCCACCGGGGCGTCCTCGCGCCACTCGACAGTCTCGACGAAGCCCTTGGCGATCTCTTCTGCCACCGCGTTGGTGTGCGTCCCCAGGTAATGCTTGAGAAAATATTCGTGGCCCTTGCCGCTCGACATAAGCGCGTTGCCCCGCCAGATGTACCAGACCCGCGGCCAGTTCTCCGGCGCGTCGGGGTCCTCCACGGAGAAGCGGAGCTTCTTGGACTTGAGCCCCTCCACGACATGCCGGACGATCCCCGCCGCGTCCTTGGCGCCGGCGGCCTCCGCGTCCCGGACCACCTCCAGGGGATTTTTCTGGAACTGGGGGTAGAAGGGCAGCCAGCCGTTGCGTACCGCGCGGACCTGCATGTCCATGGCGTGGCCGCCCGGCGCGGGCCGGTCCTTTTGGCCCTGGGGCACCGTGTGGTAGTCGGTGAAGTGCCGCTCGTAGCGCCACTGGTCGCTGTTGACATAGTGCCAGCTGGGCGCGTTCTGGAGGCGGGAGGCGGGTATCCAATCCTTGGCGAAGGCCATGGCGCTCCAGGGCTCCATGGGAGCGAGCTTCTCCTGTCCGACGTAGTGGGCCAGGCCCCCGCCGTTGACTCCCACGCAGCCGCAGAACATCAAGGAATGGATGGCGGCGCGGTACATGAGGTTGGCGTGGTACCAGTGGTTGATGCCCGCGCCGATGATGATGGTGCATTTGCCCCCGGACTTTTCCGCGGTGGAGGCCCATTCGCGCGCGAATTTGACGACGTTCCGGCGTCCCAGGCCCGTGTACCGCTCGCTCCAGGCCGGGGTGTAGGCCTCGCTCTCGTCGTCGTAATCCTTCGGATAGTCCCCCTCCAGGCCCCGGGACACGCCGTATTGGGCCATGAGCAGGTCATAGACCGTCGTCACCGTCACCGTCTTCCCCTCGACCGTCTCGAGGGTGCGCACTGGAACGTGCCGGCGTTTGATGGACGCGTCGGCGAAGTCGTCGAAGCGCACGGCCGCGGTCTTGCCGCCCAGGAAGGTGAGCGCCGGCGCGATGTCGCTGCCGTC
Source organism: uncultured Elusimicrobia bacterium (assembly GCA_964359165.1). Taxonomy (GTDB): domain Bacteria; phylum Elusimicrobiota; class Elusimicrobia; order UBA1565; family UBA1565; genus CAYHRV01. Next base: position 2,598 of record CAYHRV010000212.1, read on the forward strand.
CACCGCGTCCTTGAGGGTGAGGTTCCATTTCCCCTTCTCGGCCCCCCACCGGTGCCCCGCGCTCCCCATGGGCATCTTGGGCCCGTCCGAGCTCTCGTCCCAGAAAAGGAATTTCCAATCCCCGTTCTCGGCTCCCGCGTACTTCTTGAGCCGGTTCGCCCTCAGCAGTTGGCCCGGGCGGCGGACCCCGTCCTCTCCAGGCTCGAGTTCCACCAGGAAGGGAGAGTCGGTGAAGCGCTTGGCGTAGTCGAGGAAGAAGGGCGTCCGCTTCTCGTGATGGAACTCCTTGAGGAGGACGTGGTTGACGGCCATCCACCAGGCCCCGTCCTGGCCCGCGTTGAGGGCCATCCATTCATCCGCGTATTTGGCGACCTGGTTGAAATCCGGGGAGAAGACGACCATCTTGGTCCCGTTGTGGCGCGCCTCGGCGGCGAAATGGCAGTCCGGCGTTCGGGTCATGTTCAGGTTCGACCCCATGACCGCGAGGAACTTGGCGTTGAACCAATCGGCGGACTCGTTGACGTCGGTCTGCTCGCCCCAGACCTCGGGGGAGGCGTTGGGCAGGTCGCAGTACCAATCATAGAAAGACAGGGAGATGCCCCCCATCAACTGCAGCATGCGCGCCCCCGCCGCGTAGCTGATCATGGACATGGCCGGGATGGGGGAGAAGCCCGCGATCCGGTCCGGCCCGTGCGTGCGGATGGTATGGATGTTGGCCGCGGCCATGATCTCCAGGACGGTGTCCCAATCCACCCGCCTAAATCCTCCCTTGCCGCGCGCCTTCTGCCAGCGCTTGCGCTTGGCTTCGTCCCCGACGAGCGAGGCCCAGGCCTCCACGGGGTCGTCGAAACGCTTCCTCGCCTCGAGCCAGAGGTCGATGAGCGCGCCCCGGATGTAAGGATACTTCACGCGCAAGGGGCTGTAGAGGTACCAGGAGAAGGAGATCCCGCGCTGACAGCCGCGGGGCTCGTAGGGGGGGATGTCGCGGCTGAGGATGGGATAGTCCAGGCCCTGCATCTCCCAGGTCACGATGCCGTCCTTGACATGGATCTGCCAGGTGCAGGACCCGGTGCAGTTCACCCCATGAGTGCTGCGCACTACCTTGTCATGCTGCCACCGGTTGCGATAGAACTCCTCCCAGGTCCGCAGGGCGGCGCGCTCCTCATCCTTGATCCACCCGTTGCCGCCGTTAACCATTGCGCTCCTCCGGCCGCCTGCTGCGAGCCACCATGCGGCGGCGCACGGAGCGCAGGCGATTGCTCCAGGCCGAATCGAAAACGAGCAGGAAGAATACCCCCCCCGCGACCCCGGTAATAAGGAAGAGAAGACGGTTCTGGACCCCGGCCGGGCGATGTTTTTCCCCGGCATCCTTCAGATACGCGGTCAGGGGGAGTATCTCGGTCTCGTGGATGGGCCGGCGCTGGAACAGGGGCTTCATGGTCGGAGTCACGGGAGCGGCCAGCCAGGCGGCCAAGGCCTTGTCCCCCCCCAGGCGGGAGACCGAGTCGGTCAGGTCGGGACCCAGGCCCCCTCCCCCGAATAGGCCTTGGAGGCCCCCGATGGAATGGCAGGAGACGCAGGTGGGCGCTCCGTTCTTGAGCCGGACTCCTCCGGTGAACAAGGCCCGCCCCGAGTCCACGTCCGCCTGGGTGAGGGGGCGATCGATGAGGGAGGCCCCTTTGAAGCGGGACTTCTCGGCCTTCGACTCCGCGTCGATGAGCGCGAGGAGGGCTTCGATCCGGGCCGGAGTCATGCCCGAGATGTCCGGCATGATGACTCCGCGGAACTCGTCTCGGAGTCGGACCGCGTCCGCGTCGCCGGACTCCATCGCCTTCTTGGGACCCGAGACGAAGTTCAGTATCCACGCCTTCTGCCTGCGCTTGGACACGTCCTTGAGGTCCGGCCCGGTGAGGCGCCCTCCCCCTATCGTGTGGCAGGAAAAGCAGTTCTGGCGGAAGTCCTCGACGGCTCCCTCCTGGGCCGAGGCCGCGAGGGCCGAGGCGAGGATCGCCGCCGCAAGGAGTATTGGGGTCAGACGTTGACTTTCGGACCGCGATAGCGGGGATAAGTTCAAAAAGCAAGCGCCCGACGCCGGCCTATTCTGGAGTCCAATATCCATATATATCCCTAAACTATGGGATGTAAGGCAACACAACCGCCATCAACAGAGGAGGAAGCGGCGCCCCCGACGGGGGCGGCGGCCAGGGGCCCGCAGTCAGGGGATGGCGCCGGTGGTGCGCAGGGCGCCCAGGATGAACTCCACGCCGGTGGCGGCGAGCAGGAGCCCCATGAGCCGGGTGGTGATGTTCATGAAGGTGTGGTTGATGCGCTTGGCGCTGGTGACCGCGACGCGGAAGACCAGGTAGGTCAGGGCGCACACAAGGAGGATCATCGCCACCAGCGCCGCGCGCTGTACCCAGTCCGCGGCCTTGGTGTCGAGCACGATGACCGTGGTGATGGCCCCCGGTCCGGAGAGCATGGGCACGGCCAGGGGCGTGATGGAGATGTCCTCCTTGGCGATCCCTTCCTCGCGCTCCTCGTCGGTCTCCTGAACGGCCGAGCGCTTGGCCCGCAGGCTGTCAAGGGAGACCAGCAGGAGGATGAGCCCTCCCGCGATCTGGAAGGAGGGCAGAGTGATGCCGAATACCCGAAATATGCCTTTGCCGGCCACGGCGAAGAGGATGAGCACCCCGGCCGCGGTGGCGCAGGCGCGTCCCGCCATGAGGATGCGCTCCCGGGCCGTGTTCTCCGTGGTCATGGCCAGGAAGGTCGGCGCCGCGGCCACGGGATCGAGGATGGCGATGAGCGAGACCCCGGAGAGCATCGCGTAGCTAAGAAGGGCGCTCATGGAAGTCAGCGAATATACACGTAGCCGAAGCCCTTGACGGCCTTGATGCGCCGCTGGATGAGCACGGGAAGGGCCTTGCGCAGGCGGTTGATGAGGATGTCCAACGCCCGGGAGAGCTCGGGCCTCTGCTTGCCTTCGACCGCGGAGAAGAGGATCTCCTTGTGCACCGGCTCCGGACTCCGCTCGAGGAGGATGTAGAAGAGCTCGAAGGTCTTGGGCGTGAGCGTCATCACATGGACGTCGTGGAAGAAGACATGGCGGCTGGAGAGGTCCAGGGAGATGTCGTCCTTGCGATAGATGTCCTGGTCCAGCTCCCTGCGGCGGAACACGGCGCGCAGGGTGGCCAGGATCTCGGCGGGGTTCTCGGATTTCTGGACGAAATAATCCGCGCCGTACTCCAAGCCCATGATCTTGTCCTTGCGGTGGGCGGTGAGCATGACGATGGGGGTCTTGCCCAGGGCCGGGATGGAGCGCATGGTCTTGCACACCTCCAGGCCGTCTATGTCGGGCAGGGCGAGGTCGAGCAGGATGCAGTCGGGAAGAGCCTTGCGCGCGAGGGCCACGGCGTCGGCTCCGGTGCCGGCGATGAGCAGGTCCTGATAGCCCGCGGTCTTGAGCCAGAGCTTGACGAGCTCCACCCA
>CAYHRV010000213.1:0-6073 GCA_964359165.1 uncultured Elusimicrobia bacterium
ATAACAAAACCGTCGCGGGGATTCAAGCGGTGGAATGCGGAGAAGGACGCGGCGCTCGGCGGGCGGCATCCCCGAAAGGATAGCCCGCCCATATTACGATTTCAATAACCGCGCGCGTCTATGAGTTCAGGCGGCCGGAAAGCGAGCCGACCGCGGCGGCCAGCTCCACCGGCTCCAGGGGCTTGAAGACATGGAGCTGGAAGCCCGCCATCAGCGCCCGAGCCCGGTCCTCGGCCTTGGAGGAGGAGAGCAGGGCCACGGCCAGGACATCCCCCCCTCGGCGGGAAGTCAAGGCGCGCACGCGGCCGATGAGGGAGATGCCGTCCTCCCCGGGCAGGGCGATGTCGCAGACCAGGACGTCGGGATGGAACCCGGACATGGCCTCGAACGCCTCCCCGGCGTTCGAGACCGTGCGCACCTCGGCTCCGCAGTGGCGGAGTATGCCGAGGGCGACGTCGCGGGTCGCGGCTTCGCCGTCGGCGACCAGGACTTTGACTCCCTTGAGCTTGGGGAGGGCGCCCATGGGCGCGGCCTTCAGGGCCTCGGGTGAGGAGGCTTCGCCGGCCGCTCCTTGCGCGCCGGCCGGGAGGTTGACGGTGAAGGCCGTCCCCCCGGCGGGGGGACTCTCGACGGAGACCGAGCCGCCGTGCATCTCGGTCAATTGCTTGACCAGGGAGAGCCCCAGGCCCAGGCCCCGGAACTTCCGGGTGAGGGAATCCTCCTCCTGGCGGAAACGGTCGAAGACATAGGGCAGGAACTCCGGCCCGATGCCGGGGCCCGTATCCGAGACGCGGACGGAGAGCCGGTCCCCCTCGCGGCGCAAGGACACGCGGACGCTCCCTCTTTCCGGCGTGAACTTGACCGCGTTGGAGAGCAGATTCCAGAAGACCTGCTGAAGGCGGTCCGGGTCCCCCCGCACGGGGCCCGCCGACGCCTCGAGGTCCTCTTCCACTCGGATGGATTTGGCCGCGGCCGCGGCCCGGATGTTCTCCAGGGCCGCGCGGATGGGGAGGCGCAGGTCCGAGAGCCTCGAGTCGAGCCTGAGCCTGCCGGTGATGAGGCGCGAGACATCCAGGAGGTCCTCGATGATCTGAGCCTGGAGCTTCATGTTGTACTGGATGATGTCGAGCGCCTTGGAGCGGGCCTCCTCGTCGAGGGATTCCGACCGAAGGAGCCAGGTCCAGCCCAGCATGGCCGTGATCGGGGTGCGCATCTCATGGGAGAGCACCGCGAGGAACTCGTCTCGGGAATGGTTCGACTTCTCCGCCTCCAGGCGCGCGGATTGCTCGCGGCCGAGCAGGAGCGAGCGTTCCGCCTCGGCTTTCTTGCGCTCCGTGACGTCCCGGACCACGCAGATGAGGCCGCCGTCGTCCAACGGGGAGAGGGAGACCTCCTGGGCGAAGAGGGTGCCGTCCTTCCTCCTGCCCTCGGCTTCCCCCCGCCAGCGGCCCTCACGCCTCATCGCGGGAAGCACCTCGCGCTCGAAGCGGAGGGCTTCCCTGGGCTCGTAGAGGGCCTTCCAGCTCCGGCCCAAGAGGTCGCCGGGCGCGCCGTAGCCGTATATCCTGGCGTGCGCCTCGTTCATGTAGGAGTACTTCTCGTCGGGACCGAGAATGGCCATCCCGTCCATGGCCGCGTCCATGGCCCTGCGATGCCGTTTCAAGTCGCCGACGGCCAGATTGAGGTCCGTCACGTCCGTGGCGACCCCGATGGCCCCGACGACCGCGCCGCCCTCGATGAGAGGCGTATAGCGCGTGTCGAAGACGCGGCCCGCGGCCTCGTTGAAGTCCCCCAACGACTCGCCCGCCAGCGCCCGGCGGATATTGGCGAGGATGGCGGGGTTGTCCTTGTAGACCTCGAAGACGGAACGGCCCACCACTTCCCCGGGCTTGAGCCCCAAACCGTCGAGTCCGCGGCCCTCGGAGAGCGTGAACACGCCGTCCTTGTCGAAGGCGAAGAGCACGATCGGAGCGCAGGCCACGACGCGCCCCAGGCGCACTTCGAGCCCGCGCAATCCTTTCTCCGCGTTCACGCGCTCGGTCACGTCGACGGCCACCCCATAGGAACCCGCGCAGCGGCCCGACTCCAGCTTAGGGAAGAAATGCCCCTCGAAGAACCTCGTCCGGACCCCGACGACCTGGGTGAAGGCCTCCCCCGCCAAGGCCCGGCGAACCGCGGAGAGGAACTCCGGGGCCTCCTTGTAAACTTCGAATACGGAATGGCCGACGGACTGCCCGGGCTTGCGGCCGAGACCCTTGAGCCCGCTGCCCTCCGATAGAGTGAACACCCCGTCCTGATCGAAGGCGAAATGGATGATGGGGGCATTCTCCATGATGGTGCCCAGGTTTTTTCGGGCGCCCGCGAGCTCCGCCACGGCCTTCTTGTGCTCCGTGACATCCTGCATCACGGCGATGATGGATTTCCTCCCGTCGAACTCCATGCCCCGGGAGATCATCTCGACGTCGATGATCTCCCCGCCGCGGAGCGCCTGCTTCCAGGACTCCTTGCGCTGTTGAGGCCCCTGCGGGAGGGCGAAGAAGGCCTGGACGCGGGCCTTCTCCTCCGGGGGGAAGAGGTCCGTCACCTTTCGGGAAAGGAACTCCTCGCGCGTGAGCCCGTACTTGATCCGCGCGGCCTCGTTGATCTCGAGGAAATAGAGGCTCCCGGGGTCGAAGACGCAGATGGGCTGAGGGGTCACCTCGCAGAGCATCCGGAAGGAATTGGTCTGGAGCCTGAGCATACTTTTCAATTGTAACAAACCTGGGTAAAGGAGGTCCTGTGACTTAAGGCACAAGTCTCAGGCGCGCCCGGGCCAGGCAGGCGCGCATGTCGGAGGGGATCGGCGCGCGGATGTCCATGGGACGGCCGTCGGCTGGATGCGCGAAACGCACGCGCAGGGCGTGGAGCATCTGCCTGGGCGCGCCGAGGGCGAGCAGATCGTCGTCGGTGAGCTCATGCCGGCACGCCTTCAGGTACGCTTCCCCGCGGCCTGTGTAAAGCTTGTCTCCCAGCACGGGGTGGCCCAGGGAGGCCAGATGCACGCGGATCTGATGGAGGCGGCCGGTCTTGGGCAGGGCGCGCACCAGGGACGCTCCGTGCGAGGAGGAGAGACGGAAGAATTCGGTGGACGCGGGGCTGCCCTCGCGGCCCCCGACGGCCTGCCGGACTTTGATCTCCCCTCCCTCGCCGGCGAGCGGGGATTCGACACGGAGCGAGGCCCACGGGACGCGGCCCCTGACCACCGCCAGATATTCCTTGGACACGAGCCGACCCTCGAACTGCGAGACTAGGGCCCGCGCCGCCTGGGGCGAGCGCCCGAGCAGGAGCACCCCGCTCGTCTCCCGGTCGAGCCGGTGGGCCAGATGGAGCTTCTTCCCGGGGAACTGGGCAGCGAGGATGGAGGTCACGGAGTTGGCCAGCACCTTGTCGGTGGGATGGCTGAGGACCCCGCCGGGCTTGTCCACGGCCAGCAGAGCGGCGTCTTCATGGAGCACGCTCAGGCTCGAGTGCGCGCAGGGAGGCTCGCTGGTCTTGGGGTAGCGGATCACCACGGTCTCCCCCGAGGAGACGCGCGTCGCGGCTTTCACCGCGCGGCCCCGGAGCAGGACCCGGCCCTGCTCGATGAGCCTCTGCACCTGCGAACGCGAGTAGCGCTTGAGCCGCATGGCCAAGAACGCGTCCACGCGCCGCCCGGACTGTTCGAGCTGGGCCTGAAAAGGGACCTCGACCCAGGCGCTCACGGCCTCGGATGGCGCGCGACGATGGTCGAACGCATCCCCCCCCTCGAGGTGAAGGAGCCCGTGACCACGGCCCGCAGGGGCTTGACCGCCTTTGCCACGTCGTCAAGGATGCGGTTGACCGCGTTCTCGTAGAAGATCCCCAGGTTCCGGTAGCCGAGGAGGTAGTATTTGAGGGATTTCAGTTCGATGCAGAGGTCGTCGGGCAGGTATTCGATGGTGATGGTCCCGAAATCCGGCAGGCCGGTCTTAGGGCACACGGAGGTGAATTCCGGCGCCTCGATCTTGATCTCATAGCCGTGATGCCGGTTCGGCCAGCCCTCGATGGCCGGAAGCTTGTCCTTGCCGCCGGAGGCGGCCTGAGCGCGGGTATAGCCGAGGCGCGTGGCGCGCGGGACGGCGTTCTTCTTATTCATGATGCCTCCAGGGTGCTTGCGATGCGCGATGAGCTCACCAGGACGGCGGCGAGGCCGACGACCGCGGCCGCGGCCGCGTATTCCGGCCGCAGGGCCAGGCCCCGGTAAACGGCCCAAGCCGAGAGCGGGATGAGCGCGGCGTTCACGGTGAATAACGCGGCGAAATTGCGCCGCAGGGCCGAGCGGATGTCCAGCCCCAGGCGCAGGGCCGAGAGCAGGGAGTCGAGATTCCCGCGCTCCAAGATGAAATCCGCGGCCTCCTCGACGAGGAAGGGCGCTCCGGCCGTCGCGAACGCCACGTCGGCGCGGCTGAGGGCGCGGGCGTCCTGCATCCCGCCCGCCAGAAAGGCCACGCGCCGGCCTTTGGAGCGCAGCTGCTCCACCACGCTCAAGCGCTCCTCCTCCCCCGCTTCGGCGTAGACCTTGGGCACTCCCGCGGCCTCGGCCGCGCGGTAGGCCGCCGCGTTGCCGTCTCCGGAGACCAGGACGGGCTCCAAGCCGCCCTCCTGGAGCCGCGCGACGCAGGCCTTGGCGTCCGGGCGCAGGGCGTCGCACAAAGCCGCGACCGCGGCCAGGCTCCCGTCCACGGCCAGCCCGATAAGCGACTCGGTCCTCCCCTTGAGCCCGAGCGCGGCCGAGGCCGGAGGCTCGATGCCGTGCAGCGCGAGCCAAGGGAGGCTTCCGGCCAACACGCGCCGGCTCCCGATCACCGCCGCGATCCCCCGCGTGGGGATAGCCTCGAAGGAGCGCCGGCGTTCCCGACCCCGAGAGGCGAAGGCGTGATCGCGCAACGGCCCGGCGAAGGCATGATCGGCGCCCTCTTCCGCGGCCGAGAGCAGTTCCAGGACTGCCCGCTCTTTCCAATCCCCGAAGAGGATCAACTCAGAGAGCTCGGGCCGGCCCTCGGTGAGCACGCCCTGCTTTCCGAAGACGACCGCGTCCGGGAGACGGAAAGATTCTATCAGCCGCGGATTGCGGATAAATACGCCCATGCGCGCCCCTTTCAGGCGACCGAATGCCATCGCGATGGGGAAGGCGAGGCTGACCACCCAGGGACAGGCCGAGGACAGGACGGAGAGGAACGCCGCGACCACATAGAGGGACCGCGGGTGGGGGGCGCGGGCCGCCCCGGCGAGGGCGGCGAGGGCCGCGGCCAGGAGCACCCCGGCCAGAAAAAGGCGGGCGATCGCCTCGGCGGCCTGGGGCGGAGGCCTCTTATCCGAGAGCCCGTCGCGTATCTCCTCGATGAGCCTCCTCAGCTCGGTGCCGGGACCGGTCTTGCGCACCGAGATCGAGAATTCCCCTTCCTTGACCACGGTCCCCCCGAACACCCTGGACCCGGGACAGCGGGGGCAGGGCATCGGGGAGCCCGTCCGCAGGGATTCCTCCACAAAACCCTCTCCCTCGACGACCTCCCCATCGAGCGGTATCTGCTCGCCGGAGCGCACGAGCACCGTTTCCCCGAGCTTGACCTCCGCGATGGGAAGATTGCGCGCGCGGCCCTCCCGAAGCACCCTCGCGGTCCTGGGGATGCGGCGTAAAAGCCGCCGCAAGGTCTCCAAGGTCTTCTTCTGGAAGCGGGTCTCCAGCCATTGTCCGAGGTTGACGAGGGTCACCAAGGCCGCCAGGGAGCCCAGCCGGTGCTCGGCCAGGCCCGGGGGCAGGAAGCGCCCGAAGAAGACCGCCCCCGTGCTGAGGAAGAACATAGCCCAGGAGCTCACGGAAGCCAGCATGGAGACGCCCACGCGCAGGTCCTTGAGGCCCCTCCAAAGGCCGAGGTGGAGCTGCCAAGCGCAGCCGAACTGCAAAGGCAGGGAGAGGAGCCAGACCGTATAGGCGGAGAGCCCGAGCGGCGCTTCCAAGAGGAGCACGGCCCAGATGACGGCGCCCCAGAGGAGCCGCTTCATAGGTAACCCGTGT
>CAYHRV010000214.1:0-6057 GCA_964359165.1 uncultured Elusimicrobia bacterium
GCTTCGAGAGCTGTTGGGTCAAGGTCGAGCCCCCCTGCACGACTCGGCCCATCAAGAAATTCATCACCGCGGCGCGGAGCATCCCCTTGGGGGAAATCCCCGAATGCCGGAAGAAACGGGAATCCTCCGTGGCGATGACGGCGTTCTGCAGGTCCACGGGGATGTCGGAGAGCGTGAGCAGGGCGCGCTTCTCGATGGAGAGCTCGGCCAGGAGCTCTCCCTTGGCGTCGAAGACGCGCGTGGTCAAAGACGGGGTATAGTCCTCCAGGGTCTGGAAGGAGGGCAGGCCTTCTAGGAAACGGCGCAGGAGGATCCCGCCGAGGGCGATGGAGAGGGCCAGGAAGAGGACGGCGAGGGTGAAGCGGCCGCGCGTCATTGCCGCTCATCTTATGAAATTATCCGGGACCGGGATCACGACAAATTCCATTGGAATTTGTCGTGATTCCGGGATAAGATAGACAAGTGGCGGACTTCGACGCGGTCGTCATAGGAGGGGGGATCACCGGGGCCGGCGTCGTGCGCGACCTGGCCTTGCGGGGGCTGCGCGTCGTCCTCCTTGAGCGGGGCGAGCCCGGGATGGCCACCACCGCCGCCTCCACCCATCTCATCCACGGAGGACTGCGCTATCTCCTCTACGACCGCCCGACGACGCATACCACCTGCTGGGATTCCGGGAACATCCGGCGCATCGCCGCTCCCCTGCTCACCCGCATGCCCATCCTCTGGCCCGTGTATCGAGGGCATTCCCACGGCTTGGAGACCGTGGAGACCCTGCTGGAGTCCTACGACTCCTTCCAACGGATGAAGCAGGGGCTCCCCCACCTGCGTCTCTCGGCCCCGGCCACGCTCCGCCTTTTCCCAGGCCTGAGCCGGGAGGGGCTGCTGGGCTCGGTGGCTTTCGATGAATGGTGGGTGGACGCGGCGAACCTGGTCCGCGAGAACCTCGCCTCCGCCCGCCGCGCGGGCGCCCTGACGCGCGCCGGGGAGCGCGTGGTGGGCATCCTCCGGGATAAAGACAGGGTCATCGGAGTCCGGGTCAGGATGGAGGACGGACGCACCGAGGAGCTGCGCTCCTCGGTGGTAGTCAACGCGGCCGGGCCCTGGGCCGCGGAAGTGGCCGCATTGGCCCAAGAGACCATCCCCCTGCGCTTGCGCAAAGGCTCGCATCTCGTCTATGAGGGCGAGTCCCCGCTGTCCTTTGGCCCGGCGCGCGCGGCCCCCTTCGGGGGCGGAACACGACCGCCCTTCGAGGACCGCGCGCCCATGCGCGCGGGTCTGCTGCTCGAGGCGGTCGACCGGGGCCGCTACGTCTTCATCATCCCGGGTGTCGGGAAGACTCTCCTGGGGCCCACGGAAGTAGACGCGGCGACTCCCGAGCGCCCGGAGGCGAGCCCGGAGGAGATCCGCTATCTCCTGGCCTCCGCTCGGCGCTACTTCAGCGACTTTCCCGAGCGCTTCAGCCGGAGCGTTGCGGGGATGCGGCCCATCCTGGGCCAGGACGGATCCGAAAAGCTCCTCTCCCGGGAATACGCGGTGCTCGATCATTCCACGCCCGGCAACTCTCCGGGCCTGATCTCCGTGGTCGGAGGGAAGATGTCCGATTTCCGCCTCATGGCGCAGGACGCCTCCGACGCGGTCTGCGGACTCCTAGGGCGCGGCTCCTCCTGCCGCACGCATCTGCTGACGCTCTCGGGAGAGAGCGTGGGGGACATCCCGGACTGGCCGCGCCCCTGGAAGCCGCTCAAGAGCTTCCTGCGGGCCCATCCCCGCCTTCGAGAACTGCATGCCCTGGCCTATCTGGGGGCGGGCTTAGCGCGGCATGGCGCCCGGAGGGCGCTCGGCCTCGCCCCGGAGTCCGACGAGAACGACTTCCTCGCGCATTACGGCCGGGAGACCGGGGCTCCTCGTACCTGAACTCTCCGACTCGCCACGTGGCGAGTCCTCCATTGGACCTGCCCCCCAAACCTGTCGCCCGGCGCGCTCCCGCCTGCAAACCATTCCATAAGGGAACTTTTTTCGATCAAAACCGTACTTGAGGGCATGGAAACGACGGATTTGACCGCTCACCGACCTCACTGCATGGAGCTAAGCGACCAGGAGCTGGAATCCCGGCTCCGCCGCCTGGCCCTCGTCGAGGGCGGGTTCCTGGCCGTCCTCATGTCGCATCTGGCGGAGTTCGATCGCCGCCGGCTGGCAGGGGAATTCGGCCACCCTTCTCTCTTCCACTACTGCGTCCGGGTCCTAGGGTTCTCCGAAGCCGCCGCCTACAAACGGATTCAGGCCGCTCGCGCCGTGCGCGACTTTCCCGAACTTCTGGTGGAACTGTCGTCCGGGAGATTGAACCTGGCGGCCGTAGTCGCCATATCGCCGCACCTCTCTCATGAAAACATAGCCGAGCTTGTCTCTACCGCCCGGGGCAAGACCATCCGTGAGCTGGAGTCTTTTTTGGCGGCCTTGGCCCCGCGCGCCGACTCCCCGGATATGCTCCGGGCCCTGCCCTTGCGGGCGAAAGGGATTCGGGCCGCGCACCCCTCCAGGCACCCGGAACCCATATCGGAAGATCGCTACGTATTCCGGTTCACCGGGGCGCGGACAGTGAGAGAGAAGTATGAGCGGGCGCGGGCTCTTCTTCTGGGCCGGCCGGCGGGGGCCTGTATGGAAACGATCTTCGATGCCGCCCTAGAGGCTCTTCTGGAGCGCGTCGATCCTGAACGCCGGCTCAACCGGAAGGCGGAACGCATCGCCCCTGCGCGCGGCAAGGAAGTCTCCACGGAAGCGGCACAGCCCGCCGGCGCACCGGAGCGGAGCAGAAGGATCCCTCAGGCGATTAAAGATGCCGTATGGCGCAGGGACGGCGGACGCTGCACCTTCATCGGACCTGACGGCCAACGCTGTCCGGAAGCGGCCCGCTTGGAGTATGACCACATCGTTCCTTGGGGCAAGGGAGGCGGCTCGGACCTGGCGTCGAATATCCGCCTGATGTGCCGGACTCACAACCAGCTTCATGCGCGGCGAGCGTTCGGTTCCGCCCTCATCGACGCCGCCATCATGCGCCGCTCCCCCGCCTAAAGCGGGATGGAGAATGCGGCATGACGACTCGCCACGTGGCGAGTCGTCATCTAGAATCAGATCCGTGGTCCGCCCGGCTAATCGCGAGTGATGCGGAGCTTGGACTGCTCCCGGTGACGCTCCAGGGCCAGGGCGAGGAGCTTGTCGACGAGGGACGGGAAGGAGAGGCCCGAGGCGGCCCAGAGGCGGGGGTACATGCTGATGGCGGTGAAGCCGGGCAGGGTGTTGACCTCGTTGAAGTAGAGCTTGCCGCTCGCGCGGTCCAACAGGAAGTCCACCCGCGCCAGGCCATGGCAGCCCAGGGTCTTGAAGGCCAGTTCGGCCAAGGTCCGCGCTTTGCGCGCCAGCGAGCCGGGGATGCGCGCCGGGACGATGAGTTCCGCCCCGTTGGGATCGAGGTACTTCGCCTCATAGGAGTAGAACTCCGCGTTCGGGCGTATCTCCCCCACGGCCGAGGCGGCCTTCGGCTCAAGGGTGGTCCCGAGCACGGCGCATTCGATCTCTCGCGCGCTCACCCCCTGCTCCACCAGCACGGTGCTGTCGAAACGGAACGCCTTGCGCACCGCTCGGGCGAGTTCCCCGGCCCGCTTCACTTTATAGACTCCCACCGAGGAGCCCAAGCGCGCGGGCTTGACGAAGACGGGCAATCTCAGCCTTCGGGCCGCCCCCAGGTCCCGGGGGGAATCCAAGACGGCATACGGCAGAAGGGGAAGTCCCGCCTGGGCGGCCAGACGCTTGGTGACGACCTTGTCCATGCCGACGCTGGAGCCCAGCACTCCCGACCCCACATAGGGTAGGCCGGCCATCTCCAGGAGCCCTTGGATCGTCCCGTCCTCGCCGAAGGGGCCGTGCAGGACGGGGAAGGCCGCCGCGGGGAAGAAGCGCCTCCCCCCCTCCACGACGAGGGCCGGCCGAGGGCCGGGCTCCAGGCGCGCGGGGGCCCGGGAGAAGGGAAAGCGCGCGGGGTCACGATGGCGCGCGAGCGCGCCCGGATCGCCCTGATAGCGCCAACTCCCGTCCGGGGCGATCCAGACCAGCAGCGCGCGGCCCGGCCCCATGTTGCGGAGCACCGCGGAGGCGGACACGCAGGAGACCTCCCTCTCCGCCGACCTTCCTCCGAATAGGACCAATATCTTGTGAGCCATGGGAGTCTCCTGGGAAGGCCTGGACTTAGAGCCTATCCCGATACCCGCTTTCAAGGCGAAACCTCGGATTTTGAGCCGAGTCAAAGCGATGCGAGGCGAGCAGGCCTGAAGGCCTGTAAGCCGAGCAGCGCGAAGACGCAGGCCAAAAGCCGAGGTTGCAGTCGAAATGGGGTATCGGGATAGGCTCTTAATACACTCCCCGGGCCTGATACCAGGGAGAGCCCCCCATCATCGGGTGAGTGCAGTCCACGAACACGATGACGCGCTCCTCGTTGCGCACGAAGCCCCAGCCGCCGGTATCCTTGAGACGGGCGCCGTTGACTTGGCCGTCCATGATGATGTCCGCCGGATAGTAGCGGACGCCGCCGTTCTCCTTGTGGCGGCGGATACCCGTCTCCACCTCCGGGATCTCGGCCAGGTATTTGGGGACCATGTCCTCGAGCCTCTTGGGGACTCGCCCCTCGGCTTGGATGAAGTCGTTGAGGCTCCGCTCCAGGGCCGCCAGGCGCGAGAGCGTGCGGCTCTCCAGGCTCATCCGCTCCGAGCGCTCGACGTCGTCGGAGGAATCCCCGCCGAAAGTCTCGGTCTTGAGATAGGCGCAACCCGAAACGGCGAGAGCCGCGCCAAGAAGCATACACAGCGACGAAAGTCGCTGTGCGTTGAGAATGCAAGCGCCCATAGGGCGCGACCTTGAAACCGCGCAGCGTACTTTGTGCGCCGCGTATAAAAGACACGAAGGAAGATTCCTCATAAAATCACACGCCCCCTTTCAACGCGCATCCCTCCCCGCGGGGGAGGGATGCGATAGTGCCACCCCCCATCATCTCTTCGCCGCGGTAGAAGACCGCGGCTTGGCCGGGGGTCACGGCGCGCTGAGGCTCGGCGAGGCTCACGCGCACCCGGCCCTCTCCCAGGTTCTCCCAACGGGCCGGGCACAAGCGGCCGCGGTGGCGGATGCGCACCTGGAGCTCGGGCCCTTCCGGCTCTCGCCGAGTCCAGCGGACGCCCGAGACCTCGAACTCGACGCGATGATTCCTCTCCTCGGGACCCACGACCAAGGTATTGGTCGCCCCGTCGAGCTCCGAGACGTACCAGGGACCCCCGGCCAGGCCGAGTCCCTTGCGCTGGCCGATGGTGAATCCGGCGAGACCCTTGTGCTCGCCGAGCAGGCGCCCCTCGTCGTCACGGATCGCCCCGGTCTTCACGGCGGCCGGAGGCTGGGCCGCCCGAGCGCGCAGGAACGCCCCATGGTCCCGGCCCGGGATGAAGCAGACATCCATGCTCTCCGGCTTGTCCGCGGTACACAGGCCCAGGGACCTCGCCCGAGCGCGGACCTCGTCCTTGCGCATGGCCCCGACGGGGAAGAACAGGTGCGGGAGCTCCTCCTGCGTGAGGCCGCAGAGGAAGTAGCTCTGGTCCTTTTCGTCGTCGACCCCCCTGAGCAGCCGGAACGAGGGCCCAGCGCTCTCGACGCGCGCGTAATGACCCGTGGCCACCCCAGCCGCCCCCCAGGCGCGCGCCAGGCGGAGCAGGACTCCGAATTTCACCTTGCGGTTGCATTCCACGCAGGGGTTGGGGGTGCGCAGGTTCAGGTATTCGGAGACGAAAGGCTCCACGACCGCGCGTTCGAAGATCTCCTCGAAATCGAGCACGTAATGGGAGATGCCGATGCGGCCCGCGGCGCGGCGCGCGTCGTCGATGTCACGAGGGGAACCGCAGCAGCCGAAGCCGGTGGGCGGGCCGGAGGCGAGCTTGAGAGTCACCCCCACGGCCTCATGCCCCGCCTCATGGACCAGGGCGGCCGCGACCGAGGAATCCACGCCGCCGCTCATGGCGACCACCA
>CAYHRV010000215.1:0-6019 GCA_964359165.1 uncultured Elusimicrobia bacterium
TCTGGCCCTCCGCGCCCGTGATCTCCACGATCTTGAGCTTGCCCTCGTTCTTGGCCCGCGCGTAGACCACCTGGAGGTTCTTCATCGCGAAATCGTTCTTCGGGTCCAGCCGCAGGGCGTCCTTGTACGCCCGCTCCGAGCCCGCGAGATCCCCTTTCATGAAATAGGCGTTGCCGAGCTGGAGGTGCACGTCCACCATGTCGTGCTTGTGGTTGAAGACCCCGCCGCGGTCCTTGAGCTCCTGATACGCCAGGATGGTGCGGCGCAACCCGGGGCGCTCGGAGAGCGCGGGGTCCACCTCGCACTCCCTCGCCTCCAGCAGGCCGTTGTACACCTCGATCGCCTTGTCGTACTGGCGCCGGATCATGTAGACCTGCCCCATCCGGAAATAGTTGGGCGGGAACACCGGATCGATGTTCCGGTACATCTGGAACCAGTGCAGCGCGGCATCCAGCTCCTTCTCGGCCTGCGCCTGGTTGCCGAGGGATCGCTCATAATCCGCCTTCTTGAGATGAAGGACGCCCATCTGGTGGTGCATCTGGACGTAGTTGGGAGCGTTGGCCCGCACCTCGGCGTACGCGTCGCTGGCGCGCTCGTAGTCGTCCCGGGGCTTGTCGTCGGTGTCCCCCCAATTGGGGTTGTAGAGCTTGGTCATGTTGAAGCGGTCGTTGAAGACGTTCCCTTTGAAATAATAGGACATGACGAAGGCGGGGTTGAGCTTGCCGACGATGAGATAGTTCTTGAGCGCCATATCCCAATCCTGCCGCTTGGAGAAGAAGATGGCGATGTTGTGGTGGACGTCCGCGCGGAAATGCCCCCAGGTGCGCTCCAACGGGAACACCATCAGTCCGATGAGGATCGGGACCAGAGCGTTGCGGGAGAGGAAAGCTGTGCGGGCGAAGATGAACCCTTGCGCGGCGACGCAGAATGCGAAGCAGAGCCAGGCGATCCACCACTGGAGCACCTCGCCGCCGTAGCCCAGCTTAAAAAGTGGGCCTTGGAGTTCGTTGAACTGGCGCAGCAAGGAGTAGCCGATATAGCCCAGCCCGCCCCAGGCCCCCAGCCGAGCGGGCCAGATCAGGAACCGCGAGATCGCATCCCAGAAGGAGGGCTCTCCCTCCTCTTCCTTCTCCTCCGACGCGTCCCGGACGGCGTGGAGTTCGGCCAGCGACACGCCCCGGGAAAGGTTGACGACCAGGCCCGAGAGCAGGCCGAGATAGACCCCGGAGGAGACGAAGCGCATGCTCACGTCGAAGAAATTATGGGCGAGCATCCCCTGCATGGCGATGAGATAGCCCAAGAGGTCGTAGGCTTGGGGAGGCGCCCGCTGGCCCTTCTTGAGGCTTCCCGTCATCTGGCCCAAGGCCCGGTAGGCCACCACGCAGGTGCTCAGGATCAGCCAGATGAAGATCCCGAAGCCCAGGATGCCCTCGTCGAAGAGCACCTCGAGGTACTCGTTCTCGGAATGGTCGGTCTCGGTATTGTGCTTGCCCTCGATGTGGAAGATCGGCGGGCGGCGGAAAGCGGGATAGACGACCCAGAAGGACCCGAGACCCGTGCCGAGGATGGGCTGGGTCATGATCATCTCCCAGGTCGCCTCCCAGGTGAAGAGGCGGAAATTCACCGAGGTGAACGCGGAGTGCGCGAGCTTATTGAATACCGCCGCGCCTACGAGCACCGTGAGCAAGGCGAAGGCGAGCGCCAAGCGGCGCCAGTACGCCAGGAGCCAATCCCGGTTGAAGAACCAGAGATAGGTGGAGATCAGGAGCATCAGGGAGATCGCGAAGCCGATCCACGCCCCCTTGGTGGTGGTGCCCCACAGGGTGAAGAGGTTGAGCGCGACCAGCGGGACGAGCTTGAGCTCCCTCGTCTTCACGAGCTGGGACACGATGATGGGGAACATGATGACGAGATAATCGGCGAAGAAATTGGGGTTCCCGAAGGTGGAGAATACGCGGTCGCCGAACGCTCCCCGCCAGATGAAGGGGTCGGGGCCCTTGCCCGGACCGGGCGGGAAGAAGCTGATGTCGAACCACTGCAGGAATCCGTAGCCGATGCTCACCGCCGCGGTCCAGATGAGGATGCGCGTCATCCGCCCCACCGCCTTCTCATGGAACTCCCGGATGACGATGAGCGGCACCGTCATGTAGAAGATGCGCCTCAGGAAGAAATCCAAGGAGGAGTACTTATACGGGGCGTGGATGTAGGAGAGTATGCCGTAGGCGAAATACGCGAGGAACGGCGCCAGACAGACGAGGTCGTTCTTCGAGAACGCCCCCCGCCCCTCCTCGATGAGCCGGGAGATCCAGAGCGCCAGGAGGCAGACCCCGCCCATCTGGACGAGGGTGATCTTCACCTGGGCCGAATCATAGGTGCGCAGGTAGAAGGAATCGGAGATGAGGAAGTAGAGCAGGGGCAGCCACCAGATGAGGGCCTTATGCGCGAAGGCCGAGGCCGGAGCGACGGGGTCCTGCGGAGGCTTCGAGTTTTGCTTGGGATGGGCCATGAATGTCAGCCGGGGATGGGATTCGAACCCACAACCTATCGCTTACGAAGCGATTGCTCTACCGTTGAGCTACCCCGGCGTCGCGTGAGACTATACCAAAAATCCTTTCGAATTCCGCCACCGGCGGGATTTGAAGGGATTTTAGGCTCATTGCAGCTTGCGTCCGTTGAAGCGGCAGGCCCCGCCGAGTTCCGCGTAGCTATCCTCATAGAGTCCTTGGCAGTCGTCCTTGCTCATGCAGCGCCGGGCTCCCTCCAACTGTCCCGTGGAGCATCGGCACCAGCCCTTCCCTTCCCCGCATTCTTCTTTGGCCGTCGCGCGCGGCGCCGGGGACGCCTCGGACTCCTTCCTCGGCTTGGACGCGGGGGAGGCGGGCCGGGAAGTCTGCTTGGACAACTCCCGCAGGAGGGCCTCGATGTCCTTGCGCAAGTCCCCGTCCTTCTCTCCGGCCGCGGCTTGGGCCAGGGCGGGAGTCACCCGGCGGTCCTTGACGAAGGCCAGCCCCCGCAGGGCCTGTTCTCGCATGGGCAGGCTCGGATCCTCCAAGAGCACCCGCGCGAGCACGCGGGCCGCCTCGGGGTCCCCCACGCGCGCCGGGGCGGTGGAGAGGGCGGCGCACGCGGCCAGCCGTCCGGCTTCCCACACCTCCTCGAAGAGGAATTTCTCCAGCCGGGAAAGAGCCTCTCCCCCGGGCTGGCCGGCCACGAAGACCGCGGCCTCGCGCCTCACTTTCGGGTCGAAATCGTTGGACATCGCGGCCGAGAGCGCGGGATAGGCGGCGGGGGCCTTCAGGGCTCCCAAGCGCCGGGCGATGGCCAGGCGCAGAGAGGAGGAGGTTTCTTGGGGCAAGGCCGCCGCGAGCGCCTCGATGTCCGCGGCCTCTTCCGATCCCAGCAGCCGCGCGAGGCCGGCCTTGGGCGAAGGCTCCGCCGGAGCGGCCGCGGCGATCGCCTCCGTAGACGACGAAACGACTGGCGCGCTCGATGCGAGCACGGCGGACTCCGTGGAGACAAGGACGGCGGGCGCCGTGGAAGCGAAGACGGTCCCGGCTGTTCCCGTGGACTCGGACAGGAGGTCTTGGGCGAGGGCGTCCGCAGGGGACAAAGCTCCCGAGAACACGGCGAGAGCCAAGGCCCGCCTACTCCGCGCGGCGGCGTTCATGGTTCCTCCCATCCTCCCTTTTCCAAGGAACGGTACGCGGCCTCCACCACCCTCAGGTCCCGCAAGCCCTCCGCCGCGCCGACCGCGGGTTCGGCTTCCCCCCGGACCACCGCCAGGAAATGACGGACGAGGGCTCGGCGGCCGAGCGGATCGGCCGTTTCCACGGGGAGGGTCTCCGATCTCCCGTTCCCGCTCCAGAGGATGCCGGGAGCGTCCAGGATATAGGCCAGCGAGCCCTCGGTCCCCTCGATGCGCAGGGTCGGGATGGAGCGATCCCAGTCCCGCGCCCAGGAGACCTCCAGGGCCGCCGTGGCGGCGTCGCGCATCTCCAAGGAGAGCTCGAACTCGGACTCACCCTCCATCTCCGCGATCGGGCGGCGGGCCGCGTCGAGCCTCACGCGCCGGACCGGGCCCAGGAGCGTTTCGAGGAGCCGGAGATAATGGGGTCCCATGTCCGCCAAGAGGCCTCCCCCCATGAGCCGCCGGTCCAGCCGCCACCCGCTCGGCGAGTATTTTTTTCGGTGCACGGCGCGGGCCGCGCGCGGAGAGCCGATCCGACCGCCTTCCAGCGCCGCGCGCAACGGCCCGAGAGCCGGGAGGAAGGCGTAATTCTCGCCGATCAGCAGCTTGCCTTGGGACGCGGCGGCCGCGCCGGCGATCCGCTCCCCCTCCGCGGTGGAACGGGCGAGGGGTTTCTCGAGGAGAAGGGACTTCCCCGCCCGCAAGACCGCCTCGGCCCCCTCCGCGTGCCGATGATGCGGGGTGCAGAGGACCATCCCGTCGACGCGGCCCTCGGCCAGAGCGTCCTCGAAGGACGGCAAGGCCTCCCCTGAGAACCTGCGGGCGTAGGCCGCGGCCTTGGCCGGGTCCCGACTTGAAAAAAAGAGACGGATCCCGTCCAGAGCGCTGAAAGAAGCCGCATGCACCGCACCGTAACCTCCGCAACCGACGATGCATATCCCCACCTTTTCGACCATATCAGCGTCCCCCCCACGGGGAGACGCTCGTCCCAGGGGCGAGCCGCCGTTTCATTAGGAGTTTCCTCTTCATTTCTTACCAATGTGATTTTGCTCCTTATTGTCCTTGCCGGTCAAGCCTATTTATCCCGGGATTGCGGCGGATTTTGAATAAAATCCACCGCAATCCCGGTCCCATTGTTGATGGGAATTCTCGGAATTGAGTATACTCCCTCGACATGCTCAAGGAAACCAAGACCTACGGCCCCATGATGCGGCGCTTGGCCGCGGAGTGGCTCACCCCCTTCGGCCATCCCCTTTTCCGAAAGCCCTCCCAATGGGCCGAGAGATTCAAGCCCGCCGCCGGGTCCGAGGCCGAGGGCGAGGTCCCTCCGGTCCTGGAGCAGGGGATCGGCCTGGCGCGGGCGGCCCTGCTGAGGAAGCAGAACTCCGAGGACGGCTATTGGTCCGCGGACCTGCGCGCGGACACCACTCTCGAGTCGGACACCATCATGCTCCTCTATTTCCTCGGACGAGGGGACTCGCCCAAGATCCGCCGGCTCGCCAACTTCATCCTAGACCAGCAGAACGCCGACGGCGGCTGGCCCATATTCCGCAACGGCCCCTCGGAGATATCCGCCTCCGTCAAGGCGTATTGGGCCCTGAAATTCGCGGGCCATTCCCCGGAGGAGACCTGCCTGAGCCGGGCGCGCAAACGGATCTCCGAGCTCGGAGGCATACACCGGGTCAACACCTACTCCAAGTTCTACATGGCCCTCTTCGGCGTCTACGACTGGCGCGGGGTCCCCTCGATCCCGCCCGAGATCATGCTCTTTCCGAACTGGTTCTATTTCAACCTCTACGAGCTCTCCGCTTGGACGCGCTCCATCGTGGTCCCGCTCTCCGTCATCTGGTCCGAGAGGCCCAAGGCCGTATGCCCCGACCACGCGCGGCTCGATGAGCTCTTCCCCGACTCGCGGCGCTTCATCCCCTTGGGCGAGGCCATGCCTCCCCATGATTTCCTCTCTTGGACCAACTTCTTCCTCCTCTGGGACCAGCTCCTCAAGTCCATGGAGGGAAGGGGCGGCCATTGGATACGGGCCTGGGCCCTGCGGCTCGCCGAGGACTGGATGCTCGAGCGCCTGCACGATTCCGACGGCCTCGGCGCCATCTTTCCCGGCATCGTCAACACCCTCATGGCCATGAAGGCCTTGGGCTACCCGGACAGCGACCCCCGCCTGCGCGAACAGCTGGCCGTCCTCGAGCGCCTCGAGATCGACCGCGGACAATCCCTGGAGATGCAGCCCTGTCACTCCCCGGTCTGGGACACCGCGATCGCGGTCATCGCCCTGGCCGAGTCGGGGCTCGACCGCAAGCACCCCGCCCTCGTGCGCGC
>CAYHRV010000216.1:0-6007 GCA_964359165.1 uncultured Elusimicrobia bacterium
GGGGCCGTGGGGTCTACTGGGGGGGCGGACCCCCCCCGTGGAGCACCGGCGCGAGCAAAGCACCTCTCGAGCGACGGCTTCAGCCCCGAGCACGCAGAGCGAGGGGTGCGACCGATGCGCCCTTGGTGAAATGGATATCACGACAGCCTCCGGAGCTGTAAGTGCAGGTTCGATTCCTGCAGGGCGCAAATTCATCCCCGGCGCGAAACCCGCCGCCTGAACAACCTGGGACTCCGGTCCCACCCCGCCCTTCCCCGCGCGGCTCTCGATGCCGGGGCTTTATTCAGCCAGACTATCCTTGGATAGGAGCCATCCTATCGGGAGGGTGCATGCATCATCGTATCGCCGTTCTTGCCGTGTCCGGGCTGTGCTGGGGGGCCGGGACCGCCGCCGCCCAAGTCGTCAGGCAGGATGCCTCCTCCCATGTCTACGCGTCGGTCCGCAAGACCTTCCAGAACGCCTACGACATCTCGGACTACGCCCTGGGGATCTCCCTGTACGTCAACGCCTTCGGCAACGGCTTCTCTTTCAGCGGAAGGCCTTTCTCCGGCTCCATGCACGGCTCGGGCAACTGGATGAATCTCAGCGCTTCCGGGGTCAATGCCACCATCAATTCCTGGGGTAATTCCATCTCGGTCCAGGCCACGGTGCAGGGACGCGGCGGCGCCCCGGCGCGGCGCATCGACTTCACTCTGTACGCCAACGGCCGCACCGACGATCCTCGCTTCCCTCCCTATTACACCCTCTCCGCCCGAGGGGCTAATCTGACCCTCTCCCCCAACGGGAACGCGGACTACACGGTCTCAGGAAGGGTCTCCCCGGAGTTCGGCGCGGAGGGGACGGCCTTAGTCGGGCTTGTCCTGGCCTCGGAGATGCACTCGCGCAGGCCCAAGAGCGAGGGGATCCGCACGCCCGCGGTGCTGGGCGAGGGCGGCTTCGGCGGCTGGGATTAGTTCAACGCTCCCGAAACCGCGAGAAACGCGTCAGCGTTTGTCGCGGTTTCGGCCGAGGCGGCGCTCCGAGGCCTGGGTCCAGAGCGTCTTGTCCTCGGGGGTCTCCAGCAGGAGGGGGGGGACGGGGGAGGGCTTGCCTTTCTCATCGACGGCCACCATGGTCACCAGGCAGGAGTTGGTGTGCCGCCTCTGCAAGGTCTTGATGTTCTCCGCGTAGACCTCCACGCCCACCTCCATCGAGGTGCGCCCCGCGTGGTTTAAGCGGGCCTCGGCGATGACGAAATCCCCGGCCAGGATGGGAACCAGGAATTCCACCCGCTCCATGGCCACGGTGACGCAGGGCTTGCCCGCGTGGCGCATCGCGCACACGGCCGCGGCCTTGTCGACCATCTGCAGGACTTTCCCTCCGAACACCGTGCCCTGGGCGTTGGTGTCCGGCGGAGCCATGAGGTCGGAGAGCTGCGTCCTGGAGGCGCGCGCGGGCCGGGGACCTGGTTTCATCCCTGGGAGGAGCGCAGGACGTCCTTGACCTTGTCGAGGAGTTCCTGCCAGTCGGTGTCGGGCCCGCCGCCCTGGGCGAAATCCGGACGCCCGCCGGCTTTCCCTTTCTGAAGAGTGGCGACTTCGTGGGCGATGCGGGAGGCGTCGATGCCTTTGCTGATGAGGTCCTGGGTCACGCTGACGACGAAGGAGAGGCGGTTGTTCTCGGCGGAGCCCAGGAACACGACCCCGCCGGACTCCCGGCGCATCTGGTCGGAAAGGGAGCGCAGGGTCTGGAGCTCGGCCTGGCTGAACTTCTGGGCCGTCAGCCGCACCGTCCCCACCTGGAGCACGACCTGCCCCACCTTGGCTTCCTGGGCGAGCTTGGCCTTCTTGGCCTCGTCGAGCTCGGCCTTGATGATCTTCTCGAGCTCCTTCATGACCCCGAGGGCTTTGCGGACCTCCTCCAGGGGGCCGGTGTTCGCGTCCGGGATGTTGCGCACCACGTTGCGGTAGGGCAGTCCGCTCACGGATTGGATCTTCGAGGTGATGATGATGTAGCGCTCGATGGCGTCCTTGAGCTGCTGGCGGAGGTCGCTATCCTCGGCCTTGGCGAGCTGTTCGAGGGCGGGACCGGCCACGGCCTCGATGCGCCGGATGCCGGCGGCCACGGCGCTTTCCTTGACGATGCGCAGGCATTTGATCTCGCCGGTGCGCGAGACATGGGTGCCGCCGCAGAGCTCCAGGCTGAACCGGTCCAAGGGGTCGTCCCACCCTTTGGCGCCGATGAGGAGGAAGCGGGGTTTGGCCCCGTAGTTCTCCCCCAGGAGCGTGATGGGCTTGAGCGTCTTGGCCTCGTCGGCGGGGCGTTCCTGGGGCGAGACGGGCAAATCGGCGGCGATCGCCTCGTTGGCGATGCGCTCGACCTCCGCGGTCTGCTCCGCGGTGAGGGGTTTGGCCCAGGTGAAGTCGAAACGCAGACGGTCGGGCGCCACCATCGACCCGGCCTGGCGGACGGAAGGGCCCAGGACGCGGCGCAGGGCCTCGTTGAGCAGGTGCGTGGCCGTGTGGTGGAAAGCGGTGGTGCGCCGCCGCTCCGCCTCCACGACGGCCATGACGGGCATGCCGGCTCGCAGGGTGACTTTCGCCGAGACCCGATGGACGATGAGGTCCGGGCGGGGGCGGTAGGTGTCGAGCACCTCGGCGAGGACCTTCTTTTCGTTGACGTCGTCGAGGATGAGGCCCCGGTCTCCGACCTGTCCGCCCCCCTCGGGATAGAAAGGCGTCTTGGCCAGGACGACCTCCCCCTCGTCGCCGGGGCGCAGTTCGCCCTCCTCGGCTCCGGAGGCCTGCTCCGGGCGCAGGAGGAGGGAGATGCGGGTCGCCAGGCGGGTCTTGGAGTAGCCCTGGAACTCGGTGCGCATGCCGGGGTGGGCGGCAAGGACGGCGTCGTAGCGGGCCATGTCCGTCTCTCCGGAGCCCTTCCAGCCCGCGCGCGCGGTCACGGCCGCGGCGGCCTGGGCCTTGGCGAAGCCCTCTTCGTCGACGCTCACGCCCCGGCGGCCGGCGATCTCGCGCGTGAGCTCGAGCGGGAAGCCGAAGGTGTCGTGGAGCTTAAAGGCCTGCGCGCCCGAGAGGACCTTGGGTCCGGGGGCGAGGAGCTCCGAGAGCTCGCGCTCGCCTTTCTCCAGCGTTTCCAGGAAGCGCTCCTCCTCGGCTTTCAGGGTCTGCTCCACCTGCGAGCGCCCGTTCTTGAGTTCCGGGTAGGGCCGCGCGTAGAGGTCGAAGACCGAGGAAGAAAGCGCGTGCAGGAAAGGCTCCCGCGCGCCCAGGAGGCGTCCATAGCGGGACGCGCGGCGGATGAGGCGGCGCAGGACATAGCCCCGCTCGACGTTGGAGGGGATGAGGCCCTCGGAGGCCAGCATCACGGCTCCGCGGATATGGTCGGCCACGATCCGGCGGGCGGAGACGGCCTCGGGCCCCTGCGGCCCGGCGGGCAGCAGGTCCATGCACCGCCGGAGTATGGGCTCGAAGAGCGAGGTCTCGAAGGGGGACTCTTTCCCCTCGACGAGCATGGAGAGGCGCTCGAGCCCCATCCCGGTGTCGATGTTCTTGAACGGGAGGGGCTTGAGCGAGCCGCCCTCGACGCGCTCGTACTGCATGAAGACGAGGTTCCAGACCTCCAGGTAGCGGTCGCAGTCGCAGCCCACCGCGCAGGAGGCCTTGCCGCAGCCCCGGTCCGGGCCGAGGTCGTAGTAGACCTCGGAACAGGGGCCGCAGGGCCCCGTCGGGCCCATGGCCCAGAAGTTGGACTCCGCCCCCAGGCGGACGACGGGGTTGGGGGTGGCCTGCTTGCGCCAGAGCGCTTCGGCCTCCTCGTCCTCCAGGAACACGGTCGGGTGGAGGCGCTTGGGGTCGAGCCCGGCCACGCGGGTGAGGAAATCCCAGCAGAAGGAGATCGCGTCCTCCTTGAAATAATCCCCGAAGGAGAAGTTGCCGAGCATCTCGAAGAAGGTCAGGTGGCGCAGGGTCTCCCCGACCCGGTCTATGTCCGTGGTCCGGAAGCATTTCTGGCAGGAAGTGACGCGCGAGAGCCCCTTCTTGATTCCGAGGAAATACGGCTTGAAGGGCACCATCCCGGCGGAGGTGAAGAGCAGGGACGGGTCGCCCTCTGGCACCAGGGGGACGCCGGCGCAGATGAGATGGCCCTTGCGGTCGAAATAGGAAAGGAAGGAGTCTCGCAGTTCCGCCATTGGAGCCCGCTATTCTACAAAATTAGTATAAAGGCTCAATGAGATTCATCCTCGTCCGCAAGCCCGGAGGACGCTCGGCCCTGGAGGCTTCGCAGGGCCCCGACCCGGTCCCCGGCCCCGGCGAGGTGCGCGTGCGCGCGCGCGCGTCGGGAGTCAACTACGCCGACTGCCTGGTGCGCACGGGCTACTATGAGGCGGCGCGCGGACTCTACCCCATCGTCCCGGGCTTCGAGTTCGCCGGCGAGGTCGACGCGCTGGGTCTCGGGGCGCGAGGGCTGCGCGTGGGCGACCGGGTGTTCGGCGTAAGGCGCTTCGGGGGCTACGCGGACATGCAGGTGGTCGACCGCGGGCGGCTCTGGCCTTGCCCGGAGGGCTGGAGTACCGCTTCCTGCGCCGCTTTCCCCGCCGTGTTCCTAACCGCTTGGTACGGCCTGCATGAGGCGGCCAGGGTCCGGGAGGGCGAGCGCCTGCTCATCCATTCCGCGGCCGGAGGGGTGGGGACCGCCCTGCTCCAGCTCGCGCGCATCGCCGGGTGCCCGACCGTGGCCGTGGTCGGCTCTCCGGGCAAGGCGGCTCTCTGCCGGGAGCTCGGGGCGGGAGCGGTCATCGACCGCTCGAGCGAGGACCTTTGGGAAACGGCACGACGGCACGCCCCCCAGGGCTACGACGCCATATTCGACGCCAACGGGGTCAAGACGCTGAGCGAGGGGTACGAGCGGCTCGCGGCCGGGGGCCGCCTCGTCGTGTATGGTTTCGCGGAGATATTCACCCGCGCAGAGGAGACGCCGAATCTATTGCGCCTGGCCTGGAACAGGCTCCGGGTGCCGGGCTTCTCTCCCCTGAAGATGACCTACGAGAACCGCGGGGTGATGGGGTTCAACGTGGTGAACCTTTTCCATCGCTTCGAGGTGGCCCAGAAGGCCATGGGGCGGATGCTGGGCTGGGCCGCGGAGGGGAGACTCTCGCCCGTCCCGGTCCGGGAGTTCCCTTTCGAGCGGGCGGCCGACGCCCACGCGGCGTTGGAATCCGGGGCCACGACCGGCAAGCTGGTCCTGACCTTCTAGGGATTCTTAACAGGTCCAGTATTGACACTCCGGTAAAGCAGCGGGTACAATAGTATCTCCTGTGCCAATATCCTGGTCCTCTTCCCTCAGGAAGATCGCGCGCACCCTCAACCGCAACGCGACGGTCCTGATCATCCCGCATACGGACCTTCCCATGCTCAAGGGGAGGTTCTCCCTGTCGTTCCTCCTTCTCGCCGGCGCCGCGTGGAGCGCTCTCACCATCTGGGCCGGTTTCCTGGCCGGGCGGCACACCGATTATTGGATCACGAAAGCGGACAATATGGTCATCCGGGCCCGCATGGGCTACATGGTCTCCGAGTTCGACAAGTCCCGCGACGCCCTGCAGATGGCGCGCAACACAGACAGCCAGTTGAGGTCCCTGCTCGGCATGAGGCAGGAGGCCCAGCCCTCCCGGGCGAGCGTGGTCGGGGGGGGGACCCCGGCGGACAGGATGGGGCTCCTGCGCCTGAGCGCCGCCGACCCGGGGCGCATCCCCCAGCAGGCCATCCGGAACTCGGTCGTGGAACTGCGCAAGGAGTCGGAGAAGAGGCTGGCCAGCTTCCAGGAGATCGCCTGGTTCATCACCAACCAGCGCAGCCTTCTGCGCTCGACGCCCTCCATCTGGCCCGCGTCGGGCCAGTTGACCTCCTCCTTCGGGTATCGTTTCTCCCCCTTCCGCCGCTACGGCTCCGAGGGCCACAGCGGACACATCCACGCGGGCATCGACGTCGCCAACCGCCCGGAGACGCCGATCGTC
>CAYHRV010000217.1:0-5971 GCA_964359165.1 uncultured Elusimicrobia bacterium
ACCTTGGCGGGCTTTCCGCCCTTCTTGCCGCCGCGAGCCATCTTCGCGCGGGAGACGTCGCCCTGCTTGTCGATGTAATAAAGGAAGCCCGACTCCCTCTTTACGGCGCACTTGTGCACTTTCTCAGCCATTGGATTCATTCTCCTGGGTCAGTGATCGGCCGCGAGACGACGCGGCCGTGCTCCCAATATACATATTCACCCGACGGGATGCAAGTGTTTTCTCGTCGGAGGCTCGACGACCGTCGGAGGAGCCGGAGGATCAGCGCTGTGGAGGCTTGAAGAGCGGGATCTGGGGCTCGTCCGGGCGCGTGATCAGGCGCTCGCGCAGCCACTGGTCGACGAGTTCCTTGGAGAAGCGATACTGCCTGCCGATGCGGGAGGCGGGGATCCTCTTGAGGCGGATGAGGCCGTAGATCTTCGAGCGGCCCATGGAGAGATAACGGGCCAAGGTCTTGATGTCCATGACCTCGGGGGGCGGTCCCATCAGGGGTTTTCTGGAGACCTTTCTTTTCTTGCGCCGCATGGCTTGTCCCTTCGCTTCGCTGGTAGAGTATGAAAAGTGTTATATATTGTCAAGTACAGGCCGGCGGGCCTGTCGGCGGGCGCTCGCCGCCCGCCCGTCTGTTTTTTAAGGATGTGTTCCTTGGAATCCTTCGGATTCTCCATGTCGAATCCTCCGTTGTTCTTTTCCCCCATTCTTTGCTATAGTTACACGCTATGCACATCTACGAGACCGTCGTGATCGTGAAATCGAAGCTCTCGGATACCGAGGTGGCGGATTTCATCGATAAGACCAAGAAATCCATCGTGAAGGGCGGCGGCGAGATCCTCAGCGAGGACCGCTGGGGCCGCCGGAAATTCGCCTACCCCATCAAGGCCGCGCGCGACGGCTTCTATTTCTACCTCAAGTATCAGGCTCCCGGGGTCTTCGTGGACAAGATGGGCCAGCAGATGCGCATCACCGAGGATGTCCTGCGCTCCATGACGACGCTCTTCCCGGAGCGGAAGGCCGCCCGCGCCAAGGTCCCCAAGGCCCCCAAGAAGGCCGAATGAAGGAGATACGCCTGCTGGAACAGAATTTCGTCCTGCTGAGCGGCTATCTGGCCCGCGACCCCGACGTCCGGTTCACCCAGAAGGGCTCGGCGATGTGCAGCTTCACCCTCGGCGTGACCCGCCGGTACAAGGACACCGCCTCCGGCGAATGGAAGGACGAGGTCTCTTGGATCCCCGTCGTCGTCTGGGGAGAGGCCGCGGAGCGGCTCAAGGACAAGCTCAAGAAGGGAAGCCCCGTCCACGTGGAAGGGCGCCTGAGGAGCGAGGAGTACGAGGACAAGACCGGGCAGAAGAGGAGCGCGCTGAAGGTCGTGGCGCGCAGGGTGCAGTTCCTCGCCAAGATGTCCGGTGCCGAGAGTCCTGCCTCCCCGCCTTCGTCCGCGCACGAGGAGCCGGTGGATTCGAAGACGGATCTGGAGGAGGTCCCGTTTTGATGATGGAGGAAGATAAGAATTCTGCCGCTCCGGCGGCAGCGCCCGTGACCGTAGAGCCGGTCTCCGCTCCCCCCGCGCAGGCTCCCAGGGATCCCCGCTCCGGAGGGATGGGCGGCCGCGGCGGCGGACGGGGCCGAGGGTTCGCCCCGCGCCGCAAGGTCTGTCGGTTCTGCGCCGATCAGATCCCTTTCGTCGACTACAAGCAGGTCCCGGTCCTCAAGACCTTCACCACCGAGCGCGGCAGGATACTCTCCAGCCGCATCACCGGCACCTGCGCCAAGCATCAGCGCCAACTCGGCCAGGCCATCAAGAGGGCCCGGTTCCTGGCTTTGTTGCCGTTCATGCAGTCCTGACCGCCATGAAAGTCATCCTGAGAAAGGACGTGGACAAGCTCGGACGCGCCGGGGACGTGAAGGAAGTGAAGCCCGGCTACGCCCGCAACTTCCTCTTCGCGCGCGGCTTGGCCATGGACGCGACCCCCGCCGTCATCCGCTGGTTCGAGAAGGGCAAGGAGAAGCGCCTGGCCCTGCGGCAGAAGGCCGCGGCCGCGGCCGGCGAGGTAGCCGGGAAGCTCGCGGGAGTCGCTCTCTCCTTCAGCCGTCCGGTGAGCGAGCAGGGCAAGCTCTTCGGCTCGGTCGGGAAGTCCGACATCCTCAAGAGCCTGAAGGCGTCGGGGCACGTGGTCGGCAAGGACTCCGTCCTCCTGGAGTCCTCCATCAAGGAGCCCGGGGAGTACGAAGTGGAGGTCCGCTTCGCCCCCGAGGTCTCGGCCAAGATCAAGGTCTCCGTAGTTCCGCGCACGTAAGGGAACCCCGGCCGGATAGAACGGCAGGTTTCCGGGAGCATTCCATGCCCGCCGAGTCACTCCATGTCCCGCCTCAGGCGTTGGACGCCGAGATGGCGGTCCTCGCCTGCATGCTCATCGAGCGCGAGGCCGTCGAAAAGGCCATCGGCCAGATCGACGAGGGCATGTTCTATAAAGAGGCCCACCGCAAGATCTTCCGCGCCCTCCTCAACCTCTACGAGCGCGGCGAAGCCGCCGACATCCTGACGGTCGGCTCCGAACTCGACCGCCTCAAGTGGACCTCCGAGACCGGGGGGAAGCCCTATCTCGTCGAACTCTGCCGCGCGGTCACGACGGCCGGCCACGTGGAGTCCTACGCCAAGCTGGTCCGGGAGAAGGCCGTGCTCCGGGACCTCATCCGCACGGCCACCGGGATCGTGGCCGACTGCCATGGGGAGGAGAAGGACGCCGCCCATCTCCTCGACGAGGCCCAGCGCCAGATATTGGGCATCGCCCAGAAGCAGGCCCTCGAATCCTTCCGCAGCGCCAAGGACCTGGCCCACGAGGTCTACGAGGACATGGAGAAGCTGCACCAGCACCGGGCCGAGGTGACGGGGGTCGCCACCGGGTTCAAGGATTTCGACAAGAAGACCTCCGGGCTCCAGAAGGGGGACCTCATCCTCATCGCCGCGCGGCCCGGCCAGGGCAAGACCTCGCTGGCGCTCAACATCGCCGCCAACGTGGCCCTGCACGCCAAGGAACCCAAGGCCGTGGGTATCTTCTCCCTCGAGATGTCCAAGAAAGCCCTGATGCAGCGCATGGTGGCGGCCGAGGCCCGGGTCGACCTCCTGAGCCTGCGCAGCGGCTATTATCCGCGCGACCGGTGGACGAACATCACCACCGCGCTCGAGCGCATCTCCGAGGCCCCGCTCTTCTTCGACGACTCCTCCGGGCTCTCCGTGCTCCAGGTGCGCACCCGCGCCCGCCGCCTGGCCGCGGACTTACGCTCCCAGGGCAAGGAACTGAGCCTGATCCTCATCGATTACCTCCAGCTCATGCAGGCCCCCAACCGCAACCGCGACGGGCGCCAGCAGGAGGTCGCCGAGATATCGCGCGGCCTCAAGCAACTGGCCCGCGACCTGGAGCTCCCGGTCGTGGCCCTCTCCCAGCTCTCGCGCAAGACCGAGGAGAAGGGCCGCTCCGACATGAGGCCCCAGCTCTCCGACCTGCGCGAATCCGGCGCCCTGGAGCAGGACGCGGACCTCGTGGCCATGATCTACCGGGAGGGCTACTACAAGCGCGAGGACCAGGAACTCCAGAACAAGGCCGAGCTCATCATCGCCAAGCAGCGCAACGGGCCGACGGGGACCATCCACCTGCATTTCGAGCTCAAGCTGACCCGCTTCGACAACGCCACCGAGGCCTCGGAGCCGCAGGGGGCCGATAGTGTCGGGGAAGAGGAGAGCTTCGACTCCCAGCCTCCCGAACTGGTGTAGGCGCCCACCATGGGCCCAAGCCGCTCGTCCTTCGCCTTCCCACGCCGCTTCCACCGCCCCACCTGGGCCGAGGTCGACCTGGGCCGCCTCCAGGAGAACCTGCGCCTGCTGCGCCGGCGCATGGGGGGCAGGACGGGCATGCTCTTCGTGGTCAAGGGCGACGGCTACGGGCACGGCGCGGTGCGCGTCTCTCGCGCGGCCGTGGAGTCCGGGGCCGTGGACCGCCTCGGCGTGTCCTCGGTGGAGGAGGGCATCGTCCTGCGCGACGCGGGCATCCGCCGCCCCATCCTCATCCTGGGCTCGCTCTACCCCTTCGGCAGCACCCTGGCCGCGGTGCGCTACGGGCTCACGCCCACGGTCGCCTCCTGGGACGGAGCCCGGCTCATCGCGCAGGCGGCGGGCAAGGCCTTCGCCGCGGCGCGCAGGTTCAAGCGCCTGCGCTGCCACCTCAAGCTCGACACCGGGATGGGGCGCATCGGCGTGAGCTGGCCCTCCGGGCTGAAGGTGGCCTTGGAGCTCTCCCGCGCCCCGGGCGTCGATCTTGAGGGGGTCTACACCCACCTGGCGTGCGCCGAGACCGACCCGGCCTTCACCCGGCTCCAGCTCTCCCGGTTCAAGCGCGCGGCCCAGGACATGGCGGACTCCGGCCTGCGCGTCCCCTTGCTCCACGCCGCCAACTCCGCGGGGGCCCTCTCCTATCCCCAGAGCCGCTGGGACATGGTGCGCCCCGGCATCGCGGCCTACGGGCTCTACGGCCGCGAGTTCCAGCCCGTGTTGAGCTTGAAGACCAAGGTCGTATTTTTGAAGAATGTGAAGTCCCAAGCCCCCGTGAGCTACGGGGGCCTCTACCGGGCGAAGGGGACGCGCCGCATCGCCACCCTGCCCATCGGCTACGCGGACGGACTTCCGCGTCTGGCCTCCATCCCGCGCGAGCGCGGGGGGGAGGGGCCGTGGTGCGTGCTGGTGCGCGGGCGGCGCTGTCCGGTCGTCGGGGCGCTCACCATGGACATGACCATGGTCGATGTCACGGGGGTCGCCCAGCCCCGGGTGGGGGAGGAAGTCGTGCTGATCGGCAGGCAGGGGAAAGAAGAGGTCACCGCGGCGCAGCTCGCCCAGAGCGCCCGGACGATCACCTATGAGCTGGTGACCGGCCTAAAACCCCGCGTTCCCCGGATATACATATGAAGCTCAAGGCCGTCTTCCGCTGTCGGGAGTGCTCCGCCGACTCGCTGAAGTGGTCGGGCCAGTGCCCCGGCTGCGGCTCCTGGAACACCCTGGAGGAGGAGGCCGTGGCCGTCGGCAAGGCGGCCGCCGGGCAAGGAGCCCGGCCGTTGACCGATTTCAGCTCGCCCGTCGTTTCTCTTATGGACTCCTCCTCTCCCCGGGAGCTCGATCGCCTTCCCACCGGCATCGGGGAACTCGACCGCCTCCTGGGCGGGGGCCTCGTCGCCGGGCAGGTGCTCTTGCTGGCCGGGCCGCCCGGCATCGGGAAGTCCACCCTGATGCTCCAGGCCGCCGCGTCGCTCGCCCGCTCCCGCAAAGTGCTCTACGTCAGCGGCGAGGAGTCGCTCGAGCAGGTCCGCTCGAGGGCGCGCCGTCTGGGCCAGGAGAGGTCGGGACTGCTCCTGGTCTGCGAGAGCGACCTGGAGAAGATCCTGGCCGCGGTCTCGGAGCATGGACCCAAGGTCCTGGTCCTCGACTCGATCCAGACCGTCTTCCATCCGGGCTTCTCCGGCGGGCCCGGCTCCATGACCCAGGTGCGCGAATGCGCGGGCGAGCTCCTGAGGGCGGCCAAATCCCGGGGCACCGTGCTCTTCCTCCTCGGCCATGTGACCAAGGACGGCTCCACGGCCGGGCCCAAGGTGCTCGAGCACATCGTGGACACCGTCCTGCAATTTGATACGGAGGAGAGGCAGATGCTCCGCCTCCTGCGGGCCGAGAAGAACCGCTTCGGGCCCACCTCCGAGGTCGCGCTCTTCGAGATGGAGGAGAAGGGCCTTATGGAGGTCCCGGACGCCTCGGCCATGCTCCTGGAGGCTTTCGCCGGGAGCCGCTCCCCAGGCCGCGCGGTCTCCGTGGCGGTGGAGGGCACCCGTCCCATGCTCGTGGAGGTGCAGGCCCTCGTCACCCCCACGCGCTATCCCCTGCCCAGGCGCATGGCCACCGGGCTCGAGCTCAACCGGGTCCTGACCCTCCTGGCTT
>CAYHRV010000218.1:0-5962 GCA_964359165.1 uncultured Elusimicrobia bacterium
CGCCGCGCATTCCAGCGGCTTCGAACTGGTCGTCACGGAATAATCCGGGAGCGCTTTGATTTCCATTGAAATCAACGCGCTCCCGTCATTTATTGAATAAGAAAGGCGAACCTTCTGCGGCCGTGCAGGACCCGGCGCACTTCCACTCGCCCTCTTCGAAGGAGATAGAAGGCCAGATATTCACCCAAGACGACGACACGATAACCCAACGAAGCGAGGCGCGGCTCCTTGACGAGGGAGCCGGACCTCGGAAAGGACGCGAGCCTCCCCAAGCTCTTATCGACCTGCTCCAGCCATTCGCGGGCTTCCAAGGGACTGTCTCTGGCGATATATCGGTACGCCTCGATGAGGTCCCTTTGGGCGCTTGCGAGATAGATGAGGGGGAGCTTCTTCACCGCGTCTTTTCTCGCAGCATTCCCATCATCTCCAAGTGAGACACGCCTTTGTCGCCGCGGGCGGCATCCAGCTCGGCCTCTTCCAGTTTGGCGTATAGCTCGAGCTTGGCCTGCTGACGCTCGTAGGCGGCCTGGCTCATGACCACCAGGTCTTCCTTGCCGTTCTTGGTGATGAAGACCGGCTCGCCGTATTTATGGCAGAGCTCGGAGATCCTGTCCGCGTGATTTCTGAGGTCGGAAATGGGACGGATGTTGGGCATGGCAGAGCCTCCTGGATATCACTACTTAAACATAATTATATCACGATAATGATAAAAACCCAATGAACGGGAGCCTCCGCCGATTTCCGCGGGAAACGGCATAGGCTCCGGGAATGATAGAATGCCGGGCAGGAGTGTTGCTTTCAATCCTTAGAGAGGGAAAACCATGAAATACGCGCAGAGGATGCAGTTGCTGGGGACGGAAACCGCGTTCGAGGTGCTGGTGAAGGCCCGCGCCTTGGAAGCCAAGGGCCGCTCCATCGTCCACCTGGAGATCGGCGAACCGGATTTCGACACGCCCAAGAACATCCGCGCCGCGGCGGCCAAGGCATTGGAGGAGGGATTCACCCACTACGGACCCTCGGCCGGCCTGCCCGAAGTGCGCGCCGCCGTCGCCAAACACATCAGCCGCGACCGGGGCCTGAGCGTGAGCCCGGAGCAGGTCGTGGTCACCCCGGGCGGCAAGCCGGTCATGACTTTCTCCTTCTTCGCCTGCGTGGACCCGGGCGACGAGGTCATACTCCCCGATCCCGGCTTCCCCATCTACGAGTCCGTCGTGCGCTTCATCGGCGCCAAGCCCGTCTCCCTGGTGCTCAAAGAGGAGCGGGACTTCCGCGTGGGCGCCGCGGACATCGAGGGTCTGCTCACCAAGAAGACCAAGATGGTGGTGCTCAACTCCCCGCAGAACCCGACCGGCTCCACCCTCACGCCCAAGGACCTAGATGAGATCGCCGAGCTCCTGCGTAACCGGGACATCTTCATCCTCTCCGATGAGATCTACTCCAAGATACTCTACGACGGGAAGCACGATAGCATCGCCACCCGGCCCGGCATGGCGGAGAAGACCATCATCCTCGACGGCTTCTCCAAGACCTACGCCATGACCGGCTGGAGATTGGGCTACGGGATCATGAACCCGGACCTGGCCAAGCACGTCTCCCGCCTGGCCACCAACGTCTATTCCTGCGCCACCTCCTTCGCGCAGAAAGCCATCGTCGAGGCCTTGGAAGGCCCGCAGGAGGAAGTGCTCTCCATGGTGGCCGAGTTCCGTCGAAGGCGGGACACGATCGTCGATGGACTCAACGCCATCCCCGGCGTCACCTGCCGCAAGCCGGCCGGGGCCTTCTACGTGTTCCCCAATATCCAGGGCTGGGGCCTCAAGAGCTCGGAGGCGGAAGGGAAAGTGCTCGAGGAGGCCGGCGTGGCCGCGCTCTCGGGCACGGCCTTCGGCGCCCATGGGGAAGGCTACCTACGCTTCTCCTACGCCAACTCCTTGGAGAACATCCGCGAGGCCCTCAAGCGCCTCGACGCCTTCGCCAGGACCCGGGTCGGCGCTACCAACGGGACCAAGAAGAAAGCCAAGGTCCCGGCCGCCTAATCGCCGGAGCCTGAAGCCGATTAAAGTTGACGGAGGAACTCTCCGGTCGGCAGAATCATTCGAAACTTAATCCGCGGGAGTCCATCTCCTCTCGTATTCGAGCGCGCACTTCATCCACGGACACCGTTTTTCGGTCGCCGTGCTTTTGAACGGAACGCAGCCACTCGTCGAGGTCGTGACAGACGGACATCCAACCGCCGCCCTCCAACGCCAGCTTATGTTCCGAGGATTCTTCGGGGAGATCGAATTCCAAAATGGCTTTCATGACGGCCTCCTCGCGGCGCATCTTCAACTCAAAAGGTAGCGCGTGCTCTTGTGAATGCCGATGGTCTTGATCACCCCCTTGCGCAGGAGCGGCTTGAGGGCATAGTGGGCCCCGGGGGAAGTGACGCGGAGCGCCCGGGCGATCTCGCGGATTCCCGAGGGGCCTCGTTCACGGAGCAAGCGCAATAGCTTCTCTTGGCGCAGGGTGAGAGAAAGCGGCTCCTTCCCGGGCAGGCCCAAGGTCTGGATGCGCTTCTGGACTCGCTGAAGGGTCTCCAGGACGGCTTCGGCCATGAACTCGAGCCAGCCGCCCAAGTCTCCTCCTTCGACCTGGACGCGCTGAAGGTTCTTGATGTAGAAGGCGCGGTTTTCCAGAAGCACTTCATCTAGAGCGAAGACGTGGAGCGTGTCGAAGCCCATGCGATAGAGCTGCCAGGTCGAGAGGGCTCTGCCCACCCGGCCGTTCCCGTCCCTAAAGGGATGTATCTCGACGAATCGGAGATGGAGGATGGCCGAGGAGAACACCGCCGGAAATTCTCCGGCGGATGTGTTGAGCCAGTCTAATAAATCCCTCGTTAGCGGCGGCACCCGCCGCCACGGCGGGCACGCATGCAGGCCGGCCCTTACTCCGGTTCTTCGATAGGACCCGATAGGTCCCTCATCCACGGCGCCCTCGGCGATGAGCGCGTGGAGATGAAGCACATCCTTCTCAAGGATAGCCTGGGACGGGGAGCGTCTCTGGAGCCAGGCCAAGGCGTCCAGGTAGTTGCGCGCCATGCGGACATGGCGGTCCGGATACCCGAGAGCTTCCTTGCCGTCCAGCAGGCCTTTGACGGCTTCGAGGGACAGCGTGCAGCCCTCGATCGCCGTCGACCCCCACGCGGCGCGCGCCATCGTCTCCCTGGCCAGGGAAGGGACCCACGGCACCTTGACCATCGAGGAGCGCAGTCGTTCCCGGATCGCGGAGACTTCCTCGAGAAGCGTGTAGACGCGGGGGGCGACCTGGAATCGAGGAGCGTACATTGTTCATAAAGTTTACATAAAGTCTATTGTAAAGTCAATTGGAGGATACGGCGGGGTGGGGCTACGGACGAGTCCAGGGAGCCTGCTCAGGCTCCCTGGACTCGTCTATTGAAGTCCTCGATGAGGCGGTCCCAGGCCGGGACTTGGGCGAAGGTCTCCTCCCAGAACGCCGGATCCCAGAGCTTTCGAAGCTCATCGGAGCTCCGGCCCTGCTGTTCCACCCAGGTGAAGTATTTGAGGTTGTGCAGGGCCTTGCGGTCGAGATGGCTCAGTTCCCTGAGGTCGTCCTTGCCGATCCCCCGCAAGCGGCGCTCGAGGTCCGTCCAGGCGTCCTTCTGCGCGTACTCGCCGCGCTCGGCCTCCAGCTCCTTGAGCCGCGAGCGATACATGTCCGCCGAGTCCGTGAAGACGGTGAAGACCACATCCTTGGGGCCAAGCTCGTAGTATTTGGCGAGCTTGACGGCGGCGAGCATGTTGCCGATGCTCGAGATGCCCATGAGCCCGAGGGCGTCCAGGGTCCGCTTGTCCGTCCCCTCGGCCGCCAGGGCCTTGCGTCCGGCGGGCTCGTTGAAAAGACGCAGGACGCGCATGCAGGCCTCGTCGTCGACGGCCAGGACCATGTCCGTGTTGCGCACGTTGTGCACCCAGGGCACGTGCTTGTCGCCGATGCCCTCGATGCGGTGCTCGCCCCACCCGTTTTGGAGCAGGGTCGGGCACTGCAGCGCTTCTGAAGCACCGACCTTCAGCAGGGGGAAGCGGGTGCGCAGGTAATCGCCCGCGGCGATGGTCCCCGCCGAGCCCGTGGCCGAAACATAGCCGGCCAGGCGCAAGCCCTTGCCCAGGGCCGCGAAGGCCTCCGCCACCGCCGGGCCGGTGACATGGTAGTGCCAGCAGGGATTGCCGAACTCCTCGAATTGGTTGAAGATCACGCAGTCCTTGCGCGTCTTCTTGATCTCCCAGCACTTGTCGTAGATCTCCTTCACGTTGGACTCGGTGCCCGGGGTGGCGATGACCTCCGCCCCGATGGACTTGAGCCACTCGAAGCGCTCCTTGCTCATGCCCTCGGGGAGGATGGCCACGGCCGTGCAGCCGAGCAGGGCGCTGTCGAAGGCCCCGCCCCGGCAATAATTGCCCGTGGAGGGCCACACGGCCTTCTGCGAAACGGGGTCGAACTGCCCGGTGACTAGGCGCGGGGCGAGGCAACCGAACGCGGCCCCGACCTTGTGGGCGCCGGTGGGGAAATACTTGCCGATGAGCCCGACGACCCGGGCTTCGATGCCGGTGATGCTTTTCGGGATCTCCAGGGTATTGACCCCCCCGAAGAGGCCGGAGTCCA
Source organism: uncultured Elusimicrobia bacterium (assembly GCA_964359165.1). GTDB lineage: Bacteria > Elusimicrobiota > Elusimicrobia > UBA1565 > UBA1565 > CAYHRV01. Next base: position 4,657 of record CAYHRV010000218.1, read on the forward strand.
CGTCGTTGTGCCAGGTGATGCGGAAAAGGTTCTCGGGCACCACATCCCAGAGCCCCGCTTTCTTGAGCTTGGCCTTGACCGCGGCCGGGACCGTGGAGGGGTCCTTCATCTGGGCGAAGGTCGGGATGAGCACCCCGCGCTTGCGGCAGAGGTCTACGGCCTTCTTCAGCACTTTCTCGTTGACCTGTGGCATGACTGAGCTCCTGGTTTTCTATAGTTTGAGACGGGCGGCGAGCTTCCTGAACTCGGGCAGGCTTGGCTCGATGACATGGGGCTGACCGACCGATTTCATGGCGCTCTGCACGTCCTTGAGCCCGTTGCCCGTGACCAAGACCACGACCTTCTCCCCGCTACCCACCTTTCTCTGGGAAACGGCTTTCTTGAGTCCGGCGTAGGCGGCAGAGGCCGCGGGCTCGGCGAAGACCGCCGCGCCCCGGGCCAGCTCCGGGATGGCGGCCAATATCTCCTCATCCTTGACCGAGACCGCGAAGCCGCCGGATTCCCGCAGGGCCCGCACCGCGGCCTGGCCGTCGCGCGGGAGGCTCACGGAGATGCTGTCGGCCACGGTCTTGCCGCTCACGGGCATGATCCGCCCGTCTCCCTCGAAGGCGCGCTTGACCGCGTCGCTGTGCTCGGCTTGGACGGCCACGAGCTGGGGCAGGCGGGAGATCAGCCCCAACTCGCGGAAATCGCGAAAACCCTTCCAGAGGCCGCTGAGTATGTTCCCATCGCCCACGGAGATGAAGACCTTGTCCGGGACCCGCCAGCCGAGCTGTTCGCATAGCTCGAAGGCGCAGGTCTTCTTGCCTTCCCGCGTGTAAGGGTTGTAGCCCGTGTTCCGGTTATACCAGCCGTACTCGCGCGAAGCCTCCACGCAGAGGTCGAAGGCCTGGTCGTAGGTGCCCTTGACCGCCACCACGGTCGCGCCGAAGACCAGGAGCTGGGCGATCTTGGCCGCGGGAGCGGCTTCCGGGACGAAGATCACTGTGCGTACGGGGAGGCCGGCGGCCAGGCAGGCCGGGTCACGATTCGTCAACTCCCGACCGGCGTGCGCGGGCTCGACGACATCCTGGGCGGCGGCATTCCGGAATTCTCCCTGAACATCATCGGCGGCATGCCCGGTTGCGGCAAAACCACGCTGGCGCATCAGATCGTTTTCGCCAATGCGGCGCCGAAGAAACCGGCGCTTTATTTCACCGTCCTCGGCGAACCCGCCCTGAAAATGCTGCGCTATCAGCAGCAATATTCCTTCTTCGATGAATCGAGGCTGGGCAAGGACATCCGCTTTATCAACCTGTCCGACGTG
>CAYHRV010000219.1:0-5927 GCA_964359165.1 uncultured Elusimicrobia bacterium
AGCCGTGGCAGTCGGTGCAGATCGCCGCGTCGGTGACGCCCTTCTTGAACGCCTCCCCGTGCACGGTGTGGCTGTAGGAGTCCATCGGGTCGGAGACCGAGAGATGGAACTTGTCCATGCGCTCATGGTCTCCATGGCAGCGCACGCAGGTCTTGGCCAGGTTCTTGCGGTTGACGGGAGATGCCGGGTCCCTGGAATTGAGGAGGGCGTGCCCCCGCCCGTGGCAGTCCTTGCAGGCTGCGGCCTCGTTTTGTCCCTTGGCCACGGCCCGGCCGTGGTCGGAGGCCAGGTAGATCTGGCTCTCGATGCGGTGGCAGTTCTTGCAGGAAACGGGTTCGAGCTTCTCATTGTGGGGGAGGGCGGCGGCGTCCGCGTGGCAGGAGACGCATAGGTGTTTTCCGTGGATCGAGGCTCCGAAGGCCTTGAAGTCCACCTTGGGGGCGCCCATCTCCCCTCCGGCGTGGCAGCCCGAGCACTCGGCGTTCTCCTCGGCCCGGACCGCGACCGACGAAGAAACGAAGAGCAGCGCCAGGATCAGGAGATCGCGCATGGGCCTCACATATACATGCACGGCAACACTGCTGCCAGAAAGCCGCGATCTTTCACTATGATATCCGTCATGCGTGGACATGACTTATCCCCCATGACGCGATTGCTTGACACCTGATAACCCCTTTTGTACTATCGCGGGGCCGGCATTTTGAAGGAGGAGATTTTGGGATTAGCCGGACGATCCCGTTGAGACACATGGCAGATCCTCAAGCGCAACCGATCACTCGACAGAATTTCCTATGGGTGGGCTGGGGAGCCCTCGCGGCGTTCTTCGGCTCCGGCACCGCTGCGGCCGCCCGCTTCTTCATACCCAACGTCCTCTACGAGCCCTCCCAGAAATTCAACGCGGGACCGCTGAAGGAATTCCCGCTGGGCGTGTCGACGCTGTGGTTCCGCAAGCAGAGGATATGGGTGGTGCGCACCGAGAAAGGGGCGTACGCCCTCTGGGCCCGGTGCACGCACCTGGGCTGCACGCCCAACTGGTTCGCCGACCAGAACCGTTTCCGCTGTCCCTGCCACGGCTCCAATTACAGCCCGGCCGGGGACGTCATCGCCGGGCCCGCGCCAAAACCCCTTTGGCGCTGCAAGGTCGAGTTGGCCTCCACCGGGGACCTCATCATAGACAAAGCGGTGCTCGAGAACCGCCCGGGCCTGCGCGATAAGACCCCCTACTTCGCCGATGCCTAAGATCAGCCCAGAAGAGCTCCTGAAGGCCGCCACGGACAACCAGATCTGGCGGAGCATGTTCCGCAACTGGCCGTGGCAGGACAGCGCGCGCCACCGCGCCCGCCACATCGTAGACAACGTCTGGCTGCATCTGCATCCGGCCAAGGTCCAGCCGCGCGCCTTGCATTGGACCTTTACCTACGGCCTGGGCGGCATCTCCTTCCTGCTTTTCCTGATATTGACCCTCACCGGCGTGCTGCTCATGTTCTACTACAGGCCTACGATCCCCCTGGCCTACCGGGACATGAAGGACCTGGAGTTCGCCATCACTCTGGGCATGTTCCTGCGCAACGCCCACCGCTGGTCGGCGCACGCCATGGTCATCGCCGTGATCCTGCACATGATCCGCGTGTTCCTGACGGGCTCCTACAAGAAGCCCCGGGAATTCAACTGGGGCATCGGAGTCCAACTGCTCACGCTCACCCTCTTCCTCTCTTTCACGGGCTATCTCCTGCCCTGGGACCAGCTCGCCATCTGGGCCGTCACGGTCGGCACGAACATGGCCGCGGCCACGCCCGTGGTGGGCAACGAGGGGCCTTTCGCGAGCCTGCTCGGCATGCGGGTCAACAATGACGTGCGCTTCGCCCTGCTGGGGGGGACCTCGGTCGGCGAGAACACCCTCATCCGCTTCTACGTCCTGCACTGCGTGGTCGTGCCGCTGATCGCCGGGGCGCTCATGATCGTCCATTTCTGGCGGGTGCGCAAGGACACCTTCTCCGCCGCCCCCCTCGCCCCCAACGAGGAGAAGCTCGACGTGTGGCCGCACTTGGTCGTGCGCGAGTACCTCGCCGCCGCGGCGGTCACGGCGTTCATACTCCTCTGGAGCGTCCTGCAGAACGCCCCTCTCGAGGAGCTGGCCAATCCCACCGTGACCCCCAATCCCTCCAAGGCCCCCTGGTATTTCGTGGGCCTGCAGGAGCTGCTGGTCTATTTCGACCCATGGATCGCCGGGGTGCTGCTGCCCGGAGTCATCATCGTGGGGCTCATGGCCATCCCTTACCTCGACACCAACCCGAAAGGCGTGGGGTATTACTCCTTCAAGGAGCGCGCCTTCGCCAACAGCATGTTCCTGCTGGGGAATTTCCTCTGGTTCATCCTGATCGCCATCGGGCAGTGGTGCCGAGGCCCGAGCTGGTCCTGGTATTGGCCCTGGGAGAGTTGGCTGCACCACAAGCCCCTGCCTGCGCCCATGTGGGATTTCCCCGTCTGGGCCGGCCTATTGAGCCTCGCCGTGTATTTCGGCGCGGGCACGGCGCTCCCGCGCGCGATCAAGACGGAACTGCCCTGGGGCAAGTCCATCCTCGGTTTCGTGGCCGTTTATGGGGTCTTGGCCCTGGGCCTGAAGTTCGTCTTCGGACTCGGCCTGGTCAAGCTGATGATGATGGGAGCATGCCTGCTGAGCTACTGGGTGTTCGGGTTCCTCCTGCCGCAGAAACACCTGCGCGGCCTCGACTTGACCCGTTACCTCGTCACCATGTCGCTCGTCCTCATGATGATGGGCGTACTCCTCAAGATCGGACTGCGCCTGGGCTTCGACGTCAAGTACGTGCTCAGCCTGCCCCAGTTCAACCTGAACATATAGACCTATGAGGAAGGCTTTCTATATCCTGAATTTCCTCCTCCTCGGCTCCTTCCTCGCCGCCGTGGCCGTCGACCAGGACAGGGAATGGAAGGACTACCAAAAGAAATATTACCGCATGGAGGGGGAAAGCCTGCGGAAAAAACTGGAGACCGCCCCCGAGGGCGATACGCCCGAGCTTAAGGCTCAAATAGCCTCCTTCAAGCGGCGCCCGGTCGAGATCAAACAGATCATCGTGGACGATCTGGGGCGCGTGGACCGCTGCATCACCTGCCACGCGGGCATGGACGAATTCACCAATCCTTCCATGACCACCGGTTTCAAGGAGCACCCCTTCGCCGCGGACCAGGGCGACATCCACAAGCTCCATGATTTCAAGAAGTTCGGCTGCACCTCCTGTCATGCGGGCCAGGGCCTGGCCCTCACCGTCGAAACGGCGCACGGCAGGGTCAAGCACTGGGAGCAGCCCCTTATGAAGAAGCCCTATAATGAGGCCTCTTGCGTCCGCTGTCACGGGAATTTCGAGAAGCTCCCCGGCGCGCGGACGGCGGCGCTGGGAAAGAAGCTCTTCCAGACGCACGGCTGCATCGGCTGCCATTCGGTGCGCGGGGTGGGAGGCTCCATCAGCGTGGACCTCGGGGACATCGCCGACAAGCCGCTCAGCCGCATCGATTTCTCCGGAGCCGGACTCAAGCGCCTGGATTGGAACATCCAGAATTGGATCGAACTCCACCTGACCAAGGACCCCATGCAGCTTTCCCCGGGCGACCCGGAAGGGCATCTCGGGGAGCCCATCCCGCCCTCGGGCATGCCTCCCTTCTACCAGACCCTCAAGCCCGAGGAGGCCCAGGCCATCACGACCTATCTCATGTCCATGTCCGAGGACTCCATCCCCCATAAATACTACGTCTACGCCCCGCCCGCCTCCGAGCCCAAGTTCCCGAACCCGATCGCGCATGGGAAATTCGTGTTCGACAAATACGGCTGCGCGGGCTGCCACGGACTCGGAGGGACGGCCGGCCGCAGGAACTTCAACGCTCTGGGCCCCAACCAGACGAAGATGGAAGACGGCCGGGAACCGACCCTCGTGGACACCGTGGGGACCTTCACCCGCGAAGAGCTCGTCAAGAAGATCCAGGACGGAGTGCCGAGCACGGCCGTGGCGAAGTTCAAAGCGGATGGTCCCACACCCCCCCTCTACATGCCGGCCTGGAAGGAGAAGATACACGGTAAGGAACTCGATGACCTGGTCACCTACCTGCTGTCCATCGCGAAAAAGGAGGAGGCTTGGTGAATCACTCGCCGCTCCCGCGGGGAGGCGAGTAGTCGAGGGGGCCGAAATCCGTGGAACTTTCGGATATCAGAGGGAGGGAGATATGAGAACTTTGACGCTGGCGCTGGCGGCAGCGCTGATGGGGGGAGCCGCTTTCGCGGGCGAGGCGCCCAAGAAGAGCGCGGCGGAGCTTGAGAAGGAGAAGGCCATGCAGAACCCCTACGCCAACGACCTCGGCCCCGACTCCGTCGACGTCTCGGGCTACCCGAAAGGAGCGCAGGAAGGCTACAAGCTCATGCGCGAGAAATGCGCGCGCTGCCACACCCCGTCCCGCCCCCTCAACTCCCAGTTCGTGGAGACCGGCGGCAAGACCCCGGAGGAGCGCAAGAAGAGCCTCGAGGCGCTCAAGAAGTCGGACCCCGACCTCTTCAAGGAAAAGAACGTCTGGCAGGTCGAGGACGGCATCTGGCAGCGCTACGTCAAGCGCATGATGTCCAAGCCCGGCTGCGACATCCCCGGCCCGGAAGGCAAGAAGATCTGGGAGTTCCTCAGCCACGATTCGCGGGAGCGCAAGCTCGGGGCCTCCAAGGCCAAATGGGGAGAGCACCGGCGCAAACTCCTCGAGGAGTTCAAGGCCAAGCACGCCGCGCGCTACGCGGAGCTTTACTCCGGCAAGTAGCGGCCGCCCCGGGGGTCCGAGGCGGAAGGATGTGGACCCATGGGTCCACATCTGCTATAATGAAAACCAGTCTCAATAACAGTCCCTCATCTAGGAGGCCCTAAATGGCGGCGACGGACTTCTTCTCCAACTTCCATCTCCTTGTCCGCTGGCTGCACGTCTTCGCCGGCATCGTCTGGGTAGGGCATCTCTATTTCTTCAACTTCGTCAATCTCCCCTTCCAGGGGTCCATCGACGATGCCGCCAAGAAGGCCGTCAACGCCAAGCTGATCCTCCGGGTCCTGTGGTGGTTCCGCTGGGGCGCGATGATCACCTGGGTGGCGGGCCTGGTCCTCTTCACGATGAACTACATGTATACGCCCGGCGTGGGCTTCGGCCCGAGCCCCCTCTGGGGGGATGAGACCGGGCTCACCTCCCGCGCGGTATGGATATCCCTGGGCATGACTCTGGGGACCGTGATGTGGTTCAACGTGTGGATGATCATCTGGCCCACGCAAAGGAGGCTGTTCTCGGGCCTCATCCCCGCGGAGCAGGTCCCCGCGGCCCGCGCCCGGGCGGCGTTCTTCTCGAAGATCAACACCTTCCTCTCCGGACCCATGCTCTTCGGCATGCTGGCTCCCGCCCACTACACGCAGATCAACGCCGTGACGCTGATCGTGTTCGTCCTGCTTGGTCTGGCGCCGATCCCGCTGCTCTATAAGGCGTCCAAGACGGCGGGGGCCCCCGCGTCTTGACGCGATGAGCCTCTGATGGCCGCTCCCATGAATCCCGCCCGGCGGGCGGCCCTGGTCAAGGGGGCCTCCAAGGCGAAGACGAAGGCCCGAGTCGACCTGTCCGCCTGCACCGGCTGCGAGGTCTGCATCTCGGCCTGCCCGGTCCCCACCTGCATCGAGCCTTTCGGAGACGACATCAACACCCGCGGGGTCTACGTGAACTACGACCTCTGCATCGGCTGCCAGCTCTGCGTCAAGGACTGCCCCTGGGACACGATCAGGATGGTTCCGACTCCGAGCGTCTCCGGCCACCGGACCAGCCTCGACTCCCAGCCGAGCCGCCTGCACGCGATCTTCGAGCGCCCCGAGAGCCTCCCCGAGGAGGTCAGGACTCCCTTCGTTCTA
>CAYHRV010000220.1:0-5905 GCA_964359165.1 uncultured Elusimicrobia bacterium
GTGTTATTGGGGTCCGTGAACCTGAGATAATACCAGCAACTTCCGGCCCACTGCGGCATGGTGTTGGTCTCGCGCTTGGCCGGGCCTTGGCAGGCCGGGCAATGAGTGTTGACCCAACTGCCGATGGCGGCCAGGGGGGATTCGCCGGTGCCCGTGGGCTTGTAGTGGCGCACGTCCGGCAGGAGCACGGGGAGCTTGTCCTCGGGCACGGGCACGATCTTGCACTTGGGGCAATGCACCACGGGGATGGGCTCGCCCCAGTAGCGCTGGCGGGAGAAGACCCAGTCGCGCAGGCGGAAGGTGGTCTTGCGCCGGCCGAGGCCGCGCTTCTCGAGCGACTCGATCATCGTCTCCTTGGCCTGGGGCGTGGGCAGGCCTTCGATGGGGGGGGAGTCCACGGCGGTCCCCTCGCCGGTGAAGGCTTTCTTGGTGAGCAGGTCCGGGTCCGCTTCGCGCGCCCCCGCCGGCGGCTCCACCACCTTGACGATGGGGAGCTCGTACTTCCGGGCGAACTCGAAATCGCGCTCATCGTGGGCCGGCACGGCCATGATGGCCCCGGTCCCGTAGGTGGCCAGAACGTAATCGGCCACCCAGACCGGTATGCGCTCGCCGTTGACGGGGTTGACGGCATAAGCCCCGGTTAAGACGCCGGTCTTCTCCTTCTGGAGATCGGTGCGCTCCATGTCGGACTTGCGGCGCGAGGCCTCGACGTAGGCCTCCACTTCCCTCTGCATGTCCGGGACCGTGATCTGGGAGACCAGCGGATGCTCCGGGGCCAGGACCAGATAGGTGGCGCCGTAGAGCGTGTCCGGGCGCGTCGTGAACACCGGCACCTCGTGCTTGCGGATGGTGAAGCGGACCTCCGCCCCCTCCGAGCGTCCGATCCAGTTCCTCTGCATGGCCAGGGTGGACTCGGGCCAGTCGAGTTCCTTGAGGTCGTCGAGCAGGCGCTGGGCGTAGTGCGTGATGCGCAGGTTCCATTGGCGCATATTGCGCCGCTCGGTGTTGGTCCCGCAGCGTTCGCAGGAGCCGCCGAAGACCTCCTCGTTGGCGAGCCCGGTCTTGCAGGAGGGACACCAGTTGATGGGGGTCTCGGCCTCGTAGGCCAGGCCCTTCTTGAAGAGCTGGAGGAATATCCATTGCGTCCAGCGGTAGTAGTCCGGGTCCGTGGTGTCCACTTCCCTGTCCCAATCGTAGGAGAAGCCCAGCGCCTGGATCTGGCGGCGGAAATTGGAGATGTTCTTCTGGGTCACTACGCGGGGGTGCACCCCGGTCGAGATGGCGAAATTCTCGGCCGGAAGGCCGAAGGCGTCCCAGCCCATGGGGTGGAGCACGTCTCGGCCCTTCCTGCGCAGGGTGCGGCAAAGTATGTCGGTGGCGGTGTAGCCCTCGGGATGGCCCACATGCAGGCCGTCGGCCGAGGGATAGGGGAACATGTCCAGGCAATAGAACTTCTTGCCCGGCCTGGGGTTCTCCGGTGTCTTGAACGCGCCGGCCTCCTGCCAGCGTTTCTGCCACTTGGGCTCCAACTCGGAATGGGGGATGTTCTCGTCGGGCATTGGGAAGGCCGATTATATCAATTCTTGATCCAGAGCCACCGCTTTTCGAGGGAGGCCAGGCCGTCGCAGAGCGTGGGAAAACCTTGAGCGAGGGCCGAATCGAGCCCGGCCCCCGCCTTGGAGGCCTGCAGGAATCCCTCCACTCCGGTCCTGCCGCCCACCTCGACGAGGTAGCGCGCCAGGGAGGCGGATTGGCCGTACCACTGCCGGGTCAGGCGTCCCCCGGGAGAATAGGACACGAGGTCCGCGAAGGCCATCGGATCGCGGTGGGAGGAGGCAAGCCAGTCCTCGATCTCCTCCTTGTCCTTGGGATAGGAGGCCTGCAGTTCCTCATAGACCGCCAGCCCCTCGTTGAACCAGCGGAGCCTCCCCGGGCCGCCCATGTAGTCGTGGAATATGAGATGGGCGATCTCGTGGGCGAGAGTCCTCATCAGGGTCGGGCCTTCGTAGGTGTAGATGGCGTTGCCCACGGCGATGCCCCCGGACCAGGAGGGGGCGCTGGTCTTGCGGTGGAACTCGTCGGCGTCCTTGTAGACGAAGATGGGGTAGAGACCGCCGGGCTTGAAGGAGAAGAGCCCGGTGTGGGCCATCAGGCGTTCATAGTCCTCCTCGGCCATGGCGGCCAGACCCTTGGCGCGGCCCGGGCCGTAGGCCTTGACCAGGAAGCGCGGGCTGGCGTAGGAGCCGCCGGCCGGGCCGAGGTCCTCGAAGGTCCGGGTGAGATCGCCGGAAGGGTTATGGGCGATGGGAAGCGACTCCGGAGGGAGGGACACGCAGCCGGAGAGCCCGAGCAGCAGCGCCGCTGCTCGGGCTCTCCGGCTCATGTTTAGTGATAAATGAAACTCTCGATAAAAAAGCACAGGCCCCCCGAAGGAAGCACCCCCCCGCGGGAGGGGCGCTAGGCGTATCGGCGTTTGCCTGTAATGATAGCAACTAGTTATCATGACTTGGCCATGGCTCGAAGGATACCCGCCTCCGGGATCAACCTCTTCCAGCTCATCTACGTGTTCCAGCGGGAATACACGGAGCGAGCCGGGCTCGCTCCGCTGAATCTGTCCTTGGGAAACCCGGACGGGGTGCCGGTGGAGGCCTTGCGCAAGCTCCAGGCGCGCTACGCCGCCGATCCGGGCTATGAGTACCACACCTATGCGGAAGAGAACGACTTGCTCGGCTTCGCGCCCGCCATGGCGGAGCTGCACGGCCGCATCCGTCCCGCCGAGCATCCCCATCTGAAAGTCATGCCCATCCCGGGGATCAAGACGGCCAGCGCGCTCATCCCCATCGCCTGCGGCCTGCATCTGCCCGACCGCAAGCGCCGGGACAAGTTCACCGTCGTCTCGAACCTGCCCGCCTACGACGTGATCGGGACCTGGTCGCAGGGCTATCTCGGCGCGCGCCGCGTGGTCTGGCCCCTCCTTGCGGGCGAAGGCATGCGCTTGAGCGTGCCCCGGCTCAAGGCGGCCTTGCGCGAGGCCAAGGTCAAGCGCCCGGACCTGGTCTTCGTCATCCGGCCGGGGAACCCCGCTTCCGTCGGCGCCTCCGAGGTGGAGTGGCGGGAGCTCATCGCCTTCTGCCTGGAGAACGGCTCGCGCCTGGTCAACGACGCGGCCTACGCGGGGCTGGCCGGGGATTCCCATGTCCCCCTCGCCGCCGTGGCCAAGGATTTCCCGGAGCTCGAATGGCTGGAGCTCTACTCGGTGAGCAAGTCCTTCAGCGACCCGGGCGCGCGGCTTGGGGCCGTGGCGGGATCCAAGGACTTCATCGAGGACTTGGCCCTGGTCAAGGGCAACTCCGAGTCCGGCCCGGTTCCTTCGGTGATGGCGGCCTATGGCCGCTTCCTCTCAGACCCGGCCCAGTCCAAGGCCGCGCTATCGGCTCTGCGGGCGATGTACGGGTCCAGGCTCGCCTATCTCATCCCAAAGCTCAAGGCCGCCGGCCTTGAGCAGGCCTGCGAGACCGAGGCCGGTTTCTTCACGCTCTGGAAGGTGCCCCGCCGCGTTCTGGGCAAGGACCTGGCGGCCTGGGCGAAGAAGAAAGACCTGAGCCTGCATGAAGCCTTCAATAGGCTGGTCACCTCCGAGACGGGAATCGTAGGAGTCCATTTCCAAGGCTTTACCGAGGACGGCGGGCGCGAGCCGCTGGTGCGTTACGCGGTCTGCGCCGATGTCCTGGACGCGGGGTTCAGGGCGCGCTTCGAGGGTGAACTCGCCCGCTTGAAACCCGAATATTGACCCGGCCATGAAGCGCCTTCCCCTATATATCCAGCCCAGCCCCCTCGACCTCGCGTGGGGCGATCCGCGGGAGAATCTGCGCCGTGTCGAGATCGCGGTGCGCCGCGGCCTCGACGCGGCGCCATCCGTGTCATCCCGGAGCCGTATTTTCCTTTTCCCGGAACTGACCCTTACCGCTTTTGTGACCAGGAACCCCATTGGTTTCCGTCTCAAGCCTATGGACGCCGAACTCCAAGCCCTTTGCTCCATCGCCCGGCGCCACCGCACGGCCCTGGCCGCGGGCTTCCCGGAACGGAATCCTCGGCGCCCGGATCGCCCGTTCAACACTATCGCCTTTTTCGACCCCTCCGGGCGCATGGCCGCTTCCTATCGGAAGACCCATCTATTCACCCTCGGGTCTCAGCCCGAGACCGCTTCCTACTCGGCCGGGGAGGGGGGGCTTGTCTTCGACTACCGCGGCTGGCGCGTCGCTTTCGCCGTCTGCTTCGACATCCGTTTCCCCCGGCTCTTCCAGGCCTACGCCCGCGCCAAAGCGGACCTGATCCTGGTCCCGGCCTGCTGGGTGGGCGGGCCGCATAAGACCTATCAGTTCAAGACCATTAATTCCGCGCACGCCGCGCTCACCCAGGCCTACGTGGCGGCCGTCAACCGCTCGGGCAAGGACCCGGCCTACGCCTACGACGGCTCGGCCTATGTGTTCTCCCCCTTCGGCGAGGATGTCCGCAAGGGCGGGCCCTGCGCCCTGGACCCCAAGGAGCTCGAACTCTGCCGCTCCCTCAAGGTCCGCCCCTCGGACAAGTCCTCCTACCCCGTGCGCGTCATCCGCTCCGCCTGAGCAACCCCGGCAGCCGCGTCTCCGGTTCGAATCCTAGCTGGCAGAAATTTAATGGCAGAAGCCTCTCGCCAAAAGGGCGAGGGGCTTTGTCTTTGTATCTGTTGAATTTTCCGTCCCCGACCAAGTTCTGATATCGTCGAGGCCCGAACTCTTGCGGTTGGGGGGCGGCTCTGTTAAACTCAGGCGGTGGGGCGACAGGGAATCTTACCGAGGCTGAGCGGATTTCTCGCGACGGCGCTGCTTTGCGTCTGCGCTCGCGCGGCCGATGAGGAGGGCGCCAACGAGCGCTTCTTGGCCGAGGCGCGCGCCGAGGAACGGATGCAGGCCCCGCGGAGCCGGGAGAGGCTCCCCGGCGCCGTCGACGAAGCACGCGTACGCGCGTCGGTCGACCGCGGCCCGTCCGTCATCCCCGAGTTGGTCCGAGTCGTCGAGTCCTCCCAGGACGCGGGGGAGCGCATTGATGCGCTCTTCGTGCTCGCCCATTTCGGTCCGCGTTCGCTGCCGGCGCTCCCGGTCCTTCTCGGAGTCATCAAGCGCACGGGTCCTGGCGATCATGAATCCCGGGACGCGTCCGCGAGGGCGGCCGAAGGAGAGATGGCGGAGCGGGCTTTGGCCGCCATCGGGCAGGACGCGGTCGCGGCCCTCGTCGAAATGCTTGCGGGGGGCTATCGGCCGTCGCGCGCCGCCTCCCGGGTCCTGACCCGCATGGGGCCTGCGGCCGTTCCCGTCCTCCTGGAGGGCTTGTCCGCGCGCCCCCCCACCATGCGGTCGCGGATCGCGGAGCTGCTCGGGGAGAGCCGGCCTGTCCTGGCGCAGTCGGCTCGGGCGCTGGAGCGCCTCGTCGCCGAAGATCCGGATAGGGAGACGCGCCGGAACGCGCTCGAATCCCTCGGTCGGATGGGAACGGAGGCCCGGGCGGCCGTCCCCACCTTGCTCAAGACCTTGGAGGAGCCTCGCTTCGCCGTTTTCGCGGCCAAGGCGCTGGCCGCCGTCGGCGGAGAGCCGCGCCGCGCCGCGGAAGTCCTGATCAGGGAGCTCAGAGGGCGCGGTGACGAATGGGGGATGGTGAGCGTCGTCGAGTCCCTGGGTCTGACGGCGTCCGAGGTCCCAGAGGCTCTCGACGCCCTCATCGAGGCTCTGCGGGCCAACCCGTTCGATAAGGTTCGCGTGGCGAGCGCCCGGGCGTTGGGCCGTATGGGGCCGGCCGCCCGAGTCGCGGGGGGCCCCCAGATCATGGCCACCGCGGACCCGGGGCGAGCCTCGGATCACCCCCCGGGGGG
>CAYHRV010000221.1:0-5832 GCA_964359165.1 uncultured Elusimicrobia bacterium
CCGCCGCGAAGCGGGCCGCCGGCGCGCCCGGCCATGCGAGAATGAGCGGATGGGGCGGGCATTTGCTATGAGTCCGAGATATGTTTATAATATGAATTGCAGAGCATATAAGACTCAAAGCATATTCCATGGAAGGCGAAGAACTGGTTTTTAAGATCAAGGCCGACTTCCTCCGGGCCCTGGCCCACCCGACCCGGCTGGCCGTCATCGAGCATCTTAAGGGCGGCGAGCGCTCCGTGGGCCAGCTCGTCGGGAAGCTGGGGTCGGAGCAATCGAGCCTTTCAAAGCACCTGGCGGTGCTTCGCCAGGCGGGGATACTCAAGTCCCGGCAAGTGAAAGTCAGCGTTTATTACTCCATCCGGAACAAGAGCATCTTCCAGGTGCTGCGTCCGATCGCGATGATCCTTCGCCAGACGCTTAAGGATGGACAAAAAGTGCTGACGCATCTGGGAGAGGCCTGATCTTTCCGCGGCCGATATCCAGGAGGCCGCATCGACGGATGACGCAGGGAGGGTTACGATGGATATCTGCCCGGGAGTGACCGAGGTTCGGCCGGTGACTTCTCGGATCTATGGGATCCGAGTCCGGCGCCAACTCATCTCCAAACTCGTGAAACTCCCCGGATTGCACCACGCCAATCCCCGGAGCGACCTTTTCTGCGTCGAAGTCGGGGGCATGGACGTCTCCGCGGAGGCGGCGCTCAAGAAGTTCCGGGAGATCGTCGGCGGAGCCGGCCTGGGCTCCTTCTTCGGCGTTCCCGCCGCGGGCAAGGACGCGATGAGGTAATGATCCGGTCGTCCGGCCCTTCCGACGGCGCCGACCTGGGCGCGGTCATCGAACGCGTCGCTCACCTGCTCCCCGCGCAAGGCCCCATCAGCATCTTCATCCACCATAACACGCTCCACGCCTTCGAGTCGCTCCCCTTCGAGGAGGCGGTCGTGGCCGCGGGGGAGAAGTTCTCCTGCGAGCCCTTCCTTCCCGAGGACGAGTATCGGGCCGAGCTCCTCCGGGGACGGATCGCCGAGCGGGACCTGGAGCGGGCGCTGCGCTCCGAGCTGGGCCCGCGCGCCGACCGTCTTGCGCTGGGAAGCCTCACGCGGCTCGAGTTCCGCCGCCGCGTCTGCCAGCACGGCATCCCGGAGGCGAAAGGCCCCGCGCTCGCCTGGCTTCTTCGGGAGACTCCCGTCCTGCGGCGCTTCCGCGACGATCTCCCCTCCGAGGCTCGCGAGGCGGCAGACTCTTCCCGCCGGGTCGGGACGCTGGACTTGGAATCGGAGGAGGCGAGCGTGCGCGCGCTCTGGGACGCCTGCCTATCGGCCGCCCGCCAAGCCCCTGCGCCGGCCTCCCAAGATCCCCCCCCGCGCGCTCGCCTGCGGGACCTGCTCCTGGAGGCCCGCGGCGTCGATACGGACGCTTGGGTGCATCCCCTGCTCATCCGCCTCGTCGGGGCCTTCCTCGACCAGGGGCTGGCCCACTGGACTCTGCCCGGCAGGGAGCGGGGGCTCTACGCCTGTTTCCTCGACCTCTACTCCCATCCCTGGGCGTCCTGGATCGGGGGTTGGGCCCAGGGGCTTCCCGCGCTCCTGCAAGAGGAGAAGAGGCTGGCGGCCGCGCCCGAGGCCTCGGTGCGCGCCTCGCTCGACGCTCTCGGCGTCGCGCCCGGGGAGCGCGAGGCGTATCTGGAGGCGACCGCGCTTTCCTTGCGCGGCTGGGCCGGAATGATCCGCCAGCTCGAGCGGCGGCCCGACCGGGTGCCCGCGCGCTCCCTGCCGGCCTCCCTCACGGAGTTCTTCGCCGTCCATCTGCTCCTGGACCGCGCCGCCCTCGCCTACGCCTCCCCTCCCGCCGCCGACCTCGCCCTCCTGCGCTCGAGGCTGCTCTCCGAGCTCCGCGCGCCCGCTCGCCCCTCCCTCGAGGAGCGGGCGTGGCCGCTGTTCCATTCGGCCCAGCTCTGCGGCATGAACGCCGCCGAGGTCGCCGGTCTGGGCGCGGAGCGGATCGCCGCTTGGGAAGCCGAGCTCCGGGAGTTCAACGGCTTGGACCGCCGCCGCGTCCTGCACGCGGCCTACGAGCGCCACCTGCGCGGCCGCGTCTGCGACGCACTGGCTCTGCACGCCCCCCGGCCGGTCGCCGGGCCGCCCGCGTTCCAGGCGGTCTTCTGCCTCGATGAGCGCGAGGAGTCCTTCCGCCGCCACCTCGAGGAAGTGGAGCCCAGGGTCGAGACCTTCGGAACGGCGGGATACTTCGGCGTGGCCATGTACTATCAGGGAGCCACGGACGCCCATCCGCGCCCCCTCTGCCCCATCGCACTCCAGCCGGTCCATTTCGTCGGGGAGGCGAAGGAGGACCTTTCGGCCGCGGCCGTCCGCTGGCGGCGCGCCCGCAGGCGCCAGGCGGGCTGGATCGGCAAGACCGTCCACTTCGGCAACGCCACGCTCTTCGGGGGAGCCCTCGTCACCGCCCTGCTCGGCCCTCTCTCGATCGTGCCGCTCGTCCTGCGCGTGCTCTTCCCGCGTTGGGCCCGCCTCTGGGGAGGCATGGACCTCCCGCTGGAGTCCCGCTCCGCGACCCGGTTGAGGCTGGACCGGGAGGCGGCCGCCCCGCCTATCGGGCTTCACGCCGGTTACACGAAGGGTGAGATGGCCGCCCTCGTGGGTTCCCTGCTGCGCGATCTCGGGCTCTCCCAGCGCCTCGCTCCGCTCGTCGTGATCGCCGGACACGGCTCGGTCAGCCTCAATAATCCCCATGAGTCGGCCCACGACTGCGGGGCGTGCGGCGGAGGGCGGGGCGGTCCCAATGCCCGGGCCTTCGCCCAGATGGCCAACGATCCCGAGGTCCGGGCCCTCCTGGCCCGCCAAGGGATACGGGTCCCGGAGGAGTCGCGGTTCATCGGCGCCCAGTGCAATACCTGCGACAATACCGTGGAGTTCTACGACCTCGACCTCCTCCCCGAGGACATCGAGCCCTTGTTCAACCGCGTGGCGACCGCGTTCACCCGGGCGCGCCGCCGCGAGGCGCACGAGCGCTGCCGGAGGTTCGAGTCCTTCCCCGCCACGTCGGGGACCGGGGCGGCCCTGAGCCACGCGGAGGGGCGTTCGCACGATCTCGCCCAGCCGCGCCCCGAATACGGTCACGCCACCAACGCCATCTGCATCGTGGGCCGGCGCGAGAGGACGCGCGGGCTCTTTTTGGACCGCCGCGCTTTCCTCGTCTCCTACGACCCCGAGCGCGATGACAACGGCGTCCTGGAGGGAATACTCGCCGCCGTAGTCCCGGTGGTGGCCGGGATCTCCCTGGAGTATTATTTCAGCCGCGTGGACCCGGTTGGCTACGGCTGTGGGACGAAGCTTCCTCATAACATCGCCTGCTTGCTGGGGGTGATGGACGGGGCCCAAAGCGACCTGAGGACGGGTCTGCCCTGGCAGATGGTCGAGATCCATGAGCCGGTGCGGCTGTTCATGGTCGTGGAGTGCCTCCCCGAGCGGTTCGAACGCGTGCTGGAGGCACAGCCCGGCCTGCGCGCGCTCTTGGACCGGCGCTGGCTCTTCGCGGCCTGTCTCGACCCCGATTCCGGCGCGCTCTGGCTGCGCGAGGGTGGAGCCTTCGAGTCTTGGATCCCGGAAGGCCCGCTTCACTCCGTCGACGGGGGCTCGGCGTCCTGGTACCGAGGCCAGCGCGGCCACCTTCCCATCGCCGAGCTTCTGCCCGCGCCCGGCGTTTCTGGCGCGGGCGTGCCGCCTCGGCGATCGGCTGGGAGCGGCCCCGCATGAACCCTTCGGCCGCCATGCTCAAGGCGTGCGTGCTCGCCGCGATCGGGGCGCCGGTCCTGTTGCTGGCCCTCATCGCGGCCCCGTCCTTTTTCCAGCGCGACCTGCCTGAGCGCCATGTAGGCGCCCTTACCCAAGCCGGACTGACGACCTCCCTGCTCGCCTTGGCCTGGGCGCTCATCGTCTCGGCCGGGACGGGGTGGACGCCCGAGGTCCTGTCCCTGGGAGGCGGGTGGGTGAGCGGCGGGGAGTTCGCTTTCGATTTTCTCATCGACGGCTGGTCGTTGGGCTTCGCCCTGCTCTCCGTCATCATCTGCGGCGTCGTGTCGTCTTTCTCCTTCCGGTATCTGCATCTGGAGCCGGGGTTCCACCGCTACTTCATGCTCCTCATCGCCTTCACGGTCGGCATACTCCTCATCTCCCTGGCAGGCAGCATAGAGGTCCTCTTCGCCGGATGGGAGATCCTCGGGCTGAGCTCCGTGCTCCTGGTGGCCTTCTTCCATGAGCGCCCCGCTCCGGTCGCAAACGGTTTCCGCGTCCTGGCCTTCTATCGGATCGGAGACGCCTGCATGCTCTCGGCCGCCGTCCTGCTCCACCATTGGTCCGGAAGCGGGAGCCTCGCTCTGCTCTTCTCCGGGGCGAAGGGGGGCATGGCTCTCAGCGCGGAACACGCCGGGGTCATCGCCGCGCTCCTCATCGCGGCCGCCGCGGCCAAGAGCGGGTTATTCCCCTTCTCCACCTGGCTGCCCCGCGCCATGGAGGGGCCCACTCCCTCGAGCGCTGTCTACTACGGAGCCCTCTCCATCCATGCCGGGTGCTTCCTGCTCCATCGGGCGTTCCCCCTTCTGGAACGCTCCCCCGCCGCGCGCGTGCTGGCGGCCGCGGCCGGAGCGGCCACCGCGCTCTACGCCGCTTTCCTTGCCCAAGCGCAGACGGACGTGAAATCCCGCCTCTGCTTCGCCTCCCTCACGCAGGTCGGCATCATCGTAGTCGAGATCGCGCTGGGCTGGAGGATACTCGCCTTCCTGCACATGGCCGGCAACGCCTGCTACCGGCTGCTGCAATTCCTAAGCGCCCCCAATATCCTGCACGACATCCATGAGCTGGAGAACGATCTGGGCGGGCGCCTGGACCGGGTGGGACCCGCCGCCCCGGGTGGCGCGCTCTACCTCTGCGCGCTTGAACGAGGATTCCTCGATGGGATCTTCGAGCGCCTGGCCGTGGAGCCGCTCGCGCGCTTATCGGCCCGGCTCGACCGGTTCGACCGGAGGCTTTGCTCCTCCCTGCCGGAATTCCTAGGCAGGGCCGAGCGCGAGAGGGAGTCGGATGGGGATTGACTCCCTCCTCTGGCTGGGGATACTCGCGGCTCCGCCTGGAGCGGTTTTGGGCGCCTATCGGCTCGGGCTCAGGGGCAGGCGGCTCTATCTGCTCTCCGCCGGCTGCGCCTGCCTGCTGGCGGCCGCGGCCGCCTTTCCCTTGGCCCTGCTTTTGCTGGGGCGGCCGGTCTGGTCCGGGCTCGCTCCGCTTTCCCTCAGCCTCGTCCCTTTCGCCGCCTTGCTCTGGCTGCTCACCGTCCTGGTGACGCCCGCCAGCCGCCTCGACGAGGCCAGCCTGGCCCGGACCGCGGCCGCCTGTCTTATGACCATGTCCGCGTTTCTTACCGCCTCCCCCTGGCTGTTGCTCCTCTTATGGGCAGGGACCTGCGTTATCTACGCCGCCGGACACGCCCAGCCGCGTTTTGACCGCGCGCGCCGCGTCGCCCTCGCGTACATGGGAGCATCCGTGGTCCTGCTGGCGGGCGGCTGCCTTCTGACGGCATGGGGAGGGCGTTGGGGAGGAGCCTGGGAGCAGGCCGGCTGCGGGCTGATCTTGGCGGCGGCCCTGATCCGCTCGGGGGTCTTCCCTTTCCACGCGTGGATCCCGGAACTATTCGACCGGGGGCGGATCGGGCCGGCCAACATGTTCAGCGCGCCGCTGATGGGGGTTTATGTCGCCCTGGTCTTGGCCGTCCCCCATGCCCATCCAACGCTATTGAGGACGGCCGCGGTCCTGGGCTTGATCACGA
>CAYHRV010000222.1:0-5800 GCA_964359165.1 uncultured Elusimicrobia bacterium
GCTCGATGCGGTAATTGTTGCCCAGCACCGAGCCCGGGCCGATGGGGGCGTCGGCGGGGCCAGGCAGGGCCGGGGAGCCGGACTCCGCTCCAGACTTTCGTTTCGGCGACCGGAGAATGAGAAGCACGGCGATGGCCGCGCAGAGGAGCACCGCCGCCACGGCCGCTTGCGCCAGTTTCCGCTTCCGGTCGGCGAGACGCTTGAAGCGAAGCATGACTTGATAGGCCTCTTCGTCCCTTTTGATGACGGCCTCGAACCGCGTTTGGACGACATAGGTCTCGCGCTCGAAATCCTCATTGGCTTGCCAGGAGGTATACGCGGTGGTGACCGACGACGGGGAGCCTCTCATCAATTTCCCCAGGCCGGTCATGATATGGAGGTCTCTTTGCCTTTGTCCGATGGCGCGGAACTCCTCCCGGGCGCTCAAAAGGTCTCTCCTTAACCGCATTACCTCTCCCAGGAGGAGATCCCTCTTCTTGAGCGTCTCCTCCGCCTTTCGGAGGTCCCCGTAGTCATCGAGCATGGACGCGAGGCGGGCCGCAGCCGGGTCGAGTTCCTTCATCAGGCCCCGCATCCGCGTCCGAAGCTCATCGAGGCGGATCTCGGCGGGGTCTTTGGAGACCGCGTCCTGCGCGCGCGCCCGGGAGCCGGCCGGGACCAGAAGGAGCAGGGCCGCGGCCGGGAGGATCATGAAACTCGGTTTCATTAAGAGATCAGGATACCAAAGGCGGCATGTGTTTGCCAAAGGAGCGTGGTTTCCGATAAAATCGCCCTCATCATGGCCTTCAGCGGAGGGTAGTCTAGAACCGGAAAGCCAGCGACACCCGATGGGTGGTGCCCAACTCCCCGAGAGGGACCCAGGCGTAGTCCAGGCGGAACTTGAGGAGGTCCACGCCGAATCCCCCGGAGAGGCCGGTGAGGCCGTCGATGGCCCGTTCCTGCTTGATATTGTAGCCGCCCCGCAGCGCCGCCTTCATCCCCGCGCCGAAGGATGTCCCGAACTCCATGCCTAGGCTCGCGTAGGGATCGGCGTCCACCGGGGCGTGGATGTCGAGCAGGCCGATGACGGAAGGATTGATGTGCCACACGGCTCCTCCCGTCACCTTGAAGGGGAGCGGATCGGAGACCGACCCCAGCTTGAGGGCCGGCCCCAGGTTCTGGACCGCCGCTCCCAGGTCCAACGCTCCCTCGCTGATGTCGGTCAAGCGCTCCGCCTGCACGCCGAAGTCCAGGGCGAACGTGCTCCCGGACTCTCCGGCCAACTCCGAGCGGACGACCTTGAGGGCCGCGCCCGCGTGCACGGGCCCGAGGACTCTGGCGAACGCGCCGGAGAGGGCGAGGTCGTTGGGCGTGAACTTCGACGAAGGATCCCCCCGCGCGGTGTATCCTTGGAGGGCGGACTGGGAAAAATAGACCAAGGAGGCGCCGAAAGTCCCTCGATGATCGGAGAGCGGCCGGGCGTAGGCGAAGGCCCCGGTGTAGGAGGTCTCCAAGAGAGCGTTATAGCCCGCGGAGAACTCCGAGAGCCCGGAGTTCCCCATGCGGGAGAGGCCGGCCGGGTTCCAGAAGAGGGATTCGGCGCCGTCCACGGCCGCCGCGGCCGAGCAGCCGAGAGCCGGGCCCCGGGCCCCGACCGGGGTCTTCAGGAACACTGCGGAGGTGGCGCCGACCGCCTTGTCCGAGAAAGCGGAGGGGGGGAATATTCCGGCGGACGCGGGAAGCGGCGGCAGGAGCGAGGAGACGAGGAGGAGGACCGGCGCGAGGAAAGCGGGAAGCACTGGACGCCGGATTATACGGGCCAGATGGGAGCCTTGCCCTTCCCCGCGTTCTCATCGGGAGGCCGCAGGGACATGCTCTCATCGGCCGCGGGCGGCGGCGCCGGGGCGGGGGCCGCGGCCGCGACGGCCGCGACCTGGGCCGGGATCGGCGAGGTGGTCTCCAGAGCCGTGGGAACGGGCTTGGGAGAGGGAGCTTCCTGCTGGACCCGTATCGGCTAGAGGACCTCCACGACGGGGATGGCCGCGGCGGACTTGGGAGCCGGGGGCGCAGCGACGGGCTGAGGGGACGGCTTAAGAGCCTGGGGCGCTGGCGCTGCCGGCACGGCGGCAGGCGCTTTGGCTTGGGCCGCGCGCCGGTCGTTCTCCGCCCGCGCGGTCCCCGCGGCGCTCGGGCCCGACGCGGGGGCCGCGGGGCGGGCCGCGGGCGCCGGGGAGGCCTGCGGATGCATCTCGCCTTGCAAGTCTCCCAAGCGCTTGAGAAGGTTAGAATACTGGCTGTCGTGCTTCTGGACGAAGCCCGAGACATCCCCTCTGAGCTGTTGGATCTCTTTCTCGAAATGCTCGATCTGCATCTTGAGGTTCTGCAGGTAGACGATGGCCGGACTCACTCCTCCGATCATCGTTTTCCCCGTGAGCCCGCCCGCCTCCGGCTTCTTCGCCGGAGCGGAGGGGGCGGCGCGCTGGTCGTTCTCCGCTCGCGCCGCCCCCGCGGCGCTCGGGCCCGCCGCGGGGGCGGGGTTGGCCGGCTCCGCGGCCGCGACCTTCGGTTTCGCCTCTTCGGGATGCCCGGTGACGACTTTCACCGGTTCGGGCTCCATGCCCGCGGCGCGCATGCGCCGTTCGAACTCGGCGGCGAGGTCGGAGGAGTCCGGGCCCGCGACAGCCGAATTGAACCGGGTCCGCAAGAAAACGAATAGACCGATGCCGACGACCAACCCCGCGCCGTACGCATAGAACCAGATATCGGAGAGAAATGCCATCGCGCGCAAAGTTTAGCGTAAATTAAAAAATGTGTCAACCGTGAATTCCACTTTCCAGGCTTACTTATTCGTGCAACAACTTAAAGCATGGCACCATCTATAATGTAATTCCATTTTTATATAAAAAAATCGCATAAATAATTAACTTAAAGCCTGGCACCATCGAACCTTGACCGGGGTGCCGGGCATTTGCTAATTTAACGACATGATCGAGAAAAGCCGCCCCATTGACCCCTTCGAACCCATCGCCATCATAGGCCTGGGGGGCGTATTCCCGGGCTCGAAGGACATCCCATCCTTTTGGAAGAACATCCTCGGCAAGACCGATTCCATCATCGAAGTGCCCCAAGACCGCTGGGATTGGAAGCTCTATTACGATCCCGATCCCGCGGCTCCGGACAAGACCTATTCCAAGATCGGCGGCTTCATCCGCGGCTTCACCTTCGACCCTCTCAAGCTCCGCATCCCGCCCGGCGTGGCCAAGCAGATGGACACCATCCAGCAGTTGGCCGTGGCTTCCACGCTCGAGGCGCTCAAGGACTCGGGCTACGACAAGAAGCCTTACAACCCCGAGCGGACCGCGGTGATCATCGGCAACTCCATGGGAGGACCCAAGAAGGAAGCGACCGACCTGCGCGTGTACTCCTCCGCGGTCCGCCGGAGCATCGGAGCCTCCAAGGCCTTCTCCAAGCTGGACTCCGCCTCCCGCGCGGCCATCCTCGACGAAGCGGAGAGCAGCCTCAAGGCGGAGCTCTCCACCATCAACGAGGACACGATGCCCGGGGAGCTCTCCAACGTCATCGCCGGCCGCGTGGCCAATGTCTTCAATTTCAACGGCCCGAACTTCACCGTGGACGCGGCGTGCGCGGGCTCCCTGGCGGCGCTCTCCCAGGCGCTCAACGGCCTGCGTCTGAGGCAATTCGACATGGCGGTCACCGGCGGGGTCGACCAGATGATGACCCCTCCCTCCTATGTGAAGTTCTGCAAGATCGGCGCCCTCTCCCCGGACGGCTCCCGCCCCTTCGACGCGGGAGCCAACGGCTTCGTGATGGGAGAGGGCTCGGGCGTGCTGATCCTCAAGCGCCTGGGCGACGCGCTCAAGGACGGAGACCGCGTTTACGCGCTCATCCGCTCCGTTGGAGCCTCCTCCGACGGGAGGGGGAAAGGGATCACCGCGCCCAATCCCAAGGGGCAGCGGCTCGCCGTCGAACGGACCTTCTCCCAGGTCGACTACGGCCCGGAGTCGGTCGGGCTGTTGGAAGCCCACGGGACCTCGACGAGGGTCGGCGACGTCGTCGAAGCCCAGACCGCGTCCGAGGTGTTCAAGGACGCGGCCGCCCGCTCCATCGCCCTCGGCTCCGTGAAGTCGCAGATCGGACACCTGAAGGCCGCGGCGGGCGTGGCGAGCCTCATCAAGGCGACCCTGGCCTTGCACCACAAG
The DNA here is from genome assembly GCA_964359165.1 of uncultured Elusimicrobia bacterium. Lineage (GTDB taxonomy): Bacteria > Elusimicrobiota > Elusimicrobia > UBA1565 > UBA1565 > CAYHRV01. The sequence continues at coordinate 4,200 of CAYHRV010000222.1, forward strand.
AAGCTCCCGCCCACCATCAATTTCAAGGACCCCAACCCCGGCATCGATTGGGACAAGTCCCCGTTCTCCGTGATCACCGAACCCCGCGATTGGGAGTCCAAGAGCCCCCGGCGGGCGAACGTGTCCGCGTTCGGCTTCGGCGGCACGAACTTCCACGTGGCGCTCGAGGAGGCGACCCCTCAGACGACCTCCTGGACCCCGTCTTTCTCGGAAGCATCCATCGAGGCGTCGGCCCGGTCGCAAGCCGCGGTCATCGCCTCCCTGGACCCCTCTCTCGGAGGAGAGGCGTTCTTCTTCCGGGGAGATTCTCCCTCGGCGGTCTACGACGCCCTCGCGGCTTTCCGGGCCGACGCGCCCAAGAGCGGTCCCCTGACCGCGGCCGCCTTCCGGACCGGCTCGCGGGCTCGCGGCGGCGGCCCAGGGGACGCCGTCCTCGGAGCGCGGCCGGTCTCCTCTCGCGCAGAGGGCGACTACGCGCTGAACCTAGCCGCCGAATCGGCGGCCAAGCTCGGAGACAAGCTCGATTTCCTCCTCAAGTCCCGCGACGCGTCGGTCTGGGAGAAGACGCCGCCCGCCTTCAAGCCCAAGAGCATCCACCCCGGGCGCAAACCGCCCAAGAAACCCAAGGTCGCCTTCATGTTCCCGGGGCAGGGCTCGCAGTACGTGGACATGCTCAAGGACCTGCGCGGCAAGTACCGGTCCGTGGCCGACACCTTCGCCGAAGCCGACGCCATCATGAAGCCGATCCTGGGCGAGCGGCTCTGCGACCTCCTCTTCACCCGGGGCGACGAGAGCCCGAAACGGCTCCAAGAGATGCAGGAGCGCATCAAACAGACGGAGGTCACCCAGCCGGCGGTGCTCACGGCGGACGTGGCCCTCCTGCGCCTTCTGCGGTCCCACGGCGTGGAGCCCGACGTGGTCTGCGGCCATAGCCTCGGCGAATACGGGGCCCTGGTGGCCGCCGGGGTGCTCGATTTCAAGGACGCTCTCCTGGCCGTAAGTTCCCGCGCCCAGGAGATGTCCCATCTCAAGATCGCCGACTGCGGAAAGATGGCCTCGGTCGCCGCGCCGGCCGGAAAAGTCGAGGCCATCCTCCAGGGCATCCCCGGCTACGTCATCTGCGCCAACAAGAATTGCCCCATCCAGACCGTGATCGCGGGCGCGACGCCCTCGGTGGAGGAAGCCCTCCGCCGCTTCGCCGCGCACGGCATCCAATCGCAGGAGATCGAGGTCTCCCACGCCTTCCATTCCGAGATCGTGGCCCCGGCGCAGGAGGCCTTCGGCAGATTCCTCTCCCGCATCCGCGTGGGAACGCCCAGCCTCCCGGTCTCCTCCAACGTGAGCGCGGAGTATTTCCCCCAGGACCCCGCGGACATCCGCAAGCTCATGGTCTCCCAGATCGCGAGTCCCGTCGAGTTCATCCGCCAAGCCGAGCGGATGTACGCCGACGGGGTGCGCGTCTTCGTCGAAGTGGGCCCCAAGCGGGCCCTCACCGCCTTCACCTCCAGCACCCTGGAGGGCAAGAGGGACATCCGGGTCTTCGCGTCGAATCACCCCAAGCGCGGCGGCATCCACGAGTTCAACGACCTGCTCGCGGGCCT
>CAYHRV010000223.1:0-5749 GCA_964359165.1 uncultured Elusimicrobia bacterium
GCAAGGGCGCGGCCGCGGGAGTGGGGATGAAGGGGGCCGATCTCAAGGACCCCAGGAACAACATCCGCGCCGGATCGCTCATCCTGGCCAAGCTGTTCAAGACCTTCGGCGGGGACCTGCACAGAGCCTTGGCCGCCTATCAGGTCGGCCCGGGGAAGGTGATAAAGAGCGGAGGCATCCCCAACGATTCCGAGGTCCGTTTTCTCCTCGCCCAATATGAGCGGGCCTACCGGCAAGGGAGCCCCAAGCCGGGGGTGAAGCCGGTGGGGGCCCCCGCTGCCCCCAATCTTCGGCGGGCGAAAGAGGAAGCCGAGCGGAAAGCCGAGGAGATCAAGGAGACCGTGACGCGAGCGAAATACCCGGTCGCCCGTTATAGGAAGGTCGTCGAGCGCATCGCGGCCAAACGCGGAGTGGACCCCGACCTGATCGAAGCCGTCATGCGCGCGGAGAACCCCTGGGCCGACCCCATGCTGGTATCTAAGGCCGGAGCCATCGGCCTAATGCAGATCATGCCGGATACCGCCCGCCAACTGGGCATCGACCCGCGCAACCCGGTGCAGAACATCGACGGCGGGGTGAGGCATCTGAAATGGCTTCTCCAGCTCTACGAGGGGAACAAGGTGCTCGCCGTGGCCGCCTACAACGCGGGGGATGGGAACGTCCGGGGAGGCCGCATCCCGAACTTCGCCGAGACCAAGGATTACGTCCGCAAGGTGTTCCGCTATTACGAGGAGATCACCGGGGTCAAGGTGGACTACGCCCCCTACATGCCCGTCCCGCGCGTCTCGAAGAAACGGAAGTCCTGAACTGAACTAATCAGAGACGAGCACGACCTTGCCGAACTGCTTGCGTTCGGCAAGGTGTCTTTGGGCTTGGGCGGCCTCCGAGAGCGGGAAAGTCCTGTCGACGACGGGCTTGAGCTTGCGCTCGGCCAGGAGGCCGACGAGCGTCTTCAGCTCGGCCAAGGTCCCCATGCGGGCCCCGGCGATGCGCAGTTCCCGGCTGAAGACATAGCGCAGGTCGAGCTCCGCGGCGGGCCCGGTGGTGGCTCCGCAGGTGACGAGGATGCCCCCCGGCTTGAGGCAGCGCAGGGCCTCCATGAAAACGGCCGGCCCCACATGCTCGAAGACCGCGTCCACCCCCGCGCCGCCCGTCGCCTGGAGCACGCGTCGGTGCAGGCCCGGGCCCGAGAGCTGGGTCTCATCAGCGCCCAGGGACTTGGCCCGCTCCAGCTTCTCCTCGGAGGTGGAGACCGCGATGACCCGGGCTCCGGCGAGTTTGGCGATCTGGATGGCCGCCACGCCGACGCCGCTGCCCGCTCCGAAGACGAGGAGCGTCTGCCCCGGCGTGAGCCGGGCCAGGGAGAGGAGCATGTGCCAGGAGGTCAGGAAGGTAAGAGGGAAGGCGGCGGCCTCGGTGAAGCCGATGCCGGCGGGAATGGGCAGGAGGCTGCGCGCCGGGACGCGCGCGTACTGGGCGTATCCGCCCCAGCCGCCGTTTGCGCCGAGTATGCCGTAGCGGGAGCAGATGTTGTCGCGTCCCGAGAGGCAGAAATCACACTCCCAGCAGGAGCGCCCGGGGGAGACGAGCACCCTGGACCCGATCGCGGGATCCCGCGAGCCTGGGTTCGCGGGATCCGGCGGTCCCGCGTTGATAGATACAAGTTCCCCGGCGATGTCGCTTCCCAGGACATGGGGCAGGGTGATGCGGTAGGCCGGGATCCCCTCGCGCACCCAAAGGTCCAGATGGTTGAGGGAGCAGGCTCGGACCCGGACAAGAGCCTCGCCCGGGCCCGCGGAGAGGTCGGGGACCTCCTGCCAGGAGAGGTTCTCGGGTCCGCCGCAGGTCTTGAGCAGGACCGCTTTCAAGTCAGGACGGCGCGCTCCGCCGAGGACTGGCAGCCGATGCAATAGCGGGCGAAGGGAACGGCCTTGAGGCGGATCTTGGGGATCGGCTTCTGGCAGGACTCGCAGAGGCCGTAGGTGCCCTTGTCCATCTTGCGCAGGGCTCCTTCGATCTGGTCCAAGGCGAGCCGCTCGTTGTCGGAGACCTCGAAGATCAGCTCCTTTTCCAGGGACTGGCCGGCTTGGTCGGCCTCGTCGCCCACTTCCTGGCTTACGGGCTCCATCTCCTGGTTCTTGCGCATGAGTTGTTCGATCTCCGTGCGCTTGGCCAGGAGCATCTTCCGGATCGCGGAAAGCTCGCTCTTCTTGACCCCGCTGACCGCCGCCTTGGGCGCGGACTTTTGGTTCTTCGCCGGTTTTTTCATGGTCATGTCGATGGCTCCTATCGAAAAGTCGGTATAGTATAGACCAAACCCCCGATAAATTCCAATGGAATTTGTCGGGGGTTTGGGATAGGGTTAACTTATCCCGTGATCGCGACGAATTCCAATGGAATTCGTCGTGCTCAAGGTCCTTCCTTCTTAAGAAGGTTGCGGAAGGTGGAGGAGAGCATGCCGACCATCTCGTCTTTCTTGCGCAGGGACCCCAGGAGCTCCTCTTTCTCCTTCTGCCAGGCCTCGAAGCCTTTCTCCACCGCCTCTTTCTCCCGCAGGACGCGGGCCACGTGGTCGGTGATGGTCTGCTGTTGGGCGCGCAGCTCGCAGGCGATCTGCTCCGCCTTGAGCTTGGCTTCCCGCTCGTCGTTGACGAGCTTCTGGTGCTCGAGGAGCTTGGCCTCCCAGGCCCGGTCGGACTCCATGCGGCCCTCGATCTGCCGGCGCACCTGCTCGGCCTCTTCCATCAGGCTGAGGGCCAGGGCGTCGCGCTCGGCGGCGAGCGCGCGCCAGCGCTCCTCCTGATGGGAAAGCTGCTGCTGGAGCATCTCGCGCTCGGCGCGCAGGGCGTCGGCCGCGAGCTGATGGGCCGAGATCTGCGATTTGGTCTCCTGGTGGGAGGCCCTCTCCACCTCGAGGCGCCGGTTGAGGTCCATGAGGCTCTCGCCCAAGGTCCGCTCCACTTCGCGCCGTTCGAGCGTGTAGGCGCGCAGCTGTTCGGTCCTCTCCTTGAGCGCGCGCAGGAGGTCGGTCTTCTCCCCCTCCAGTTCCCGGAGCATCTCGTCCTTGGCCTTGGCGGGCTGTGTGAGAATGGCGTGGATGGCCTCCGATAGCCGCTGGAGCTGCTCGGCCGACCCGGCGAGCCCCCCCTGGCCCTGCGCGACGCCGTCGACGGCTCGGCGCATGCCGTCGAGCTGCTCCTGGAGCTGGCGCTCGAGGGCCTCGCGGTCTTTGAGGGCCTCCTCGCGCGCGAGCCGTCTCTGCTCCTGAAGGGTATTATCGAGCGTCTCCCGCTCCCGGTCGAGGCGGGCGAGGCGCTCGCGTTGGAGCTCGCTCTCACGCGCAAGCCGACCCTCCATCTCCTTGAGCCGGAGGCCGACCTCCGAGCCGAAGCTCAGGAGCATCTCCTGGATCTGCTCCCGGAGAACCCGTTCGTCCTCGGAGCGGCCTTTGGCCAGGGAGGGGACCAGTTCCTGTATCCCGCGCAGGTCGGGGGCCATGCCCGTGACCTCGGAGACCCCCTCCTTGACCCGGGCGAATTCCCCGCGCAGGGCTTCCAGGGCCTGGGTGACCTGGCGTATCTCCGATGAGGCGGCCTCGAAACTGCCCTGGTTGCGCACCACGGCGTCCTTGAGCAGGGCGGCCCAGGTCTGGTGCATCTCATCGAGTCGCTTCTCCAAGGCTTCGATGCGCCCCCGGGAGAGGAGCTTCTGCTCCTCGAGGTCCGAGACAGCCTTCTGCTGGCGGATCTGCTCCCCGATGGCCTTGAGCTGGCCTTCCACCTCCGAGCGCAAGGCTTCCTGCTGGCGTATGTTCCCTTCCGCGGAACGGGCCCGTTCGCGCTCGATGGAGAGCTCCTGCTCCATCGCCTCCAGGCGCCGGCGCAGGTACTCCATGAGAGGCGCCTCGTCGCGCTTGAGCAAGGCGGGAGAGGGAGGAGCCGGCGGAGCGCCGGCTCCGCGCTGGGGGCGGGGAGGAGTGGGGTCTTGGGGGAGTTCTTCGCTCATTAGCGTTCCCTGAACCTGCGGTTCTGCCTGCCGGGGAGGTTCCACCCCACGGAGACGCGGTGCGAGTCGCCCAGGATGCCGAAGGGGACGAAGGCGTAGTCCACGGTGAAATTCATGAGCTTGACGCCGAAGCCGAAGCTCAGGCCCCTGAACCCCTCGACCCCTCCGGTCTGGATGAAGGAATTGTAGCCTCCGCGCAAAGCGGCGGTGACCCCTCCCGGGGTCTCCAGGACCATCTCCGAGCCGACCGCCAGGAAGGGCTGGTTGGAGGCGGGGAGCACCAGTTCCAGGGAGGCCAGGGAGAACCGGTTGGGCTGTATGGCCGCGCCGAACCGGCCCCGGAAGGGCAGGGTGTCGCGGACCTGGTCGAATTTCTGCCCTTTGCCCATGTTCTGGGCCACGAAGGAGAACTGGAAAGGCAGGGCGGCCTCGGTGTAATGGGCCTGCACTCCGAGGTCTCCCGCGAAGCCGTCGGCGTGGGCGAGGAGGTCGGAATGGAGGAAACGGCCCGTGACGCCGAGGGAGATGTCCCTCTCCGAGTCGCTGAGGTCGTTGATCTTCTGTCCCCACCCGGCCTCGTAGACGTAGTTGCGGGGCCGGAAAGAGGCCGTGGGATTGCCGTTGATGTCCGCGCCGTCGATGGGGCCGACGTCCATGTAGCGCAGGCCGCCGGCCAGGACCGAGTTCTCGTCGAGCCGGTGCGCGTAGGCCAGGTATTGCATCTTGATCCCGGCCAGGTATTCGTTGTGCATGGCGGCGAAGGAGGCTTTGGGGACTTGGCTCAAGCCCGCCGGGTTCCAGTAGAGGGAGAAGGCGTCCGCGGTGACCGCCGAATACGCCCCCCCCATGGCGATGCCGCGGGGGCCCACGTCGACGTTGAGGAATTCCGAGCCGGTGGTTCCGACCGCGCTCCGGCTGAAATCGCCGGCGGTCGCCGTGGTCGTCAGCCCTGCCCCCAGGGAGCATATCATCGTAAAAATCGCGAAGCGATTTTGACGATGATATGCGAATTCCCCCGTTTTCATCGAATGACCGCCAGTTTGAGTATCTTCTTGCCGCCCGGACCCTCGATGACCGCGAGATAGACCCCGCTGGCCACGGAACGGCCGGCCTTATTGCGGGCGTCCCAGGTCGCGACCCCGGAGGGGTTCGCGCGGGAATCATGGAGTTCCTCTCCGTGGAGCGTGTAGACGCGCACGCGGGCGTCGGCCGGGAGCTTGTCGAAGGTGAAATAGCCCTGGTTGCGGGTATAGAGGGGGTTGGGGAAGACGCGCAGGCCGTCCACCGTCGATTGCGGAGCCACCTGCATCAACTGGAAATCCGATAGGTGGTTGGTCTGGGCGTAGACGACGCGGCTGGCCGAGTCGACGGTGCTGGGCAGGGGCACGCAGGTGTTCGTCGCACGGTCGTAGCGGCCTATCGAGAGAGTCCGGGTGCTTCCGCTGAAATCGCCCGCGTTATAGGAGATCCCGATCTGCAGGGGGAGGCTGGGCTGGAGGGCGGGGGAGGGAGTGATGCTGACGGCCGCGTCGATGTTCCCACAGGCCGTGCTGTTGCCGACCTGGAGGTTCGAGAGCGACTGCGTGGAGATGTAGAGAGTGATGTCGGAGGAGAAGCTGCGGGCGGGGACGCGGATGCTGATGGCGCGGATGGAACTGCCTCCCACATTGCCCGTGATGAGCGTGGCCTGGTCGCGCGCGACCGCGGCGGTGTGGGCGCGCAGGGCGGGGTTGCCCGGCGTCAC
>CAYHRV010000224.1:0-5647 GCA_964359165.1 uncultured Elusimicrobia bacterium
CGCCGGGATTTATGATTCTTACGTCGTCCTGCACGTGGGTGGCTTCCACCCGGCGGTAGGGGCTCTCGATGAAGCCGTATTGGTTGATGCGCGCAAAGCAACTGAGCGACGAGATCAGGCCGATGTTCGGGCCTTCCGGCGTCTCGATCGGGCAGATGCGGCCGTAGTGCGTGGGGTGGACGTCGCGCACCTCGAAGCCGGCGCGCTTGCGGTTGAGGCCGCCCGGCCCCAGGGCCGAGAGGCGCCGCTTGTGGGTGATCTCGGCCAGAGGGTTGATCTGGTCCATGAACTGGGACAACTGGGAGGTTCCAAAGAACTTCCGGAGGATGCCGACCAACGGAGCGGTGTTGAGCAGGCTCCGAGGGGTCAGCAGGCTCTTGTCCTGCACGCTCATTCGGTCGCGGATGACGCGGGACATCTGGGCCAAGCCGACCCGGATCTGGTTTTCCAGGAGCTCGCCGACGCCGCGAACGCGGCGGTTTCCGAGATGGTCGATGTCGTCGAGCTTGACCGGGAAGTTCTTCTCCACGAAGCTCGGCACGGCCTGCTTCCAGGCGTCGATCAGGGGGCCGGCTTCATGGAACGAGAACCGGTCCTTCTTGAGGCCCTGCTTGGTGATGTCGGAGTCCTCGTCGGAATCCTTCTCGTGGAGGTCGACCACGGCCAGGGTGTCGAGCGACTCGCCGTTGACCTTCTTGCTGTACTCCTTCAAGGATTCCTTGATCTCGCCGGTGGTCTCGAAGGCCGCGCCGCGCAGGGGCATGGTGGTCGTCTTGGGCAGGCCTTCCCCGTAGTGGGTGACCCCGCCGTTGAGGGCGATGAGGTACTGCATGGTCGCGATGACGTCCTCCAGGCAGAGCGTCCGCCGCGAGTAGGAGGGCAGGGCGAAGTGCTTGTGGCGGCGGTTGTCCGGCCGCACGACGACGTCCCGGCGCACGGCCAGCTTCCACAAAGGCTGGTGGAGCTTGGCCGCGATCTTATGCCGGCCGACCTTGCTCAGGTCGTACTTGCGCAGGTTTTTGAAGAGGAGGTTGTCGAGATAGGCCTCGGCCTGCCCGGGGACGATGAACTCCTGACCGCGGAGTTTTTTGTAAATGTCCTGCTGAGCCTCTTTGACGCTCTTGATCTTGTCCTTGCGCAGGGTCTCGATGATCGTCGGGTCTTCCTTCTCGGGATCGCCGGTCAGGACCTTGAAGGAGGCGATCTTCTTGTCGAGCATCCGCTTGGTGGCCTCGTGGGTCACCTTCTTGCCGGCCTCCAGGAGCACCTCGCCGGTCGCGGTGTCGACCACGTCTTCCACCGAAATCCGGTGGAGCAGGCCCAGAACGGTGTCGGGGGAAACCGCCACGCTCTCATAAGGGTAGAAGATCTTGAGAATGTCGGCGTCCGACTCGATGCCGCAGGCGCGCAGGAAGGTGGTGGCCTCGAACTTCTTCTTGCGGTCGATGCGCACGTAAAGGATGTTGTTGAGATCGAACTCGAACTCCACCCACGCCCCCCGGTAGGGGATGACCTTGGCGAAGTAGAGCTTCTTGCCCAAGGACGAGATCTTCTTCTCGTCGTCCTCCTCGAAGATGATCCCGGGAGAGCGGTGCAGCTGGCTGACCACGACGCGCTCGGCCCCGTTGATGATGAAGGAGGCGTTGGCCGTCATGATCGGGATTTCGCAAAGGACCACTTCCTGCTCGATGATCTGCTTGAGCTTGCCGGAGGGCTGGCGCGAGGAGAGGCGGAGGATGGCTTTTAGGGGGCGGGAGAACGTAGAGTCGTGGTTCTGGGCTTCTTCGGGGCCGGAGTAGCGCGGCGGGGAAAACTCGTAACGCACGAAGTCCAGAACCATGCTGCCGTCGGCCGATTCGATGGGGAAGACGTCCAAAAAGGACGCTTGGAGGCCCAGGAGCTTGCGCTCATCCGGGTCGGATTCCAATTGCATGAAATCCCGGAAGGAGTCGGTCTGCATCTCCAAAAGATCCGGGAGCTCCATTGCCTGAGGAATCTTGCCGAAGTTGATGGTTTTCATTTATCCCCCGAAGGGGCGGAGAACTTTTCTCCGGCCCCTTTCGTCGCGGTCGTCATGGATCCGTTGCCAAATTCCGTTTTCAAAGGCCTTCCGTTTTTCGGATTCGTTCCGAATCCGAAAAAGATCGAACCCCCCATGGTCTCAACGGCTCCAGGCCAGGGCGGCTCGATTTTCGCGAAGGGTCACTTCAGCTCGATGGTGGCCCCGGCCTCCACGAGCTTCTTCTTCATGTCCTCGGCGGCGGCCTTGGCGACGCCCTCTTTGACGGCCTTGGGGGCGGCTTCCACCAGGTCCTTGGCTTCCTTCAGGCCCAGGCCGGTCAGTTCGCGGACGACCTTAATGACCTGGATCTTCTTGTCCCCGGCGTTGCTCATGAAGACGGTGAAATCGGTCTTGTCCTCTCCGGCGGCGGCGGGAGCGGCTCCGCCCGCGGCGGGAGCGGCGGCCATGACGGCGCCCACGGCGGCCGCCTTGACTCCAAATTTATCCTCGATCGCCTTCACGAGCTCGGAGAGCTCCAGAACGGTCAGATTCGAGATTGCGCTTACGATTTCGTCCTTGCCCAGCTTCGTCGCGGTGGTCATTTCATTCCTCTCTTTTTTTATAGCTCCCGGAGGCTCCCCCGGGATTTATCCGGGCCTAGCCCGGGCTAATTCTCATTTCCGGGCCAAAGGCCCGGAAATCCGAATTTGTTCGTTACGCCGTTTCCGTCTTTTTCTTCTCCTCAAGAGCCGTCAAAATCAAAACCAAATCCCGGATCGGGGCCTGCAGAACCCCGGCGGCCTGCCCGACGGTCGAATGCAGGACGCCCGCCAGCTTGGCCAACAGCTCGGGCCTGGTGCCCAAAGTGGCCAGCTTCTGGCAGTCGGACTGAGTCATCCATTGCTGCCCGACAAACCCCGCCTTGACCTTCAGTTTCGGGAAATCCTTGGCGAACGCGGCGAGCACCTTGGCCGCGGCGACGGGATCATCGCCGGCCGCCACCACCAAGCCGACGGGGCCCTTGATGAGTTTGGGGTCCGAGCCCTCGATTCCGGCCGCCTTGAGGGCGTGCCGAAGAATCGAGTTCTTCATGACGGTGTACTTGCAGCGCAGCGGGCGGAGCTTGCTCCGAAGATCGGCCAGCTCGATGAACTTCAGCCCTTGGTATTCGGTAAAAAACAGGTTGGAGGCGTCCTTGAGTCCCGCCCCGAGCTTCGTCGACTTCTCAGTTTTTTGTTTCTTGCTCAGCTTCATTCATTTTCCCCTGCGGCGGCTGATTTGCGCCGTCTTCCCTCACGGGAACCACGGTCCGAGACCGGCCCTCCGAGCCTCCGAAACGAACTTCCATCCCGGCGGCGTACTGATACACCCCCACGAAAGCGGCTTCCGCGAAAAACGTTTCCCGCTTGTAGACCGGAATCCTCACTCCGACGAACGGATGAACCCGGTCCTGCCCCCCGCCCGCATGACTGCCGTCCGTCAGATCCTTCAGATCCGACTGCGTCCGGACCCACTTGATCCCGCCGTACGGCTCGATCTGGAACTCCGGGTCCTTCACGCGAAAAATCCGGCTGCCCTGCACGGCCACCTGGTACTGCATCAAATCCAACCGCTGCTCGATGTTATTGTTGGCCCCGGGCGTTCCGCCCGGATGCCGCCGGTTGAAATAATACCGGTGGCGAGCCATGCTCACATCGACCGCGATGGCGGGCGTCACGAGCGTTTCCGGATACAACACCGCTTTTAATCCGGCCCCGAGGATCATTCCCGGCCGGTCCCCCGTCAACAAATTCCGAATCGTGGTTGAAGGGACCGATAAAGAGTACTCTCCGGCGCCGCCGAACGCGTAATATTGAAAGCTTTCCCAGGGCTGATACACGGCCTTGAGCAGGAGCGCGCCGCCCCTGCCCGAGGCCTCGACGTCGCCGGCCTGTCCGCACGGGAAGGCGACCCCGTTGGGATTGGCCGGCCCCGCCGCGCATGTCTGGCCCTGGGATATCCGGAAATTGACATCCTGGGACGCCGCGCCCTGATAATATGCCAACAGCCTCAAAGAACCCGGTGAAATTTGTCGCGCGCTGGTCCCCAGGCCCTGAGCGGCGGCCTTGGAACCGGCGAATAAGAGCCCGCATATCGCAAGCGCGAACAACCCTACCTTTATTTTCATGGTCGGAATTCAAGGGGCCGGCGAGGCCGGCAACGACCTACTCTCCCAACGCCGAGATGGGCGTTAGTACCATCGGCCCTGACAGGCTTAACTGCCGTGTTCGGAATGGGAACGGGTGTAGCCCTGTCGGAAATATCACCGGCCTCGCGGGCCCCTTGAACGGAAAATTATTTGGCGGGAGTATGGTTGACCCTCGTCCCGGCACGGGCCGGGACGACGGCATCGTCCCGGCACGGGCCGGGGCGAACTCACCTGGGTCTACGGACTCAGATTTCAGAGAGCAAACAGCGTCTCGCGCGCTCCAAAAAAACGGGAGCGACGATCGAAGAATATGGCCAAGCCTCTCGGACGATTAGTACCGCTTAGCTGAAAGCCTCACAGCTCTTACACTTGCGGCCTATCAAACCAGTAGTCTTCTGGTGTCCTTCAAGTCCCCTTGCGGGGAAGGGAAACTTAATCTTGGGGCGGGTTTCGCGCTTAGATGCTTTCAGCGCTTATCCCTACCGAACTCCGCTACCCAGCGATACCCCTGGCGGGATAACTGGTATACAGGCGGTTCGTCCATCCAGGTCCTCTCGTACTATGGACAGCTCCCCTCAAGTTTCCTGACGCGCATGGTAGATAGAGACCGTACTGTCTCACGACGTACTGAACCCAGCTCACGTACCGCTTTAATGGGCGAACAGCCCAACCCTTCCCACCTGCTTCAGCGGGAGGATGCGATGAGCCGACATCGAGGTGCCAAACCTGGTCGTCGATGTGAACTCTTGGACCAGATCAGCCTGTTATCCCCGGGGTAGCTTTTATCCGTTGAGCGATGGCCCTCCCACGAGGTACCACCGGATCACTATGTCCGACTTTCGTCCCTGTTCGGCTTGTAGGCCTCACAGTCAAGCTCCCTTCTGCCATTGCGCTCAATGGGCGATTACTATTCGCCCTGAGGGAACCTTGGAACGCCTCCGTTACTCTTTAGGAGGCGACCGCCCCAGTCAAACTGCCAGCCTGACACTGTCCCCGAGCCGGATCACGGCTGCGAGTTAGTGCCACAGTCCCAATAGGCTGGTATTTCACGTTGCGCCTCCCCTCAGGCCACAACCCAAGGTTCAAAGGCTCCCAGCTATGCTACGCAATCAAGACCATAACACAATGTCAAGTTACAGTAAAGCTCCACGGGGTCTTTTCGTCTAACCACGCGTAACGAGCGTCTTCACTCGTACCACAATTTCGCCGAGCACTACGTTGAGACAGCGGGACCTTTGTTACTCCATTCGTGCAGGTCGGAACTTACCCGACAAGGAATTTCGCTACCTTAGGACGGTTATAGTTACCGCCGCCGTTTACTGGGGCTTAAGTTCGTCGCTTCGCCTTGCGGCTAACAACTCCCCTTGACCTTCCAGCACCGGGCAGGAGTCAGACCCTATACCTCATCTTGCGATTTCAGCAGAGTCCTGTGTTTTTGTTAAACAGTCACGGTCCCC
>CAYHRV010000225.1:0-5569 GCA_964359165.1 uncultured Elusimicrobia bacterium
GCTTAAATGAGTTGACGAGCCCAGCTTCGGTCACATTTTAGATGAGTTGAATCGAAACCTTGACGGTCCCGTCGAAAGATGATACATTGGTCCCACTAACTTGACTCGCGTCAACCAACAGATCAGGGCGTCCTCGGTTCGGCTCATCGATTCGGACGGGTCCCAGCTGGGAATCAGGTCGCTGGCGGAAGCGATCACATTGGCCCGAACCAAGGGCCACGACCTCGTGGAGGTCGCGCCCAACGCCAATCCGCCGGTCTGCAAGATCCTGGATTTCGCGAAGTTCAAGTACGAGCAGGACAAAAAACTGCGCGAGGCGCGCAAGAACCAGAAGGCGGGGATGCTCAAGGAAGTCCGCTTGAGCCCGGTCATCGGGACGCACGACCTCGACGTAAAGCTCAAGCACGTGGAGGAATTCCTCAAGGAACACGACAAGGTCCGAGTGACCGTGGTGTTCCGGGGACGGCAGATGCAGCATCAGGACATAGGGCTCAGGCTCCTCAAGGACATCCAGGACAGGCTTTCCCCACTGGCCGTCGTGGAGCAGCAGCCCATGCCCGACCGCAACCGCCTCGTGATGACGCTCGCGCCCAAACATTGACCGGAGCCTGATATCATGCCAAAGATCAAGAGCCACAGCGGGTCCAAGAAGCGGTTCCTGAAGTCCGCTTCCGGCAAGTGGAAGTTCAAGCGGGCCGGCCTCCGCCATCTGCTGACCCCCATGTCGGCCAAGCACGGGCGGAGCCTGCGCAAATCCGCCATCATGAACGCGGTGGACGGGGAGAAGATCCGCAAGCTTCTGCCGTACGCCTAAGAAGGGACCATGAGAATAAAGTCCGGCGTCACCACCCGAAAGCACAAGAAGAAATATTTCAAGATCGCCAAAGGCTATTACTCCAACAAGCGCAACCGTTGGAGGATGGTCAAACAGCAGGTCGAGAAATCCCTCGCCCATGCCTACACCGGACGCAAGGACCGCAAGGGGGAGTACCGCTCCCTTTGGATCGGGCGCATCAACGCGGCCTGCCGCGAGGAGAACACGACCTACAGCCGCTTCATGGCAGGCTTGAAGAAAGCCGGCATCGGGCTCAATCGGAAGATGCTCGCCGAAATGGCCCTGCGCGACGCCGCCTCCTTCAAACAGCTGGTCGACCTCTCCAAATCGGCCTGACGCTCCCGGACCATGCTCCGGGAGGCCTGGGAGAAAGAGTGGCTCCGGTTGCGCGAAACGGCCGCCCAAGAGGTCGAGCTCGCCCTTACCCCCGATGAGCTGGAATCGCTGAGAGTCGCCCTGCTGGGACGCGGCGGACGCCTTACCCTCCTCCTCAAAAGCCTCAAGGACCTCCCGCTAGAAGACCGCCGCGCGTTCGGACCCGCGGCCAACGGGCTCAAGGAGTCCCTGGAGCGGTCCGTCTCCGCCCGCCAGGCCTCTTTCGCCGCCAAGACCATAGAGGAGGAATTCTCGAGGACGCGCGTCGACCTGACGCTCCCGGGCGACGCCCCGGGCCGCGGGAGCCTCCATCCGCTGACTTTGGTCGGTTCGGAGATCGCCCTCATCCTCTCCCGGCTGGGCTTCGCCTGGGCGGAGGGCCCCCATGTGGAGACCGAGCGCAACAATTTCGAGTCCCTCAACTTCCCCGCCGACCACCCCGCCAAGGACATGCACGACACCTTCTATCTGCGCACGCGCCGCCCCCTGACGAATCTCGGAAGCGGCACTTCCTCGCCTCAGGGCTCGGTCGCCGGCCCGTTCCTATTGCGCACGCACACCAGCCCCGTGCAGGTGCGCGCGATGGAGGCGGCGCGGCCCCCGGCGCCCCTGCGCATCATGGCTCCCGGGCGCGTGTTCCGCCATGAGAACGCCGACGCCTCGCACTCCTCGGTCTTCCACCAGATCGAAGGCCTCTGCGTGGACCGGGGCGTGAGCTTCGCGGACCTCAAGAGCACGCTCCGCCTCTTCCTGGAAGGCCTCTTCGGCCCCGGGACGCGTCTGCGTCTGAGACCCTCGTTCTTCCCCTTCACCGAGCCCTCGGCCCAGGTGGACGTCTCCTGCATCCTCTGCTCCGGAAAAGGCTGCGCGGTGTGCAAGAAGCTGGGCTGGCTGGAGATCCTGGGGGCGGGCATGGTCCATCCCAACGTGCTGCGCGCGGCCGGCTATGATCCCGAGACCTGGTCCGGCTACGCCTGGGGGCTCGGAGTGGAGCGCATCGCCATGCTCAAGTACCGCATCGCGGACATCCGGCTCTTCTACCAGAACGACCTCCGCTTCCTGGAGCAGTTCAAGTGAAAGTCTCCCTGCGCTGGCTGCATGAGTTCCTGCCCTCCAAGCCCGGCCAAGACGACCTGCTCCGGCTCCTGCCCGAGCTCGGCTTCGACGTGGACGCGGTTCAGCCCCTGGGAGCCTCCTTCACCGGAGTGGTCACCGCCAAGGTGCTGGAGTCAGCCAAGCACCCCAACGCCGACCGGCTCTCCCTCTGCAAGGTCAGCGACGGGAAAGCCGTCCTGGAGGTGGTCTGCGGAGCTCCCAACGTGGCCGCGGGACAGGTCGTGGCTTTCGCCCCCCCCGGCGCCCGCCTGCCCGGAGGGCGGGAGATCGGGCGGGCGCGCATCCGCGGAGTGGAGTCGGCGGGCATGATCTGCTCGGCTCCTGAACTAGGCCTCTCGGGGGACGGCTCCGGCATCCTGGTCCTGCCCGAGGCGACGCCCCTGGGCCGCGACGCCTCCTCCCTGCTTGGCGAGCGCGACGTGGTTCTGGAGGTGGACGTCACCCCCAATCGCCCGGATTGCCTTTCCGTCTATGGCCTGGCCCGCGAACTCGCCTTGCACGCCGGCCTGCCCCTCTCCCCCTTGGACCCGCCGGAACCCGCGCAGGACGCGGCATTAAAGCCGCGTCCCGTGGAGATATCGGAACCGGACCGCTGCCGGCGCTACCTCGGCCGCGAATTCCACGGCCTGAAGGTCGGCTCCTCCCCCGGCTGGCTCTGCGCGCGGCTGGAGGCGATCGGACAGAAGCCCATCAACGTCTTAGTCGACATCACCAATCTCGTCCTCTTCGAGACCGGCCACCCCCTGCACGCCTTCGATTCCGCCAAGCTGCGCGGGAGCGTGCGCGTGCGGCGCGCCAAGGCCGGGGAGAGCCTCAAAGCCCTCGACGCCAAGACCTACGAGCTCGACGGCACGGACCTCGTCATCGCCGACGATTCCGGCCCGGTCGCCCTCGCCGGAGTCATGGGCGGAGAGCCCACCGGCGTCACGCAGAAGACCACGGCCTGCTTCCTGGAAGCCGCCCAGTTCACGCCCAGCGCGGTGCACAAGACCTCCCGGCGCCTCGGCCTGAGGTCGGAATCCTCCTACCGCTTCGAGCGGGGCACGAGCCCGGAGACCGCGGAGCTGGCATCGCGGCGGGCCTCGGAGCTCATCCTGCGGCTCTGCGGCGGGAAAGCCGCGCCGCTCGTCGACGAGTATCCGGGGAAGGTTGAAACGAAGCCCATATCGGTTTCCACGGCATCCATCAACGCCATTCTAGGCACGACCCTCACAAAGGAAGAGCTTGAAACACGGCTCACGCCGCTCGCGCGTACGCTCGAGCGGCGCGAGGGGGGCTGGCTATTCCATCCTCCCTCTTGGAGGCTCGACCTGACCATCCTCCAGGACGTCGCCGAGGAAGTGGCCCGGCATATCGGCTACGACTCCATCCCGGGGGAGAGCGGGCCGGTCCGCCTGCCCAGGCCCTGCGAACTCCCGGTGGTCTCGGCCCTCCGGGGAACGCGGTCCGCGCTCGCGTCCATGGGGTTCTCCGAGGTCGTCAACACCGATTTCCTCTCCGAGTCGGAGCTCGACTGGTCCGGCGACTCCCGGGAGGGCGCCGTGGCCTTGGCCAATCCCATCGCCGCGGACCAGGCCTTCCTGAGGTCCGGACTCGTGCCGGGACTCCTTCGAGCCGCCTCCTATAACGCGAGCCGCGGCCGACCGAACCTGCGTCTCTTCGAGGTCGGCCGGCGCTATGCCTGGGACGCCTCAGGCAGCGCGGTATCGGAGCGCACCGTGGCCGCGGCCCTACTCTGCGGCCGCACCCCCGCCGGCCTGCATTGGAGGAACAAGGGAAGGGAAGTCGACTTCCACGACGCCTCCGGCGTCCTTGACGCCCTGCTCGCGCTTTGGCCGGGCGCCGCGGCCCAACGCATCTCCCAAGCGGCCGCGGCACCCTCTACCTCCGGCCTGGAGCCGGGCCTGCCCGCCTATCTTCACCCTAAGGCGGCCGTCGCCGTGCTCCTCGAGGGCAAGCCCGCGGGCTTCTGCGGGCTCCTGCACCCGGGCAAGCTGGATTTCTGGGGCCTACCCGGCCCGGCCGCGGTCCTGTCCTTGGATCTGGACCCGCTCTGCGGGGCCCCGGTCCCCTCCAGGACCCTGCGGGACTTCTCCTCCTTCCCTTCGGTGACCCGCGACATCTCCCTGCTCTTCGACTCCTCCTCGGACTATGCGCTCATCGCCGCCGCGGTCCGGGCAGCGGGCGGCCACGCGCTCTACTCGGTGGAGCTCGCCGACCTCTTCACCGGCAAGGGAGTCCCCGAGGGGAAGAAAAGCATGACTCTCCGGCTGACCTTCTCCCACATGGAACGCACGCTGACGGACGCGGAGGTGGCGTCGGCGGTGGAGGGGATCCTGGAAACGCTGAAGGCCAAGTTTACGGCGATACTCAGGAGCTGAATGGAACATCCTAATGACACGATGGTATGACCCCCTGGACGCAAGCACACCCCCGCGGGGGGTGCGCTGACATGCGCGCTGACCGGTTGAGGGACCTGGAGACCCTGGTCGTCGAGGCGGCCAAGCGGCTCAAGAAGCTCTTGGAGGAGAACGCGAAGCTCCTCTCCGAGCTCCGCCGCCTCGAGGAAGAGAACGGCCGCCAGGAGCTCGAGCTGCGCCGCCTCAAAGCCCTGGGCGAACGGACCCAGCGCGTGCGCTCGAAGCTCGACCGGCTGGTGCAAAAACTGGATAAAGCCGTGGAGGCCTCATGAGTCCTCTTCATAGCGACCGCGTCACCGTGGACGTGCTGGGAAAGGAGCTCACCGTCGAGATCGAGGGCATCACCCCCTTGGAGGCCCCCGTGCTCTCCAAGCACATCGCCGACAAGGCGGAGGAACTCAAGCGCGAGCTCAATCTCCAGGACACTCTCGCCCTGCAGAGATTCCTCATCGTCGAGCTCGCCGCCGAGGTCTATCTCCTCAATTCCAAGATGGAGAACTTCGACCGCGCCGAGGAGAAGGCCATCGAGCGCATGAGCGCGGCGCTGGGCTCCGCTCTCTAACGTGCCCGACGCGGAACTCTTCCCCTCCGAGACCCCTATCAAGGACAGGCCTCTGGCGGCCCGGATGGCCCCCAAGCGGCTGGAGGATTTCGCCGGACAGGAAGATATCCTCGGCCCGGGACGGCTGCTGCGCCGGCTCATCGAGGCCGACCGCGTGAGCTCCCTGCTCTTCGCGGGCCCCCCCGGGACCGGGAAGACCGCGCTGGCCCGCCTCATCGCCGCCCGGTCCAAGGCGCGGGTGGAGGAGATGAACGCCGTGGC
>CAYHRV010000226.1:0-5532 GCA_964359165.1 uncultured Elusimicrobia bacterium
AGACATAGCGGGCGCGGCCGCTCTCGAAGAGCGCCGAATGCTCCGGCCCCACGGCCGGGTAGTCGAGGCCCGCGGACACGCTGTGCGTTGGCCGGATCTGGCCGTGCCCGTCCTGGAGCACATAGGTGCGCGTGCCATGGAGGACGCCGGGACGGCCTCCCCAGGGCGCCGGGGCGAAGCGCGAGGCATGGCGCAGGCTCCGGATGCCTTCTCCGCCCGCCTCCACTCCCGCCAGTTCCACTCTCCGGTCATCGAGGAAGGCGGAGAACATGCCTATGGAATTGCTCCCGCCGCCCACGCAGGCGACGACCAGGTCCGGCAGGCGGCCGCAGGAGGCAAGGACCTGCCGTCGCGCTTCCTTGCCGATGACGGACTGGAAATCACGGACCATGGAGGGGAAGGGATGAGGGCCCAAGGCCGAGCCCAGGATGTAATGCGTCGTCTTCACGCTCCGTGCCCAATCGCGCAGAGCCTCGTTGACCGCGTCCTTGAGCGTCCGGCTTCCCGAGGACACGGGCACGACCTCGGCGCCCATCAGGCGCATGCGAAAGACATTGAGGGCTTGGCGCTTCATGTCGACTTCGCCCATGTAGACCGCGCATTCTAGGCCCAGGGCCGCGGCCGCGGCGGCCGTCGCGACCCCGTGCTGGCCCGCGCCGGTCTCCGCGATGACGCGCCTCTTGCCCATGCGCGCGGCGAGCAGGGCCTGTCCCACGGTGTTGTTGATCTTGTGCGCTCCCGTGTGCGCGAGGTCTTCCCGCTTGAGGTAGATGCGCGCGCCTTGCAGGGAGCGGGTCAGCCTTCGGGCGAAAGTCCAGGGCGTGGGCCGTCCGGCGAAATCGCGCAGCATGGAGCCCAGTTCCTTGCGGAAACCGGGGTCCCTTTTCGCGCGGGAGTAGGACTCGGCCAAATCTCGCAGGGGGCCGACGAGCGTCTCCGGCACGAAACAGCCGCCGAAGGAGCCGAAATAACCGGATGTTGACGGTTTATTCACGCGGCTCTCCCTCGGGTTATCCCTCGGTCGGCCTTCCGGACCGAGTTGAAGAATCTCCTCAGAATAGACTTGTCCTTGATCCCCGGAGAGGATTCCACGCCGCTGGAGACATCCACTCCCCAGGGCCGCGCGCGAGAGATGGCCGCGGCCGCGTTCTCCGGGGTCAGGCCGCCCGCGAGCAGGGTGCGGGGGCGCGCTCGGCAGAGCCGTCCGGCCAAGCCCCAGTCCGGCGCGGTCCCCGCGGGGCGCGCGTGAGTATCCCTAGCTCTGTCGGCAAGGAGAAAAGCCGCCTTGGCGCCGAGCGCCCGCCGCCCATCCCCCGATGAACGCAAGGGAAGGGAGCGTATCATACGGTCCGAGCCGAATATCCTGGCCGCAGCCGGGAAACCGCGGCCCTGCAGTTGGATGAGGTCCAGGGGGAGTTTGAACGCGCGGCGCAGTTCCGCTTCCCCGGGGTCGAGGAACACGCCGACGCGGACCAGAGACTCGGGCAAGGACTTAAGGAGGGCCTTGGCCCGGGAGAAGGGGACGAAACGCGGGGAGCGCGGGTGGAAGACCAGACCCACGGCCCAGGCGCCCAGCCGCGCCGCCTCGCGGGCGTCCATGAGCCGCGTGATCCCGCAGACCTTGACCCGCGTCCCGGGACGGGCCGGAGGGCGGCCGAGCAGGGCGGCGAGAGCCCGGCCGGGCCTGCCGGTGCGCATGAGCGCGGTCCCGACCAGGAAGCCGCGATAGCCCAAGCGCGCGAGAGCGGCGATGTCCCGGGCGGAGCCGATGCCGCTTTCGCAGATGAAGAGGGCCCGCTCTCCTCGGCGCGGAGCCAGGTCCCGGGCGGTGCCCAGGTCCACGCGCAAGGTCTTGAGGTCGCGGGTGTTGATCCCGACCAAGTCCGCGCCCGAGGCGAGGGCGCGGCGCCGTTCGGAGGGCGTATGGGCCTCGACTAAGACGGCGAGGCCGAGCGTGCGCGAGAGCCGGATCAATTCCCTGAGGCGCCGCTCATCCAAGAGGGCGGCGATGAGGAGCACCGCGTCCGCCCCGGAGGCCCGCGCGAGGTAGAGCTGGTATTCGTCCACCACGAAGTCCTTCATGAGCAGGGGGATGCGCACGGCGGAGCGGATGCGGCGCAGATGGGCGGGGCTCCCGCCGAAGAAGCGCGGCTCGGTGAGCACCGAGAGCGCGCTCGCCCCGTTGGCCGCGTATTGCTCCGCGGCGGCGACCGGATCCATGCCCGGGGCGATGGGGCCTTGGGAGGGGGAAGCGAGCTTTACCTCGGCGATGACATGCCTGCCCGGGGTCTTGAAAGGGGCGGTGAAATCGAGCGGCTCGGGAGTGGAAAGCGCCCGGCGCCGCAGAGTGGCCAGGCCTTCGCGGCGCTTGAGCGCTGCGACGCGCAGGCCGGCGGCGCGAGCGATGCGTCCAAGGACGGTCCCTTGCAGGCCGCTCCCATGCCCTCGGAGGCGGGCCGCTCCCCGACGGAAATCGGAAGCGGCATTCCCTCGCCGAAGAGCTCGGTCACACTTCCTCGGGGTATCCCTCGGTCGGCCGCTCATGCGTCCTTCTTCTCCGAGCCGGCGATCTTGCGCAGGCCCGAGAGCACGGCCATCGCCTTGCCCGAGCGGATGCTCTCGCGCGCCAGGGCGACGCCGTCCTTCCAGCCGGGGGCGAGCCCGGCGGCGATCAAGGCCGCGGCCGCGTTGAATAGGGTGCCCTCGAGGAAGGGGCCGGGCTTTCCCTCGAGCACTTCCTCCATCAAGCGCGCGTTCTCCGCGGCGTCGCCCCCGCGCAGGGAGGAGGGGTCGGCGCGGCAAAGCCCCGCGTCCTCCGGGGACACGGTCTCCTCGCGCAGACCTCCCCGCTCCAGGTGCCAGACCGAGGTGGGGCCGGTGAGCGTCAGTTCATCCATGCCGTCCGAACCCCGCACCACGAGCGCGCGTTCGGCGCCCAGCTCGCGCAGGACCTCCGCGTAGGTCTTGAGCAGGTCGAGGTGGTAGACTCCGACCACCTGTCTGCGCACGCCGGCGGGATTGACCAACGGGCCCAGCAGGTTGAAAACCGTGCGCACGCCCAGGGCCTTGCGCAGGGGGGCCACGCTCTTCATGGCCGGGTGATAGCGCGGGGCGAACAGGAAGGCGAAGCCGGTCTCCCGGCTGCAGCGCAGGGCGGTCTCGGGGGGAACGTCCACGCTCACGCCCAGGGCTTCGAGCACGTCCGCGCTGCCGGAGCGGCTGGAGGCGGCGCGGTTGCCGTGTTTGGCGACCGCGGCTCCGGCTCCGGCCGCCACCAGGGCCGCGGCCGTGGAGAAATTGAAGCTGTCCAATCCGTCGCCGCCCGTGCCGCAGGTGTCCACCAGGGAGGTTTTGGCGAGGTCCACGCGCACCGCGCGGGAAAGCAGGCTCCTCGCGAATCCCGCGAGCTCTTGCGCGCCGAGCGCGCGAGGTCCGAGGGCTCCGAGGAACGCGGCCGTCTGGATGTCGCCCGCTTCGCCGCTCATGATGAGGTCCATGGCCATGCGGGCGCCTTCGGCGCCCAGGGACTCCCCGCGCACCGCCTTGGCCAGTAAAGCCTGGAAGCTCATCGAGCGCTCCGCGAGGACGCCAGAAAATTGCGCAGGAGAGCTTTTCCCTCGGGGGTCGCGATGGATTCGGGGTGGAACTGCACCCCCTCGGCTGGGAAGCGGCGATGGCGTAGTCCCATAATGGTCCCATCCTCCGCCCAGGCCGACACCTTGAAGCAGGGAGGCAGGGACTTCGGCTCGACGCAGAGGGAGTGATACCGGGCGGCCTCCAAGGGTCGGGGTAGTCCCCGGTAGACTCCGCTTCCATCGTGCCGCACGCGGCTGACCTTGCCGTGCATCAGGGTCCGGGCCCTCACAACGCGGCCGCCGAAGACCTGGGCCAGGGCCTGGTGCCCCAGGCATACGCCGAGGATCGGGATGGTCGGCGCGCACAGGCTCAGGATGCCGAGCAGGGCGCCGGCATCCTCCGGCCGTCCCGGTCCGGGAGAGACGACGATGGCTTCGGGGCCGAGGGCGAGCGCCTCGTCGGGAGAGAGGGCGTCGTTGCGCTCGACCCGCACCCGGGCCCCGAGTTCCAGGAGGCATTGGTGGAGGTTGTAGGTGAAGGAGTCGTAGTTGTCGATGAGAAGCACTCGCCTCCGGCCGAGCCGGGGGCGAGCGTTGGCTTGTCGTGCCGTTCGTTTCATTAGGCTGTCCTTATCGCTTCCAGCAACACCCGGGCCTTGCTCTTGATCTCTTCAAGCTCGCGGCGCGGACTGGAATCCGCGACGATCCCGGCCCCGGCCTGCACCTGCGCGGTCCAGGCCTTGCCTTTGCGGCTCATGCACAGGCTGCGGATGGCGATGGCCGAGTCTAGGTTGCCCCGGAAATCACAGCACGCGACGGCTCCGGCGTATAGGCCGCGCGGCGCCGTCTCGGCGCGCGCCAAAAGCTGCATGGCCCGGATCTTGGGGGCGCCGGTCACGGTCCCGGCCGGAAAGCAGGAAGCGAACGCGTCCCAGGCGCTCAGGCCCCGGCGGAGGCGGCCTTTGACGCTGGAGACCAGGTGCATCACATGGGAGTAGCGCTCGACCTTCATGAAGGAGGGCACGCGAACGCTTCCGGCTCTCGACACGCGGCCCACGTCGTTGCGTCCTAGGTCGACGAGCATGAGGTGCTCGGCCTTCTCCTTGACGCTGGAGAGCAGGCTCTTCTCAAGCCGGTCGTCTTCTTCCTCGCTCCCTCCCCTGGGCCGCGTCCCGGCGATGGGACGGGCCTCGACTAAGCCTCCCTCGACGCGCACGAGCATCTCGGGCGAAGCGCCCAGGGCCGTCTCTTGGCCGTAGTCCACGAAGAACATGTAGGGAGAGGGGTTGAGCGCCCGGAGGGCGCGGTAGACGGAGAACGGCGGCCCGGCAACGGGGATGTCGGCGCGCGAGGAGAGCACGGCCTGGAAGATGTCCCCGGCGCGGATATGCCCCTTGAGGCCGGCTGCTCCTTCCAGGAAAGCCCGCTCGGCCGCGGGGCCGGATGGAAAACGCGGCGTCCCGGCACGGGGACCGGGACGCCGGGGTTTGAGCGCGGGGAAAGGCCGGAAGAGGCGCTCGCGCATGGCATTGAGCGCGCGGCGGGCCTTGCGGTAAGCCGAGACCGTGGAGATCCCTTCTTCCCGGATCACGTTGGCGATGAGGAGCATCCGGTGGCGCAGGTGGTCGAAGGCCACGACGTTTCCGAAGAGCATGAGGCGCGCCTCGGCTCCCGGGCGGGCTGGGATGCGGGCGGTCGGTTCCAGATGACGGACCATCGAGTAGTCCAAGGTCCCGACCGCGCCGCCGCAGAAACGCGGCAGACCGGGGGCGGGAGCGGAGTCGAAGTCCCGGATCCGACGGCCGAGGGCAAGGAAGGGGTTCCCCGGCAGAGGGACGACGGTCCCGTCCTCCCGGATGCGGCGGGCGGAACCGTTTTCGACGGCCAGGGTCTCGAAGGGCCCGGAGCCGAGGAAGGAATAGCGCGCCATGTGCTCGCCGCCCTCCACGCTTTCAAG
>CAYHRV010000227.1:0-5525 GCA_964359165.1 uncultured Elusimicrobia bacterium
GCCGGCTACTTCCTGGCCGGCCTGCCGCACCTGGACTTGGCCCACTTCCCGGCGCGATCCGCTGAGCCGGAGGTCGACTTCATCCTGACGGTGGGGGCCCGCCGCATCCCGCTGGAGGTCAAGTACCGCCGGCGTCTGGATGAACTGGAGGATACGCAAGGGCTGCGGGCTTTCCTTGAGAAACGGGAGAACAACGCGCCCTTCGGCGTCCTAGTGACCATGACGGACGATATCCGGGTCCGCGACCCGCGCATCATCACGGTCTCCCTGCCGTCCTTGCTCCTTCTGCGCTAAGGCATAGCGGATGCGATTCAAGTTCGACGCCAACCAGGACTTCCAGATACAGGCCATCGAGGCCGTGACCGGCCTGCTCGAAGGGCAGGTGTTCGCCGACGCCTATTCCGGCTTCGCCTGGGGGGTTGACTTCGCGGCCATCGCCAACCGGCTCGATCTCGACGAGGCGAAGCTGCTCGCCAACCTCCACGCGGTGCAGGAGCAGAACGGCATCGAGGGTGACCCATCCTTGGCCTGCATCGAGCAGGAGATCGAGACGGCCTCCGGCTCCAAGAAGGCCCGCTTCCCGAACTTCTCGGTGGAGATGGAGACCGGAACGGGCAAGACCTACGTTTATCTCCGGACCGCATTGGAGTTGTATCGCCGCTGCGGGCTGCGCAAGTTCATCGTCGTCGTGCCTTCCGTGGCCATCCGCGAGGGTGTGCTCAAGACCCTGCAAGTGACCCATGACCACCTGCGGGCTCTTTACGACAACCTGGCCTATCGCTACTACGTCTACGACTCGGACAACCTCTCCCAGGTGAGGCAGTTCGCCCTCTCCGACAGCGTGGAGCTCATGGTGATGACGATAGACTCCTTCAACAAGGCGTCCAACGTCATCCGCCAGAGCACGGACCGCCTGCAAGGGGAGACGCCCATCCACCTGATCCAGGCCGCCCGCCCGGTCCTGATCCTCGACGAGCCGCAGAACATGGAGAGCGAACTGCGCGTCAAGGCGCTTTCAGCCCTGGACCCCTTGCTGGCCCTGCGCTACAGCGCCACCCACCGCAACCACTACAACCTCGTCTACCGCCTGAGCCCGTTCGAGGCCTACCGCCAGGGCCTGGTCAAGCGCATCGAGGTCGCCTCCGTGATCAAGGAGGACGACACCAACCAGGTCTTCGTGCGCCTTGAGAGCATCCGGACGGAGAAGAAGACCATCACCGCCAGGCTGGCCGTCCACAAGCTCATGAAGAGCGATACCGTCAAGGAAACCCTGGTCACGGTCAGGCCCGGGGATTCCCTGGAGGCGAAGACCGGGCGCAAGGATTACGCCGGCTTCGACATAGACGAGATCAACCCCGGCGGAGGCTTCGTCCGGTTCGCCAACAATCTGGAGCTCAAGACCGGCGAATCGCGCGGCGCCGACCGGGAAGCCGTGTTCGATGCGCAGATCCGCTATACCCTCGAAGAGCATTTCCGCAAGCAGGCGCGGCTCAAAGGCTCCGGGATCAAGGTCCTTTCCCTCTTCTTCATCGACCGGGTGGACAACTACGCCGCGGCCGGGGGGATCATCCGCCGGCAGTTCGTCCGCGCCTTCAACGACCTCAAGAAGGCCCATCCCGACTGGCGGAACATCGATCCGGAAAAAGTCCAGGCGGCCTATTTCGCGCAGAAGCGCCGCGGCGGCGGGGAGCTGGAGGTTCTGGACTCGATGTCCGGCAAGACCAAGGAGGACGAAGCCGCCTACGA
Organism: uncultured Elusimicrobia bacterium; assembly: GCA_964359165.1. GTDB lineage: Bacteria > Elusimicrobiota > Elusimicrobia > UBA1565 > UBA1565 > CAYHRV01. The sequence continues at coordinate 1,747 of CAYHRV010000227.1, forward strand.
CCTCATCATGAAGGACAAGGAACGGCTTTTGTCCTTCGAGGAGCCGGTGGCCTTCATCTTCTCGCATTCGGCTCTCCGGGAAGGCTGGGACAACCCCAACGTCTTCCAGATCTGCACCCTCAACCAGACCGCCTCGGAGCTCAAGAAAAGGCAGGAGATCGGCCGCGGCGTCCGGCTCTCCGTGGACCAGGCCGGCGACAGGATCAAGGATGAGAAGGTGAACGTGCTGACCGTGGTGGCCAACGAGAGCTACGAGCGCTACGTGGAGCGCCTCCAGTCCGAGATCGAGGACGAATACGGCGCAGAGGGCCTGCCGCCGAAGCCCGCCAACGCCCGCAAGCGGGTGATGGTCAAGCTGCGCAAGGAGTGCATCCTGCGGCCGGAGTTCAAGGAGCTTTGGGAGCGGATCAAGCACAAGACCCGCTACGCCGTCAAAATAGACACCCAGGCCCTCCTCAAGGACGCGGTGGCCGACGTGGACAAGCTGGACATCCGGCCGCCCAGGATCACGGTGGCCAAGGCCCGCGTGGACGTCGTGGCCGAAGGGCCCGGGGCGTTTACCGCCGCGCCCATGACCGCCTCCAAAACCGCCCTATATCTGGCCGGCAACCATCCCCTGCCCAATCTGGTCGAGCTGATGGCCGAGCTGATGGAGCACGCCACCCCTCCCATCCGCCTCACGCGCACTACGCTCCTGGAAGTCTTCAAGAGGGCCCGCAATCAGAAAGCGGCCATGGACAACCCGCAGGAATTCGCCATGGCCGCCGTGCGGGCGCTCAAGGAGCGGCTGGCCGAGCAGCTGGTCAACGGCATCCAGTACCAGCGCATCAACGCCTGGTACGAGATGTCCCAATTGGAGGCCCCGGTCGAGGACTGGCTGGACTTCCTGGTGCCGGCCAAGAACTCGGTCTACGATCACGTCGCTTGCGACTCCGACGTGGAGAGGGACTTCGTGCGCGCGCTGGAAGCCCGCGACGACGTAAAGCTGTACCTCAAGCTGCCTTCCTGGTTCATGGTCCCGACGCCCATCGGCGGCTACAACCCCGACTGGGCCATCGTGATGGAAGAGCGCGACGAGCACGGCCGCGCGACCGGCAAGCCCCTGCTCTACCTGGTGCGGGAGACCAAGGGCGGCAACTGGCAAACCGACCTGCGGCCGCACGAGCGCCGTAAGATCCACTGCGGCGAGAGGCATTTCAAAGGGGCGCTGGGCGTGGACTACAAGGTGGTCAGCAGGGCGAGCGAGCTGCCGTAGTGTAAATCGCCTGCCTATGTCGGATAGGTCTGCAAACGCCGTGCGAGGCGGGCCGCCAGATAGGAGCTCGCCGGGCCCAGCCTTCGGAGTATTTCGCGTGATTCCTCGCGGTAGGCGCTGATCTTCCCGGGCGTCCACTGTGCCGGGGGCGGCGCGAGGTTGGTCATCCGATCAGCCAGCTTGACCACCGCGATCTCGGGCGGCTGGCGTAGGATGCGATCCAGGCTGTCGGCCATCCGGCGTTCTTTGGGCAGAGAATCGTCCTTGGTCAGGGCCGAGACGCCAGCGGCCACCCTTGGGCCGAACGCGGCCTCGATGTCGGCCAAGGTCGTCATGGTGTCCTCCATAACGTCATGAAGCAGAGCGCAGGGGACGGCGAGTTCGGCGTCGTGGTCCTCGGCGGCCAGCGCGGCGAGGGTTTCCGCCGCGACGGCGGCGACATGGACGATATAGGGCAGCCCCTTGGGCGTCTTTTGCTCGCCATGGGCTTGCGCGGCGAAATCCAGGGCCCGTGAATAGATGTTTACCCAGCCGGCCAAGAGGCTCACGGAGGCGGTATTGAGGCTCCTTTGGTCACGAGAGGAACCCCGCCTCTCGGAACGAGAAGTATCCTTCCCCGAGTATGATATGGTCGACGAGCGGGATGCACAGCAATTTGCCTGCTTGGGCAATCCTTCGTGTCGTATTCCTGTCCTGCGACGATGGCCGGGCAACCCCCGAGGGATGGTTGTGGCAGAGGATGAGCGCCGCTGCACGGGACATAATGGCGGGCTTGAACACCTCCAGCGGGTGAACCAGGCTTACGGTCATCGTCCCAATAGAAACCGTGTGGACGCCGAGGATGGCGCCCCTGTGGTCGAGAAGCATGACCACGAGATGCTCCCTGTCCGTAGGTCCGATGAATTGGCGCAGGACATCTATCGCGCGTTCGGGCGTGCCCATCCTCCGATTTGTTCGTGAGGATTTCAAGCGTGCCCGAACGCAATAGATCGGATGATATCGTGAGGTAAACTACGACCCACTACTCCCGGAGCTTCCACGATATCCATAATAGCAGGAGTTCCCTTGTTTTACCATAGGGATATGCGCACCGGCCGGCCGCGATGTACGGAGCCAATGCGAGCGGGAGCCGCCGAGCCCTGAGCCGGGCGGCTCCCATGGCTTTGTGATACAATACGCCGCGTGAAGGAACGAGCCGGCCTGGAACACGGCGCCCTCTCTCGACGCGCGGCGGCATTCGTCGCCGCATGCTCGGCCTTCCTTTTCGCCTGGCTCGGCGCGCTCCCCCCCTCCCTCTGCGCCGCGCCGAGATCCCCGGAGCCGGTGACCGTCGGAGCTTACCTCCAGGACATCCAGCACCTCGACCTCAAGTCCCACAGCTACTACGCGGACCTCTATATCTGGTTCCGCTGGCGCAACGCCTCGCTCAATCCGGCCGCGAGCTTCGAGTTCATCAACCCTTACGAGAGCTGGGGTCTCATGCGCGCCCAGGACTACGAGAAGCCCTTGCTCCTGCCCAACGGGGAATACTACCAGGTCGTGCGCGCCCAAGGCTGGTTCAGCCGCAAGCTTCCGCTCTATGATTACCCCCTCGACCGCCAGACGCTGGTCGTGGAGCTGGAGGACTCGAGCCATGCGGCCCAGGACCTGCTCTTCCTCCCTGACCGCAAGCCGATCTCCATCAACCCCTCCCTGGAGCTGCCGGGCTTCATCATCGGGCGGCCCGCGCTTTCCGTCCAGCCCGTCACCTATCCGACGGATTTCGGAGATATCCGTGAAGCGCCGCGCACCACCTTCTCCCGCGTGCGCATCGAACTGCCCATCGAGCGGCCGATGTTCCCCTATGCGGTCAAGCTCATCCTGCCCATCGTCTGCGTGGTATTCTGCGCGTCCTTGATGTTCCTCTTCCACCCCAAATACGTGGATGCGCGCGTGGGCATCGGCATCACCGCCCTGCTGACCATCGTCGCCCTCCAGATCACGCTCAACGAAGACCTCCCGGAGGTCTCCTACCTGGTCCTCATGGACAAGATCTATCTGGGCGCCTATCTCTTCGTCATCGCGGGCCTGGCCGTGGTGGTCAAGACCACCTGGATGATCGAGCACGGCAGCGTGCCCCGGGCCATCCGCCTCGACCGCCGCAGCCTCATCGTCCTCTCCCTTCTGTATGTCGCGGTCACCGGGGTCCTGCTCTTCCAGGTCCTGCATTAGCGAACGGCTAAAATTGTTACAATCGCGGAAATGGACATCCCCCAGGCGCTCGTAGGCTGCATTAGCCCGATCCTCTGCAACATAATGCCTGATATCGTGAGTTGGGCCCTGGTCCGCCGCTCCTTCGGCCTCCACAAGAGTTATCATACCCCCAGTTCCCCCCTCCTGCCAGGGGAAAATGCCGGATCGGAGGGGCGAACGCAGGATGAAACGAGAGTCCGGGCGGGCTTGGGCGTCAGAGGGCTACGCGGGGGTGAGTTCCTCGCCCGCGGGCGCGTCGATGGCGTCGTTAAGGTCGGCTAGAAGGTTTAGC
>CAYHRV010000228.1:0-5475 GCA_964359165.1 uncultured Elusimicrobia bacterium
CCTCCTCCACGGGCTGGACCGCGCCGGTCTCGTTGTTGGCATGCATGAGGGAGACCACGGCCGTCTACGGACGCAGGACGGCCTCGATCTCCTCCGGCCGGACCCGCCCGCGGGCGTCGACGCCCACGACGCTCACGGAGAACCCGCGCGCCTCGAGGCGGGCGAAGAGCTCCCGGATGGAATCATGCTCCACGGCGGAAGTCACCGCGTGCGCGGGAGCCGTCCCCCCGGCGCGGGTAGAGCGGGCGCGGGCGGCTTCCAAGGCCCCCTGCACCGCGAAGACATTGGCCTCGGAGCCGCAGGAGGTGAACACCACCTCGGAGGGGTCCCGGGCGCCGAGCAGGCGGGCGACCCGCTCGCGGGCCTCCTCCACCGCGTGGCGGACCTTCTGCCCCGGCCCATGCACGCTGTTGGGGTTGGCGAAATGCTCCCGCAGGAAAGGGAGCATGGCGTCTAAGACCTCGGGGCGGACGGGGGTCGTGGAGTTGTGGTCGAGGTAGGCGGGCAAGGCCGAGCTCACGGCTTGAAGCCGAAATCCTTGAACATGTCCTCCTCACCCTTGGAGGCGGCCGGCTTCTCCTCTTCGCCCGCCTTCACGCCGGGGAGTTCTCCCCGCTTGGGCGGCTTGTCGCTGCGCACCGGGCGCACGACGACCTTGCGCGTCCCCTCGGGGAAGATGAGCGTCCCCGTCTTCTGGTCGAAGTAGAGCCGGAACTGGGATTCCTTCATCTGCGGCTCGTACGCCTTCCCGAGATTGGTCTTCTCCTGCTCCCAGCCCGGGTTATAGACGAGCTTCCCCCGGATGTCGATCTTGTTCTTGATGACGGGCAGGCTGAAGCGGATGCGGTAGACCCCGTTGGAGTCGCTCACCCCGGCGTCGAAGGAGGAGGTCTGGAAGGCGGCCTGGCTCTTCTCCACGAATTTCTCCTCGCCCTCCGCCACGGCGCGGACCACCACGCCCTGGATGGGGTTGTCCTCGTAATCGGTCACCAGGCCCTGGATGTAGCCTTCCAGGAAAAGGGATTTCTGCGGCATGGAGACGAAGAGCATCTCCTTGGAGCCGGTCAGACGGTCGGTGACGGCCACCTGCACCACGCGGCCCTCGGCGAAATCCTGGAGCACGACCTTCTTGTTCCCCCGCCCCACGGACACCGAGGCGCAGCCCGACCCGCAGGCCAAGAGGGCAATCGCCGAGAGGCCGATGAGCCCTCTTGGCGTGCGCTCGTTTCCAGGGGACTTCCTCATCGTGTCTCCTCCGCCTCAGCCTGCGTCGCCGCAACCCCCTCCGCCGGAGGCGGCGTTTCCTGCTCCGCCGCTGGAGAGGCGGCCGGCGGCGCGACGGCCGCCGCGTTCTCCGCTTTCATCGCGGCCGCGGCCGCCTTCGCTTGTTCGTTGATCTCCCCGGTGGTCTTGACGAAGAACACCACGCGCCGGTTGCGCGAACGGTTGGCTGGCGAGTCATTGGGAGCCACGGGACGAAACTCCCCATAGCCGATGGCCCCCATCCGGGACGGAGGGAAACCCCTTTGCTTTATCAAATATTCCCCTATCGTGGTGGCCCGCGCCGTGGAGAGCTCCCAGTTGGAGCCGAAATACTCATCGGAGATGGGGATGTTGTCGGTATGGCCCTCCACGATGAGCTCGAACTTATGGGTGAGGTCGAGGAGCTTGGGGGCGATCTTATCGGTGATATCGACCATGGTGGGGGTGAGGTCCGCCTTTCCGCTGTCGAAGAAGCCGGTGGTGCCCTTCTCTTCCATGCTGATGCGCAGGCCTTCCTTCGTGATCTTGACCTCCCCCTCGATCTTGGCCTTGTCCATCTCCTCCTTGACTTCTTTGGCGGCCTTTTGGACGTCCTTGTTGAGGGCCGCGGAGAGGGCGTATAGGATGACGAAGAAGCATACGAGCTCCGTCATCAGGTCCGCGTAATTGACCAGCCAGGCCGGGGCGGGATGCCCGATGAGGCAGACCTTGGGGTCTGATTCGTCGATGAAGCCCTTCGGCGCTCGAAGCGGCATCCTTACTTCGCCTCGGCCTGCCCCTTGACCAGCACTCGCTTGGCGGGCTCCAGGTAGGCCTTCAGGTTCGATTCCACGACCCTGGGCGTGGCGCTGCTCTGCAGGAGGAGGACGCCGCGGATGATGATCTCCTTGACCAGGAGCTCCTCCTCGGAGCGGCGGCGGAGCTTCCCGCCCATGGGGAGGAAGATGAGGTAGCCGGAACCCAGGCCGTAGAAGGCCGCGGCCAGGGCCAGGGCCATGCGCCGGGGGACGGCCGAGACATCGTCGATGGAGTTGAGCATGAGTATCATGCCGAGCACGGTGCCGATGATGCCGAAGGCCGGGGCATAGGTGCCCATGGCGTTGAATATCTCCTGCCCGCCCTTGTGACGCTCCCGGATGAAGCCCAGTTCCGTCTCCAGCATGTTCCGGATGAACTCCTGGTCCTGGCCGTCGATGACGAGTTGGACGCCGCGCTTGAGGAAATCGTCGTTGAGGGCGTTGACGTCGGCTTGCAGGGAGAGGAAGCCGTCCTTCTTGGCCTTCTGCGCCAGGGAGACGAAAGTCCCCACGATCCCCGTGGTCTCCTCCGAACCGTGCAGCATGACCTTGCGCAGTATCTTCCCCAGCCCGACCACTTGCTTGAGGGGGTAGTTCACCAAGGTGGCGCAGAAAGTCCCCCCCATGACGAGCAGGAGGGCCTCCATGTTCGCGAAGGGGGCGAAACCCTTGATGCCCTCGGAATGGAGGATGGCGGCGATCGCGAGCCCGATGAACACCAGGATGCCCATGATTGTGCCGATATCCATAGTCTTTATCCTTTGCCGGGTCTATTCCCGCTCGAATCCTTTGATGGGGTTGCGGACCGGCCGATCCGCGTCCACGCGTTTTCGGTACTCTATCACCTTTCCCACGACCTCGTCCACCGTCTCGCGGACGATGTAGCGGTTCCCGGTGGCCAGGCTCAGGACGGTATCCGGGCCGGACTCCACGGTTTCGATGAGCTCCGCGTTTATCACGAGGGACGAGCCGTTGAGCCGAGTCAGACTTATCACGACACACACACACCGACGGGAAACCCCCCCGGGGGGGGGCTTGCCCATCGAGAGGAAGTTTTTCCTATTATCAAGAACCCTCCTCACGCTGCTTGCGCAGTTCCTCTTCCAGCGCCCTGATCCTCAATTCCATCTCCGAGCGTACCATATCCGTCTTCCGCCGCGCCTTCTCTTGCTCCGCCGCCGCCGCGCGCACCGCCTCCTCGGCCCGGTCCTTCTCCTGCTTGAGGGCCGCGGCCTCGCCCTCGGCCTGGGCGATCCGGACGCGCAGTTCCTCGGCCTCCTTGGCCGCCTGCTTCTCCTTGATGGCATGGCCCAAGCGCAGCCGGTGGGCGCTGTCGCGGTCCGCGGAGGAGGCCGCGAAGCGCCGTTCCTCCGTGGTGAGCCTGGCCAGGGACTCGCTGAGCGCCTCCTCGAGCCGGCGCACCTTCTCGCGCAGGGCGGACTGCTCGCGTTCGCGCTGGGCTTCGATCTCGACGCGTTCCTTGCCGGCGGAGGCCTTCCATTCCTCCTCCTTGGCCAGGCGGCCCCTCAGCTCGTCGAGCGCCCGGCGCAGGGACTCCGTCTCCTGGGCCTTGCGCTGGGAATCCGCCTCCGTCTGCGAGCGCGCCTCCTCGGCGTGGAGCTCCGTCTTCTGCGCCTGCGAACGCAGGGCTTGGATGCGTTCGGCAAAGTCCCCTTCCACCTTGGCGCGGAAGGTCTTCTCGCGCAGGACCAATTCCCGGTCCATCTCCTCGCGCAGGGCCTCCTGCGTCTTGAGCAGGCGATTCTGGATCTCCTCCTGCGCCCTCAGCTTGATCTTGGCCCGCTCCGCGTCGAGCTGCTTCTCATAGTGTGCGGCCGCCTGCTTGCGCAGTTCCTCCTCCCGCTCCTGCCATTTGCGCTGGAGCGTGAGGAACTCCGCCTTGTAGCGTTCGTTGACGGAGCGGAACTCCTCCTTGAGCTTCTTGGCCTCCTCGGATTGGGCCTTGAGGGAGGCCACCTGCTTCTCCAGGGCGCCGCCCACCGCGCGCATCCTCTGCAGGGCCGCCCCGGAGAGGTCCGCCTGGGCGCGGGCTTTCTTGAGGTCCGATTCGTAGTCGGTCTTGATGCGGCGGATCTCGGCCTCGTATTCCGAGCGCGTCCGCTGGGTCAGGGACATGAGCTCCGTCTGCAGCCTCTCGTTGTCGACCAAGAGCCGCTCCTCGCGCTCCTTGGAGCCCGACCGGAGCGTCTGAAGGTCCCTTTCGTAGCGCTCCACCGCCAGCCGAAGCTGGTCCCGGGTCTTCTCCAGCTCCGCCTTGGTCTGGAAATACTCCCTCTCATGTTCGGCCGCGGCGGCCGTGCGCGCCTGCAGGGCCATGTTGTCCTGCGCCATCTGCTGCATGCGCTCTTCCTTAAAGGACTTCTCCTGCTGGAGCCTCTGGTGCTCCGTCTCCAGGCCCTTGAGCTTCTCGGCCAGCGCGCGCGCGTTGCGCAGTTCGTCCTCCTTGCCGCCGATGAGTTTCTGCCAATGCGCCTTCTCCTCCAGCCAGCGGCGCTCCATCTCCTGGATGCGGCCGGTGAACTGGGTCTCGATCTCCTTATCCTGGACCTCCCGGGTCTGAAGCTGTCCCTTGAGCGTGGAGACCCAGGTCTCCCGCTCCGAGACGAGGCGGTTCTCGAGCTCCTGGATGCGGGCCTCGAGCTTGAGCCGCGTCTCCTCCATCTCCGAGTCCCTGCGGTCCCGGCGCAGCTTGTCCTGCACCTCCTTGATGGACATCTCCACCCGGGAGGCGACCGCCGACTCCTCCTTGGATTTCAAGCTGGCCAGGAGCACCTTCTCCCGCTCCTCCTGCAGCCTGCGCTCGAGCTCCGCGACCCGCTTATCCGCCTCCGAGGGACCGGCCGGGACCGCCGGGCCGATGGGGGGCTGGGGCCACGGAGCCGGACCCCCGGCGGGAACCATGGGCGCGCCGTACGCTCCGAAAGGACCGGCGGCCGGAGGCCCCCACGCCGGGGCCTGGAAGTAGGGTTGAGGCCAAGGGGCTCCCGCGGGAGGGGTCCCCCAAGGAGGCGTCGCCCATGGGGGCGTCGTCCCCGGAGGGCGGCCGTACTCCGCTCCCGCAGGGGGCTGGGGCGAATACGGCATGGGGGGAGGAGTGCCGCCGCCGAGCGGCAGGGGAGGCCGCGCCATCGCGCCCGGCAACGGCGGCATCCCGCCCGGCAAGGGCGGCTTTCCGGCGGCCGAGCCGGGCAAGGGGGGCATGCCGGGAAGCGGGAGAGGCGGCATGTTCGAGACGGGTTTCTTCGGAGTGTCTTCAGCCATGGGAGTCCCTCATGTTGTCTGGCTTTGTGCCTTCAGGCCCTCGACCCACGATTGGAGCTGAGGGTCCTGGTGATGCGCGAGCACTTTCTCGAAATAGATCAGGGACTCGGAGGTGCGGCCCATCTGGTAGAAG
>CAYHRV010000229.1:0-5468 GCA_964359165.1 uncultured Elusimicrobia bacterium
GCCTGCTCGCCTCGCGTCGCTTCGGCTCGCTCCAGAAATCGCGCGGCCAAAACGGTCATTATGTCCCGGTCGGAGCACTAGTTTGCGCGTCTACTTCAAGACCTTCGGCTGCCGGGTCAACCAGTACGAGACCGAGTCCCTGCGCGAGCGGGTGCTCGCCGACGGCCTCTCCGTCGCGGTGCGGGACTTCGAGACCGCGGACCTCTGCGTGGTCAATACCTGCACGGTCACGGGCTCGGCGGACGACGACGCCTTGACTCTCCTTAGGCGCATCGCCCGCCGCAACCCGGCCGCCCGGCTCGTGGTCACCGGCTGTCTGGCCACGCGCTCCCCCGCGGCCGTGCGCGAGGCCGCCCCCGGGGCCGACGTGGTCTCCAACGGGGACAAGGACTCGATCCCCGCCCTGCTGGGCTGCCGCCCCGTCCCGGACTACGCGGGCATCGGCTCCTTCGAGGGGCATAGCCGCGCCTTCGTCAAGGTGCAGGACGGCTGCAACATGCACTGCACCTACTGCATCATCCCCTCCATCCGGCCGGACCTCTCCTGCAAGCCCTACGGCGCGCTGGAGGGTGAGGTGCGCGGGCTCCTGCGCTCCGGTTATCGCGAGGTCGTGCTCTGCGGCATCCGCCTGGGCCGCTATCGCTGCGACGTCGGCGGCTCCCGGGTGGACTTCCCCGGGATGCTGGAACGGCTCGCCCGCATCGAGGGGGATTTCCGGATCCGGCTTTCCTCGCTGGAGATAACTGACATCACCGACCGCTTCCTGGACACGGCGCTTGCCCTCGGGGATAGGCTCTGCCCGTCCTTTCACCTCCCCCTGCAGTCCGGCTCGGAGGGTGTCCTCTCGCGCATGGGGCGCTGGTACTCCGCCGCTCTCTACGCCCGGCGCCTGGAGGCCTTGCGCGCGCGCTTTCCCAAGGCCGGGGTATTTTCCGACGTGCTCGTGGGATTCCCCGGGGAGAGCCGGGGGGATTTCCAGGAGACTTGCGCCTTCGTGCGCGACCGGGGGTTCTCCGGGCTGCATGTCTTCCGCTACTCCAAGCGCGCAGGGACTCCGGCCGCTCGCTACGACGGCCAAGTGGCCGAGGCCGAACTGCGCGAACGCTCCCTCGAGATGCGGGGGCTGGACTCCAGGCTCAGGGCCGCGTTCGCGGCGGGCTCGGTGGGGGAGGTGCGGCAGGTGTTGAAGGAAGCTCCTGATAGTCGAGAAGGCCCCCGGAACGGGACAGACCCCCGCGGGGGGTCCGTCGGGATGGGGGGGGCCGCCGTCATCGGCATGACGGACAACTTTCTCAGGGTCCGGCTGGATCGGGACCCGGGGGCGGGGCTGCACCGGGCCAGGATCACCGCGGCTGACGGGGAGACGGCGAGCGCGGAAGTCCTTTGCGTTTATCCCGAAATCCCGACAAATTCCAATGGAATTTGCCGGGATTTCGGTCCCTGCACTTGCGCAAACCGAGCGCATCCCTTATAATCTATTGTTTATATGGGCTCCGATTGCATTTTTTGCAGGATCGCCGAGGGGTCGGTCAATTCCCAGAAGGTGGCCGAGGACGGGGAGGCCCTGGCCTTCAAGGACTTGAACCCCGCGGCCCCGACGCACATCCTCGTGATACCGAAGAAGCACATCCCGAGCTTGTCCGCGTCCGGGCCGGAGGACAAGGCCCTGCTGGGGCACCTCCAGGTCTTCGTGAGGGACCTGGCGAGGGACTTGAAGCTCGAGAGTTTCCGCATCGTGGCCAACAACGGCCGGGGAGCGGGCCAGTCGGTGGACCATCTGCACTACCACCTGCTCTCGGGGCGGCGCATGACCTGGCCGCCCGGTTGAGCCGGAGGCCCCGCCGACTGCGGCGGGGGCTCCCATGCGCATCGATTTGCCGCATGCATGGACATAAAATAAAACAGCGCGGACCTCGAGTCCGCGCGTGAGGCGGGTGATCTAGAGAACATGGTATTCGTCAAAGTGCGGGACAATGAGAGCATCGAGGAAGCCCTCCGGCGTTTCAAGCGGGAATGCGAGCGCAACGGGATCCTCAAAGAGATCAAGCGGCGCGAGCATTACCTCACCCCCAGCGTCAAGCGCAAGCTGAAACAGCAGGAGACGCTGCGCAAGCTGCGGCGTCTGCGCCGCAAACGGAGCGCACGGTCGGCGTAGGACGGCCGGTGCGGTCCGGGCCCCCCGGGGTGCGCGCCATGCGGCGCGGCCCCGGGAGGCGCGCGCGTTTTTCCCGTTCCAGGAGGACGGGCGCGCTCGTCGGGGAACTCGGCAAGAGGGATAAGCATATCTTCGACCCATCCATCAAAGAGAGCATCCGGGAACGGGTGGACATAGTGGAATTGGTGCGCGAGCATCTGCCCAACCTCAGGCAGAAGGGCAGGGTGTTCATGGCATGCTGCCCCTTCCACCAGGAGAAGACCCCGTCCTTCCAGGTCCACCCGGAGCGGCAGATCTTCCACTGCTTCGGCTGCGGCGCCGGGGGCGACGCCTTCTCCTTCCTCATGCGCCTGGAGAACCTTAGTTTCCCCGAGGCGTTGGCCAAGCTGGGCTCGCGCGTCGGAGTGCGCGTGGAGGAGGCGCGCCGCGAGTTCGGGCCGCAGGACAAGGAGCGCAGCGACGTGCACGCGGCCCTGGAGTTCGCCCAGGAGTTCTACCACCGCTTCCTCCTCGCCGAGGCCGAGGCGGAGGGAGCCCGCGCGTATCTCAAGGGCCGCGGGCTCACCCAGGAGACGCTCGAGGCCTTCCGCCTGGGCTGCGCGCCCCGCTCGGGCCGCCTGGTGGGGGCCGCCGCCCGCAAGGGCTTCTCCCCCGAGCTCCTGGCCAAGGCCGGCCTGGCCGCGCGCCGGGAGGACGGGACTTGGCGGGATTATTTCTGGGCGCGCGTGCTCTTCCCCATCCTCAACCCCCGCGGAGAGTCCGCGGGCTTCGGGGCGCGCGTCCTCGGGGAGGGGGAGCCCAAGTACCTCAACTCTCCGGAGACCTCCGCGTTCTCCAAGGGACGGGTGCTCTACGGTTTCTTCGAGGGGCTCGCGCAAATACGCAAGGAGCGCTCCGTCCTTCTCATGGAAGGCTACATGGACGTGCTGGCCGCGCACCAGTACGGGTTCAAGACCGCCTGCGCGCCGCTGGGGACGGCCGTGACCGACGATCACGTGCGCCTGCTCAAGCGCTACGCGCAGACCGTGCTCCTGGTCTTCGACCCGGACGCGGCCGGCGCCGCGGCCGCCCTGCGCGGGGCGGAGATGCTGCTTGAGGGGGGGCTCGCGGTCCGGGTGGCGACGGTGCCGGGAGGACTGGACCCCGATGAGCTCCTGCGCAAGAGCGGGGTCCGGGCCATGGAGAAGTGCCTCTTGGAGGCCAAGGACTTGGCCGACTTCCGCACCGACCTCCTGCTCAAGGGGCGTTCCGGCGCTTTCCTGGAGCCGGAGGAGAAATCCCGCATCGCGGGCCAGGTGCTCGAGACCGCGCGCCGCTGCCCCGACGAGGTGCTAAAAAGCGAGTGGCTGCGCAGACTCTCCCAGCGCCTGGATGTCTCCGAGGAATCCCTGCGCATCGAACTGGGCCGGTCGCCGCGCGGCGGAGGGCCCCGCCGGCGTCCCGCGGCGCCGCTGCCGGGCGCCTCGCAGAGGCCCCTGCCGGCGACCGAACGGGACATGCTTCGCTGCCTGTTCCTGCAGCCCGCCCTGGCCCTCGATGACACGCTCGTCGCGGAGAAGGATTTTCAGCACGAGAGGGCCCGCTCCGTCTTCGCGGCCCTGCGCCGGGCCCTCCCGCTCGCCCCTTCGGGGACGGGCTGGTCTTCGGCGCTGCTCGAGAGCCTATCCGCCGAGGACGCGGCCTTCGTGCGCGGGATGCTGGTCTCGGCGTTGGAGGAGAAGGATCCGGCGCGGCTGCTTTCCTCGATCGTGGGGCGGCTTAGACGGGAGAGGCGGCTCAAGGAGATCGAGCCGCTGGTGGCCCAGGCCACGGGTCCTTCGGCGGACCTGGAACTCCACGCGGAATATCACCGATTGCTCAAGGAGCTTCACGGCTCATCGAAGGATAAATAACATCGAACACGCGCAGCGCGCTGGGCGCGCCGCGTACTAGGAGTCTTGACACATGAGCAGCACGACAAAGCAGGCGCTGGGCGACCTCATCGAGATGGGCAAGGAGCACGGGTACCTCACCCTGGAGGAGATCAACCGCTCGCTGACCGCGGCCAACATGTCCTCCGAGGAGATCGACGGCCTCATGGCCACGCTCGAGGACCTGGGGATCGAGGTCGTCAACCGCAAGAAGCTCAAGGTCGCCTCGCCGGCCGAGCGCGAGGCCTACACCGAGGAGTGGGAATCCTCCCCGGACGTCTCCAACTCCATCCGGATGTACCTCTCCGAGATGGGCAAGGTCCCCCTGCTCAACCGCGAGGAGGAGGTCACACTGGCGCGCAACGTGCGCGAGCGCGAGCGCGAGCTCCGGCTCCTGGTGCTCGAGTCCCCCATCACCATGCGGGAGATCCGCAACTGGGAGACCCTCATCTCCCTGCAGGAGATGACGCCCAAGGAACTCATGCCGCGCGGACGCAAGACCTCGCAGGAGCTCTCGGCCATGCGCCGGAAGATGAAGACCGTGGCGCAGTTCATCGCCAAGTCCGAGAAGGTCATCGAGCGCCAGCGCGCGCGCCTCAAGAACCCCCGCCTCTCCCCCGGGATGCGCCAGAAGGTCACGCGGGCCATCGAGTCGCGCAACAAGGACATCGTCAAGAAGATCATCAGCCTCAACCTCAATCAGGACAAGATCAAGCGCCTGACCAACAAGATCAAGAGCCTGGCCGCCAAGATCCGCGAGTGCAAGGACGAGCTCGACCACTACCGCAAGCGCTACGGGATGGAGCCCGCGCAGATGCTCGCCCACTACGAGCAGGTGCTCAATGGGCGCATGCGCGCCGACGCCTTCCGGGCGAAGACCGGGTATTCGCCGACGGCCATCGAGGCCGCGGCTGAGAACATGAGGAACATCGTCGAGAGGATGGAGCGCCTGATCTCGACTCTGCCCATCCCCATGGAGCGGTTCCTCGAGCTCGACAACCGCATCGTGACGCTCGAGGAGCAGATCCTCCAGGACAAGCTCAAGCTCATCAAGGCCAATCTGAGGCTGGTGGTCTCCATCGCCAAGAAGCACGTCAACTCCAACCTCGAGCTCTCCGACCTCATCCAGGAGGGAGGATTGGGGCTCATGAAGGCCGTCGAGAAGTTCGAGTACAAGAGGGGATTCAAGTTCTCGACCTACGCCACCTGGTGGATACGCCAGTCCATCAACCGCGCCATCGCCGACCAGGCGCGCACCATCCGCATCCCGGTCCACATGAAGGAGCTGATCTCCAAGCTCATGAAGGTGACCCGGCGCTACCGCCAGGAGTACGGCCGCGAGCCGAGCCTCGAGGAGTACACCCGGCACCTCCACATCTCGGTGGAGAAGGTCAAGAACGTCC
>CAYHRV010000230.1:0-5421 GCA_964359165.1 uncultured Elusimicrobia bacterium
TCCTGGCGTATCTTCTCCTTGATCCGGTCCTCGGCCGACGGCGCGCCCATGCGCGCCGCCCCCTGCGCGGAAGGTGCACGGCCGCGCTCAAAGGACGGCGCGCCCATGCGCGCCGACTGGGTGGAGGCCTGCACCGCCGAAGCGGGCGCCGCGCGCAAGCCGTCCTCCTCTCGCGTGGTCCCTGCGGCGCTGAGGCCCGCCGTGGGGGCCGCGGACACGGGGTGAGCGAGGAGGCAGGCGAACAACAATAGAATGCTCATTTCACCCTCATGGACTCGGCGATCTTGCGCAATTCGTCCTCGGGCAAGGGACCGATGAGCACGAAGCGGTCCTGGTCGCTCCACTCCAGCACCTTGCCCTCCGAGCTGGCGCTCAGGCGGCCCTTGGCCCCGGCCAGGGCGAAGGGCTTGCCCCCCTCCGATCCGCCCATGCGCAGGCGCGTCCCCTTGGGGCACTGGAACAGGGAGAACACGACGATCCCGTCGGAGAAGCGGGTATGCAGGAGCGTCTTCCCGCGATGGGGGAGGAGGTTCACGCTCTCGAAGACGAAGCCGGAGGGGAGCCAGCCCGGGATGCGGGGTTTCAGCCCCGAGGCTGCAGCGGCCTCATCGAGCTCCATGTAGTCCGGGTTCCAGCGACCGGCCAGGACTCGGACGCCGGGAGGGGGGGAGAAGGTGAACTCCTCCTCCTGGACCGGAGCGGGGGATTGCAGGCGGGTGAAGCGCATCGAGGAAGTCTCCGCGCCGTCGGGTCCATAGGCCGCGCGAGCGAGCACGAGCCCGTCCTTATCCACCCAGAGACGGCGCGCCAGCCGCCCTTCCCGCTTGGAGAACACCTCCAGGACGCGAGCGCGCCGCCCGGCCACGGTCTGGGAACCCGAGAGGCGCGCGTCGTAGTTGGCGCGCAGGAGCTCGGCCTCCTCGTGCGGTCCCATGAGCTTGTAATAGGCGTCGGCCGCCTCCCCTTTCCAGGCCAGGCCCCGGCGCGCGTCGTGGACCCATTCGGTCTCGCCGTCGCTGACCACGCTCAGCAGCGGCTTTCCGGCCGCGTCCACGACCTCGCGCCGGTACTTTCCCGGCGGAGAGAAGCGCACGCGCAGAGTCTTGGTCTCGGTGCGTCCGCCCTGCCAGGAGACCACGGAAAGCTCCCCCTCATAGCTCTTGGATGGGACTTCCAGGGCCCTTCGAAGAAGGACCTCCGCCTCCGCCGCTTGTGGAGCGGCCGGAGCCGCTCCCCAAGCGGCGCCGGCCAGCAAGAAGAGAATGAACCTAATAAGCATCCGTCCCCTCCTGCGTCCCGATGCGGCCGCTCAGGCCGGCCGTGATGCTCTCCACCGGGGCCAGGGGCATGGTCATGGCGTATTGGCTGTGCGCGGCCAGGAGCATGTCCAGCGACAGGTCTCCGGAAGCGTCCCGGTCCCCGCGGCCGAAAACCCAGACCATGGCGCACGCGGCCGCGGCCGCGAAGGAGACCGCCACCGAGGGGCGCAGCATTCCGGAGCCGAGCAGGTCCAGGAAGCTTTCCCACGCCGACGGCTTCCTGGGCGAGAGCCGCTCGAGGCTCCGGCGCAGTTCCTCCGGCATGGCGGGGACGGGCGCCGCCGCGCGGACGGCCCCCTTGAGAGCCTTCTCCGTGCGAACCCTGGCGGCGCAGGCGCGGCAGGACCCCAGGTGGGCGGCCGTCGCGGCCGCCTCCTCGCCCGTCAGCTCCCCATCCACGAACGCCGACAAAGACTCCTTATCTGGACAGTTCATACCGCCCCCACCTCGCTAGCTTGCATGAATCTCCGCCGCAGGGCGTCGCGCGCCCGGCTCACCCGTGAACGCACCGTCCCCACCGCCACGCCCAGCACCTGGGCGATATCCTCATAGGAACAGCCTTCCATGTCGCAGAGCGTCAGCACTTCCCGATGCTCGCGGCTGAGCGCCTTCAAGGCCTCGCGCACCGCGGCCGCGGAACCTTCCCTCTCGATGCGCTCGAGCACCTCCTCCTCGCCGTCGGCCAGGGTCTGCAGGAGCGTGGCTCCCTCCTCCGGGTCCGCCGCGGCAGAGCGGGTCTCCAGGGACACGACCCGGGTGCGCTCGAAGCGCCGCCGGTCGTCGATGAACACGTGGCGCAGTATGGTGAAGAACCAGGCGTCCAACGGTTGGGAGCTGTCGTAGCGGTCCCAGCGTCCCAAGACCCGCGTAAAAGCCTCCTGGACCAAGTCCTTCGCCTCCTCGGTATCGCCGCAGAGCCGGTACGCGCACCGATACGCCCGATCCCCGTATTCCCGGACGAAATCCTCGAACCCGACCATTGCCCCGGATTCTGCCATTTCTACCTAGTACGGACAACCCCCGAAAAAGTTCCATGCCCCAGGCGGACATTTCCCGATCTTGCGGGAAATTCCTGCGGAATTTCCCGCAAGATTCGCTCTAATCTATCGTAGAATACTCCCTGATGAGACCCGTGCTTTTTTCCATCGGAGGCATCGACTTCTTCTCGGCGCCCATCTTCGCGGGGCTGAGCGCTTTGGCCGCTTTCTACTATTTCCTCCGCCGGCGCCCTTCCTCCTTGAACGACGATGATTTCTGGACTCTCATGATGGCCCTGGCCCTCGGGGTCATCGGCGGGGGCGTCCTCTTCTATGTCCTGGCTTTCGGCAACGGACCGGCGGCGAATCTGCGCATGATACTGCTCAAGCGCCGCATCCCGGGAGGCTCGTTCTTCGGGAGCTTCTGGGGCGCGGCCCTGCTGGCCTACCTCTATTGCCGCGCGCGCAAGCTCGATTGGCGCCCCGTGGCCGACCTATTGGGGATCACCGGGCCGCTGGCGCTGATCATCATGCGCATGGGCTGTCTCCTCCACGGCTGCTGTCACGGCCGGCCCACGGATCTGCCCTGGGCCATCGTCTTCACCGACCCCAGGTGCCGGGTCCGCTCCTCCTGGCGGGGGCTTCCCCTGCATCCCTCCCAGCTCTACGAGGCCCTCGGCGCTCTCGCCCTCTTCCTCTTCCTCCATTTCGTCGCGGCCAAGCGCGTGGAAGAGGGGAAAGCCCCGCCCGGCTCGGTCTTCCTGCTCTCCCTCGGTCTCTACGCCGCTTTGCGCTTCTTCCTCGAGTTCGCGCGCGGAAGCGACCCCGGCGTCTTCAGCCTGGCGGGACTTGGGACCGCGCAGATATTCTCCCTGGCCACTCTCGCCGCGACCCTCCCCTTGAGCCGATGGAACGCGCGCGCCTGACCTATCTGGCGCTCGTCGTGGGCTTCATCGCGGCCATCGCGCTCCTGCGCTTCGACCTCTTCCTCGCGGCCGGCAAGGTGACCTTGATGCGGCTCGAGGGCGGCGGTCCCGCGCGCTGGAAGCTCATCGGCGAAGTGGTCCTATTCGGCGGCATACTCCTGGCCACCGCGCGCCTGATCCCCGCGCGCGTGGAACCCCTGCGCGATGGGACCATCGCGGTCTTGGCCACGGCTGCGGGTTATGTGGCCGAGTATTGGGGCACGCACGCGGGGATCTGGACCTACTACACGCGGGAGCGCCCGCCGCTCTGGATAGTCCCCGCCTGGACTCTGGGCGCCTTGGTCATAGACAGGCTGGGCTCCCGTGCCGAGACCGACCTGGGACCGCGCTTAGATGACGCGAAGCACCGCGCGACCTACTGGACTCTCCTCATCCTCTTCCTGCTCGTCACCGTGTCCTTCGTGTTCCCTCGCCCCTCCCTCGCCTCCTTCGCGGGCCTGGCTGCCCTGGCCGCCTTTCTCGCCTACAAGCCCGAGCCGCGCCGCGACGCCTGGCTCTTCGCCGCGGGCCTGGCCTGCGTCTTCTTCGCCGACCTCTGGGGCGTGACCAACAATTGCTGGCGCTATCATACCCAGGCGGGCCATTCGCCCGGCGGAGCGGCCTTCGGCATACTCTTCGGCATGTTCTTCGACACGGCGGTGGTGCTGGCCTGCCTCAAGGCCGCGCGCGGACTGCCGTTGAAGGCGATATAGGTCCTAGGGGCCAAAGGTCCTAGGCCTTTAGTCCCTTGTTGGGTATAGGCAAAAAGCCCTATGCTCCTAGTGTGGACAAAGGGGGAAACTCGATGAAAGCAAGATGGATGGCGGGTCTGGTAGTCGCGTTCTCGACGGCGGTGCTCGCGTCGATGTCGGTGGGACTGCGCACCGGGTCCGCTCAGCCGGCCGCGGGAGTGACCGCGGGAGAGGGCAACGACCTGACTCCCGAACAAGCGAAGGCGGCCCAGGAGCAGAACAAGGCGGACGCTCCGGTTCCGGCCCCGGGTGCGACCAAGGCGCCGGCCCAGGCTCAGGGCGGAGGCCAGGCGGCCGATCCGGCCGCGGCTCCGGCCGAAGAGCAGAAAGAAGAGAAGAGCGGCTGCTGCGGCTGATAGATTTACAGGTGTTTCAAAAGGAGGAACCGATGAAAGCAAAATGGTTGCGCATAGCGGTGGTGTCGTTCTCTTTCACAACCTTGGGCGCCCTCTCCATGAGGACGGCGCAAGGCCAGGGAGGGGTCCCGGCTCCGGCCGGCGGGGCCACGGATGCCAGCGACGACTATCGCAAGGGCTACAACGAGGGCGTGTCCAAGGGCCGGGCGGAAGCCAACGAACGCATGGCCGACGAAAAGAAGGCCATGGAGGAGAAGGAGAAGGAGCAACAGCAAGGCGGCTGCTGCGCTTAAGCCGTAGGACCCGGCGCTAAGAGCGCCTGCCCTGCTTGTTCGTTTGCGGCGGGGGGGCGCTTTTTGCCGGCTTGAATGCCGCCGCTCCCGGGACCAGAGAGCCGGCCAAGTCCTTGAGTTGGGTGAGATCGGTCCCGGCCGGGACGGACTGGGAGACCATGCGCCCGGCGTAGGGGATGAGGGACTGCGAGAAGTTCCCCACGAACTCGGTCATCTTCTCGTCGGAAGTGATGAAGCGCTTCATCTCGTCCTGAATGGGTTTGGGCGGCGGGTTGCGCAGGGCCTCCATGGACATCTCGATGCCCACCTTCCACACCTCGGGCTTGGCCGCGAACTTCAGCGCCGTCTTCTGCACCTCCGGGATGGACGCGACATCCCGCGCCCAGGCGTAGGCGTTGCGGTCCTTCTCGTAGCGACGCCGCAATCCCATGAGCTTCTCGATCCGGGAGAACGCCGCGTCCACCTGCCGCACGATGGGGTATTTCTTGTAGTACTTGTCCGAGAGGGGCTTGAGCACGCGCTCCTGGTAGGCCTGCATGGTCGCGTCATGCCTGCGCAGGAACTCCTGCTCCGCCTTGGCCGCGGGGTCCGCCGCGGCCTTGGACGGGGCCTTCTTTCCGGTAAATAGGGTGCTGGTCTCGGGCACGAAACCGGGCAGGCCAGGCCCGCCCTTCTGGGGCCGGGCGGCCGTCTGGCCGAGGAGGAGGGGGGAGGGCTCCTCGGTGGCTGGGGGCGGGTCGGGCTCGCTCCCCTCGGGGA
>CAYHRV010000231.1:0-5413 GCA_964359165.1 uncultured Elusimicrobia bacterium
ACCGCCCTCTCGAACGCCTGGAGATGAAGGCCCGCACGCGCGTCTTCCGCCTGCGGCCGGACGCGGACCGCACCCTCGGGATCATCAACCCCATCTACAACGCGCCCTCCTGCTGGACCGCGGCGTGCCACGCCCACCCCCGGTCGCAGGTCGTCCTGGGCGTGCTCGATGTGACCATGCCCCTGGGGGAGGTCGACGGCGACATCCGCCGGGGCCAGCTCGGCATCGTCGTCTTCGCGCTCAGCACCCTGCTCCTGCTGAGCCTCATCATCATCTTCTTCGTCTGGCTCTGGGTGGGCGTGCCGGTCCGCGAGCTCCTCGGCGCCACCCGGCGCGTCGCCGACGGAGACCTCGACGTCGAGATCGCGCAGACGCGCGATGACGAGATGGGGATGCTGGCGCGGTCCTTCAACCACATGACGCGCAAGCTCTCGGAGGCCCGGCTCCAGCTCTTCCAGTCCGACAAGCTGGCCTCGCTGGGGCGCCTCGCCGCGGGAGTCGCCCATGAGCTCAACAACCCTCTCACCGGGGTCTTGACCTACGGCTCCTTCCTCCTCAAGCGCACCCAGGACCGGCCGGAACTCCAGGAGGACCTGAAGGTCATCGTCCGGGAGACTCTGCGCAGCCGGGAGATCGTCAAGAGCCTGCTCGACTTCGCGCGGCAATCGGTCCCCAAGAAGACCGAATCCGACCTCCATGAGATCCTCCGCCGGGCGGCGAGCGTCACCGAGAGCCAGCTCGCCCTCAACCGGGTGAAGCTCATCCTCGAGCTCGACCCCGCGGTCCCGACGGTGACGGTGGACGCCAACCAGATCGAGCAGGTGTTCATCAATCTCTTCGTCAACGCGGCGGACGCGATCGGCCCGGGCGGGGGGACGATCACCGTCACCGCCGCCTCCCTGAGCCTGCCCCCCGCGGGCAACATGCAGATCAAGAAGGCTCTCTGTCCCAAGCGCCACAGCCTCATCGACGAGGAAACGCGCATCGGCGGGAAGCCCTCCATCCGCCTCCGGGCGCGCTCCGCGGGGCGCGAGGGGTTCGTCCATCTTGATCCGATCTACGGCATGCGGGGACACCGCTACCCGCCCGGACTCGAGAACGCCTCCGATCTCCGCTTCTCCTGTCCGGAGTGCTCGGCGTCCCTGAACCCCGAGGGGAAGGCCTGCCCGGAGTGCGGGTCCGCGGCCTACGCCTTCGAGGCCCCGCAGAAGGGGCTGGTGGAGGGCTGCACGCGGAGCTCCTGCCTCTGGCAGCGCTGGGAGGCCGTGGAGCGCTCGGGGCTCAGGGAGTTCGTGGAACTGCGCGTCAAGGACACGGGCTGCGGGGTGCCCAAGGAGGCGATGTCCCGGCTCTTCGAGCCTTTCTTCTCGACGAAGGGACAGAAGGGGACGGGCCTCGGCCTGGCGGTGATCTGGGGGATCGTCGACAACCACAACGGGACCATCTCCCTCGAAAGCGAGGTCGGGGTCCAGACGACCTTCATCCTCCGCCTCCCGGTGATGCCATGAGCGCGGACAAGGACCTGCTGGTAGTCGAGGACGAGCCGGTGATCGCCCAGGCGGTGGTGAAGATCTGCTCCGCCGAGGGCCTGCGCGTCGACGCGGCGGAGCGCGCCTCGGCCGGCCTGGAGCTCCTGGAGAAAGCGTCCTATCACCTCATCCTCTGCGACATCATGATGACGGACCTCGACGGCTTCCAATTCCTCGCGGAACTGGGCAAACGCGGCGTGCGGACCCCGCTGGTCATGACAACGGGTTTCGCCACGGTGGAGAACGCAGTGAGATCCCTCTCCTTCGGCGCGGTGGATTTCATCCCGAAACCTTTCACCGCCGACGAGCTGCTGGCCGTGGTCCGGCGGGGCCTGCGCTGCGGCGGCCTGAGCGGCCCCTTGGACGCGAGAACGGGAGGCCTGCCCTCCTTCGTCCCCCCGCCTCCCGGCGACCACTGCCTGGGCCTCGTCAGTTGGGCCCGCCTCGAACCGGCGGGCACGGTCCTGATGGGAGTCTGCGACTTTTTTATGAAATCGGTGGACGGCGTCGGGGACATCGCCCTCTCGCCTCCGGGCGAGGAGTTGGCCCAAGGGCGGCCCTGCGCGGCGATCGGGGCTGCGCAGGGCGCGCGGCATTCGTTGATGTGCCCGGTCAGCGGCCGCATCCTGGAGGCGAACCCGGCGGCGTCCGCCGATCCCTCGATCGTCGAGAAAGACCCGTACTTCGCGGGCTGGCTCTACCGAGTCCTGCCCTCGGATCTTGACTATGACCTGCGGCGCCTGGGCGCCCGCGGTCCGGACCGGCCATGACCCAGCAAGGAGGCCTGCCATGATCATCGTGTTCCTCTTCGTTTCCGTGATCCTGTTCGTCGCCGCGGACCTGGCGGTGCGAAGCGCCCTCGAACGGATGCGCGAGAAGAAAAGGCGGCTCGAGCGCGAGGAGGCCCTGGCGATGAGCCTGCGCCTGGACTTCACCCGGGAGTCCAAGACGCTCAAGCGCGTCGAGGTCGCCGAGCCCGCGGCGCGCATCCTCTGCGTCGATGACGAGGAGGTCATCCTCGACGGGTTCCGCAAGATCCTCGTGCTCGACGGCTACTGCGTGGACACCGTGCAGACCGGTCAGGAGGCCCTGGGCCTCCTCCAGTCCCATCACTACGACTTCGTGTTCACCGATCTGAGGATGCCGGAGATGGACGGGATGGACGTGGTCAAATCCGTCAAGCATCAGCGCCCGGACATCGACGTCGTCGTCATCACGGGCTACGCGACGGTTCAGACCGCGGTCGAGTGCATGAAGGTCGGCGCGATGGATTACGTGCAGAAGCCCTTCACCGAGGACGAACTAAGGGCTTTCGTCAAGAAAGCCCTTATCCGCCGCCGGGACCGGATACGCAGGATCCTCAAGCCGAAAGTGCACATCACCCGCCTGAGCGCCGAGGAGGGCGTCCCCTCCGGCGAATTCTCCATCCCCGGAGGGGTGCTGATCTCGCCGGGACACGCCTGGGCGAGCCTGGGGCACGACGGGATGGTGAAGGTGGGGATCGACGATTTCGCCAAGAAGCTCATCGGGACCGTCGATTCCATCGAGTTCCCCACCGCCGGGATGACGCTCAAGGCGGGCGGGCTCCTCTTCACCCTCCGCCAGAAGCACCGCAGGCTCCCCTTCTTCTCCCCGGTGAGCGGGAAGGTGGTGAGGACGAACCCGGCGCTCAGCGAGGACTGCGGCGCCCTGGAGTTGACGCCTTACGACAAGAATTGGATCTGCCTCATCGACGCCGACGACCTCGACGGCGAGCTCAAGGGGCTCAAGATCGGCAAGGCGGCCGTCGCCTTCTACCAGGAGGACCTCGAACGCCTGCGCGCGCTCATGAAAGACCTCGGCTCCTCCGAGGGCCGGGAGGGGGAGGACGGCCTCACGCTGGGCCGCCTGGAAAGCCTCGACGACACGGCCTGGGAGCGGATCGCGGCGGAATTCTTCAGGCGGGTCTGAGCGGTCGGGGGCCCCCGCTTCCGCAGGCGGGCCGCGTCTTTTGCTAACATCCGCCCATGGCATCGGGCATCCGCGACCTCGGCCGGGAGACCCTGGTCTATGGGCTATCGAGCGTCGTCGCCCGCCTGCTCAACTTCCTGCTCCTGCCCTTCTACACGCATTATCTCCCCGCGGGCGAATACGGCGTGGTCGCGACGGTGTTCGCCTACATCGCGTTCCTCAACATCCTCTTCCAATACGGCATGGACCAAGCCTATCTCCGCTTCGCCGCCCAGGAGGAGGGGCCCGATCCGCTCTCGACTTCGATCTGCTCCCTGGCCGCGACCTCCGTGCTGTTCTCCTCCGTCCTATATCTCGCCGCTTCCCCGCTGGCATCCTGGGCCGGCCTGCCCGGGCGGGGGGACTTGGTGCGCCTGGGCGCCTGGATACTCGCTCTCGACGCCCTGGCCATAGTCCCCTTCACCCGCCTGCGCCTCAAGCACAAGGCGTGGCTCTTCGCCGGGATCAAGACTTTCAACATCTCCGTCAACATCGCCATGAACATAGCCTTGGTCGCCGGGGTGGGATTGGGGGTGCGCGGCGTGTTCCTGGCTTCCCTGACCGCCTCGGCCGCCACGCTCGCCCTGCTGGCCCCGGTCATCGCCGCCGAGTTCCGGGCGGCTTTCGACCGGCCGCTCTGGGGGCGGATGCTCCGCTTCGCCCTGCCGCTCGTCCCCGCGGGCCTGGGTTCCATGGCCGTGCAGGTCATCGACCGTCCCATCCTGCTCCGGCTCACGAACGCCGAGACCGTCGGCGTCTACCAGGCCAATTACCGGCTCGGCATCTTCATGCTGCTCGTCGTCAATATGTTCGATCAGGCTTGGCGTCCCTTTTACATGCAGAAGGCCAAGGACGCGGACGCGGGAACCGTCTTCGCCCGGGTGTTCACCTATTACCTTACGGCGGCCGCGTGGATCGCGCTCGCTCTCTCCCTCTTCATCCCGGACTTAGCCCGCCTCCAGCTCCTGGGACGGCCCATCATCCATCCAGCCTACTGGGGGGGATTGGGACTGGTGCCCATCGTGCTAGTCGCCTATCTTCTCGACGGCTGCTACATGAACTTCATGGCGTCCATACTCCTGAGCAAGCGCACCGGTCTCCTGATCTGGATCACCGCCCTGGGCGCGGGGACCAACATCCTCGCCAACTTCCTGCTTATCCCCCGGTGGGGCATGCTGGGCGCGGCCTGGGCCACCTTCGCCGCCTACGGCGCCATGGCCGGAGCCCTGTTCCTGGCCGCGCGCCGGGTCCACCCCATCCCGTATGAATGGGGCCGGGTCGCCCACCTCGCGGCGGTGATGGGGGGGATGCTCCTCCTGCTCGCCGGGGCCAAGGCCGCGTGGCCGGATTCCTCGGCCGCCTGGCTCGCCGCGCGGGTCGCCTCGCTGCTCCTGATCCCGGCCGCCCTCTACGCCACCGGCTTCCTCACCCCCGGGGAGAAATCCTCCCTCTTCTCCTCCGCCAGCCCCCGCGGATAGTCGGCCCGTTACCCTACTCAAGGGAGCACATCCAGCCACCGGTCGGCGGATATGACCCAGCGCGTCGTGCCGGCGCGAACGGTCTTGCGGCAGACCCCGCCGACATGCACCAACTGAACGGCCGTGGGGACCTTCAGTCTGTCTTGATAAAGGCTCAGGGCCGGCGAAAGGCTCGTGTCCGACAGCTTGCACTCGACCAGGCAGAACGGACGTCTCTTCTCTGTGAGGAGGAAATCTACCTCGTTTTTCTCTTTATCGCGCACATAGTGAAGGCCGATGTCTCCCTCCCCCATGGCGCGCCAAGTGGAGACGGCCTTGAGGAGATGGAGGGCCACCATGTTCTCGAAGCGGAAGCCGTCTTGCGGCACTTCGACCCAGTCGTAGAGGTAGGCTTTGGTTTCTTTGCGCAAGGCGCGG
>CAYHRV010000232.1:0-5347 GCA_964359165.1 uncultured Elusimicrobia bacterium
TGGCTTTCGCCAAGGGCCGGTCCTGCCATTTCTCGTCGCAGGTTCGAAACCGTCTAAACTGGGTGCGGGGGCTGGATTTGAACCAGCGACCTCAAGGTTATGAGCCTTGCGAGCTACCGGGCTGCTCTACCCCGCATAAGAAGGATAGCACAAGTGGAGCAGGAAAGCAAGTTCTCGACGAGGGCCGGCTCAGGCGGGCCCGGGGACGGGGTCGCCGGGCCAGTGCACATTCTTGAAGCGGCGGTGGAGCCAGAGCCATTGCACGGGATTCTCGCGCACCCAGCCTTCGACGACCGCGGCCATGGCCTCGGTGGCTTTCTCCGTGTCCGAGAGCAGGGGCCCCAGCTCCAATTCCGGCTCGAAATGGATGTGCACCGTCCCGTCGTTCTGCCTGCGGGAGACCGCGGGAACGATGGCCGCGCCGGTGCGCAGGGCCAGGGGCGCGATGGCCGCCAGGGTGTCCACCTGTACCCCGAAGAAGCGGACCTTCATCCCCATGGGAGGCCGGGCGTATTGGTCCATCATGAAGCCCACGGTCTCCTTCCTGCGCAGAGCCCTGAGTATGGCCGGCATGGAGCCCGGGTGATAGGCGGCTCTTCCCCCGACGGAGAGGCGCGCGCTTTCGAGGATGTGGTTGAACCAGGGGGGCTTGGCCCTGCGCGTCACGAAGGTCAAGGGGACTCCGACGACCCCCGCGCCCGCCGCCGCCAACTCCCAGGCGCCGACATGGCAGGTGAGGATGATCACTCCATTGCCCTTCTCGCCGGCCCGCCGCCAGTGCTCCAACCCCTCCACGCGGGTCAGGCGCTTGGCGTATTCCCTGTAGTGTCCCTCGATCGGGGAGAGCAGATGGAGGTATTCGAAGAAAACTACCCCATAATGCTCGAAGTTGCGCTCCAGGAGGTCCCGGCGCTTGTCCTCGGAAAGCTCCGGGAGACAGCGGCGCATGTTCTCCTCCACGATGCCCTTGCGGAAGAGACCCGAGCGGAGGATCAGCCGGCCCAGGCAGCATCCGAGATGCAACTCGGCTTCACGGGAGAGGAAGGAGGCCGCCCACGCCGTCAGGAAGAGGAGGACGCGGGCGGGGAGCCAGAGCAGGTCGGACACAGCGGGATTATATCAAAGCCTTGCGGCCCGCCCCGGCGGTTGGTATGCTCTCGCCATGGAGAAGCGGTATCTGAGGATGCTCGAGACCATGCGCTCCGAGGGACCTGCGGACTGGTCCGTCTACATCGCCCGGTGCGTGGACGGGACCTATTACACGGGGATCGCCAAGGACGTGTCCGCGCGGCTGGCCAAGCACAACTCGGGCAAGGGGGCGGCCTACACGCGGACCCGCAGGCCGGTGGGCCTGGTGCACGAGGAGCCCGGCATGACCCGCTCCGAGGCCCTCGTGCGGGAGGCGCAGATCAAGAGCCTACCGAGGGAGAGGAAGGGGGAACTCATAGACGGCACGAACGGCGCGCCCGGCGGACGGCCTCTTTCCCGGCGCGCGGCGGCTCTCGCCGCCGCGTGTGTCAGGCCGCGGCTTTCTCCGAAGTCAGCGCCGCCGCCATCTCGGCGACGGAAGTGAATTTCTCCCGGACCTTCCCGAGCTTTTTGCCGGTCTCCAACTCGATGCGGTCGAGGGCCTTCCAGTCCTTGAAGGTGAAAAGCGCCTTCTGCCGGGACCGGTAGAGAGCCTCCGCCGCCTCGCGGGTCTTCTCGGAAACGGGTTCGCCCGAGAAGCCCTTGAAATCCTCCAGCAGGGCGTTGACCGTGGCCACGGAGCAGGGGCGGTTGGTGCCCACCAGCCCGCTCGGCCCCCGCTTGGCCCAGCCCACCACGTACTTGCCCGCCATCGGCTTCTTGGCCTCGTCGACGACGCGGCCCGCTTCGTTGGGGATGCGCCCGAGCTTGGCGTCGAAGGGGACGCCGGGGATCGGCACCCCGTTGTAGCCCACGGACCGGAAGATGAGCCCTGCCTGCAGAGTCTCGAACTGCCCCGTGCCCTTGGGCCGGACATTGCCCTTGTCGTCGGCGGCGAGCTTGTTCTTCTCGATGCGCACAGCGTTCATCCGGCCGCCCTCTCCGAGCACTTCGACGGGGGAGACGCACAGGCGCAGATGGACCTTTCGGGGGTTCTTCCCCGCCCCTTGCGCCGCCTTGTCGTTGAGATACTTGATGTTCTTCTCGGCCTCGGGGTCGGGCTTCTTGGAGAGGGCCTCGCGGGAGACCTCGTCTAGGCGCGCTTCCTCGGGAAGCAGGACCAGGTCCGCGCCGTGCAATGACCCGATCTCGGCGATCTCGGCCGGCGAGAAGGCGGCCTGCGCCGGACCCCGGCGTCCGAGGATGTAGACTTCGCGCACCCGGCTCTTGCGCAGGGCCTCCAGGGCGTAGCCGGCTATGTCCGTCTTGGCCAGGACGTCGGGGCCCTCGGCCAGGATGCGGGCCACGTCCATGGCCACGTTGCCGATGCCCACCACCACGGCGCGCTCGGCGGTGAGGTCGAAGCGCTCCTCGCGGAAGTCGGGGTGGCCGTTGTACCAGCCCACGAAATTGGTCGCCGGATGGGACCCGGAGAGGTCCTCGCCCGGGATGCCCATGCGCTTGTCGCTCTCGTTGCCCACGGCGTAGATCACCGCGTCGTAGTGCTTCTCGAGCTCGGCCGCCGATACGTCGCGTCCCAGCATCAGGTTCCCGTAGAAGCGGAACTCCGGATGGGAGGCGATCTTCTCGTAGACCACGGTGACGCCCTTGATCTTCTGATGGTCCGGGGCCACTCCTCCGCGCACCAGGCCGTAGGGGGTCGGCAGGCGGTCGAGCATATCCACCGAAACGGGCAGGGCGCTCTGCCTCTGCAGAGCCTCCGCGGCGTAAAAGCCAGACGGTCCGGAACCGATGACGACGACGCGCAAGGGTCGCATTATATCCTCCCGATAAACGACGGCCTATCCGCCCCCGAAAATCCGGGCACCCCCTCCGAACGTCCCGGCATCCCAGTGGGGAACCCCACCGGGGTTCCCCCTACCCCGCGGCGACCATCGGAAAACATCGGTCGCCTTCGTTGCGGGGGTCTCCTTCATTCAGCGAGTCAAACGGATGCGGCTCAAATGGGACGCTAGAGGCCGCTTCAAATGAGGCTCAAGCAACGAAATTGCCGCTTTTACCCGGATCAGGTCCACGGGCACCATCCCCCCCTCGGCCAAAAAGGCGAAGACGAGGTCCTCGGTGGCCACGTTCCCCGAGGCGCCCGGGGCGTAGGGACAGCCCCCCAGGCCGCCGGCGGAGGAGTCGAAGCCGGAGATGCCGTAGTCCTGCCAGGCGGTGAGGGCGTTGGCCACCGCCATCCCGTAGGTGTCGTGGAAATGGAGGAATATCCGCTCGCGCGGGAGACGCTTGAGCAGCAAGTCCAGCAGGACGCGCACGTCTCGCGGGGAGGCACGGCCGATGGTGTCGCCGATGGACAACTCATCGACCCCGAGCGCCGTGAGGCGGTCGACGGCCGCGGCCACGGACTCCGGGCTGACGCGTCCCTCGAAGGGGCAGTGGAAGGCGGTGGAGACATAGGCCCTTACCTTGAGTTTCGCCTGCCGGGCGCGGGCCACCACCGGACGGAAGCGATCGATGGACTCCGCGATGGAGGCCCGGATGTTGCGCTGGTTGAAAGTCTCCGAGGCGGCGGTGAACACGGAGACCTTGTCCACCTCGGCCTTGAGCGCGCGGTCTAGCCCCTCCTCGTTGGGGACCAGGGCGGAGTAGACGACTTTCCGGGAGCGGCGGATGTCCTCGAAGAGCTGGTCGGAGACCGCCATGGAAGGGACCGCCTTGGGGGAGACGAAGGCCCCGGCTTCGATCTCGCAGACCCCGGTCGCCGACAAGGCGTCGACGAAGGCGACGCGCGCCTCGAGCGGCACCTCGGAGGGCTCGTTCTGAAGGCCGTCCCGGGGGCCGACTTCGACGATGCGCAGCGGCGGCCAAGGGGCCGCCGTCATGGCTTGGAAAGCCAAGAGGGAGGACGTTTCTCCAGGAACGCCCTCAAACCCTCCTTGCCCTCCGGACCCGAACGCGACTTGACCAGGGTCTCGACGGAGAGCTTGACCCGGCGCTCGGCGGGGAGCCCGGCCATTTCCCTTATATAGGCCTTCGCCGCGGCCACGGCCTTGGGTCCGTTGCGCAGGACGTTTTCGGCGAGCTCCGAGACCTTGGCGTCGAGCCCGGCCTCGGGGACCGCCTCGTGGATGAGCCCCACCGTCTGGGCCGTCCGCGCGCCGAAGACCTCGGCCGTCAGATAGAGGCGCCGGGTGTGGGAGGGGCCGATCTTGGGAAGCACGAAGGAGGTCACCACCGCGGGCAGTATGCCGAGGCGGCATTCCGAGAAGGAGAACTTCGAATCCTCCGCGGCCGCGACGATGTCGCAGGCCGCGATGAGGCCGAGCCCGCCGCCGTACGCCCCGCCGTGCACCCGGGCGATCACCGGGCAAGAGCATTCCTCGACCGCCTTCAGGGCCTTGACCAGGCGCATGGCGTCCTTGCGGCTCTCGGCCGGGGAGAACTCGGCGGCGCGGCGCATCCAGCGCACGTCCGCCCCGGAGCAGAAATCCTTCCCCTCGGCCCTTAGGATGACGACGCGCTCCCCCCCGCTCCCCAGCCGCTTGAACGCGTCGTGGAGCTCGTCTAGGGTCGCCTCATCGAGCGCGTTGCGGACCTCGGGACGGGCCAGGGAGAGGACGGCTACGGCTCCCCGGCGCTCGAGGCGGATGTTCGCGTAGGGAGCCATCACATTCGAAAGACCGGCGGCCGCGTCTCTTGGGCGGGCGCGTGCGCCGCGGCGGCGAAGGCGAAGCCGAGCGCCCTGCGGGTCTGAGCCGGGTCGATGATGCCGTCGTCCCAGAGCCGTGCCGTCCCGAAATACGGATGGCCCTCGGCCTCGTACTGGGCCCGGATGGGCGCGGCGATCGCCTCGGCCTCCTCAGCGGAGAGCTCGCCCTTCTGCCGCCGCAGCTGCTCCCTCTTGATGATGACCATGACCTGGGCCGCCTGGTCGGCGCCCATCACGGACACGCGGGAGTTGGGCCAGGTGAAGAGGAAGCGCGGGCCATAGGCACGGCCGCACATGGCGTAGTTTCCCGCCCCGTTGGATGCGCCCAGGATGAGCGTCACCTTGGGCACCCGCGCGGTGGAGACGGCCTGGACCATCTTGGCTCCGTGCTTGATGATGCCGCCCTGCTCGACCTCCTTGCCCACCATGAAGCCGGTGATGTTCTGGAGGAAGAGCAGAGGAATGCCCCGCTGGCAGCAGAGCTCGATGAAGTGGGCCCCTTTCACGGCGGACTCGCCGAGGAGAATGCCGCTGTTGCCCACGATG
>CAYHRV010000233.1:0-5271 GCA_964359165.1 uncultured Elusimicrobia bacterium
GCTCGGGCTGCAGCGCCCTTTGCGCGACGAGGTCCGCGCCCTTGGGCAGCTCCGCCACGATCTGGGTCGGGGGGGGGAAGCGCATCTCGCGCTTCTGCGCCAGGAAATTGGGACCCTCGAAGGGCAGGCGGCCGGTGGCCAGCTCGTAGAAGCAGATGCCCAGGGAGTAGAGGTCGGAGGCTTTGGCCGCGAAGCCGAGCTCCTGCTCGGGCGCCATGTAGGCCGGGCTCACCCGGGCCTCGGACCAACCGTGCTTGGCCAGGATCTTCTTGGCCTGCAGGCCGATGCTGAAATCCATGACTTTCACCAGGCCCTGGGGGTTGACCATGATGTTGGAGGGCTTGAGGTCCCCGTGCAGGACGTTGTTGGCGTGGGCGTAGTCGAGCGCCGCGCAGACCTGCTGGAGCACGCCCTTGACCGAGCGCAGGGAGATGCGGTTGCCTGAGTCGAGGAAGCGGCTCAGGGGCTGGCCGGGGAAATGCTCGACTACCATGAAGATGCGCTCGCTTTCCAGGAAGATGGAATAGATCTCGGTGAGGTTCGCGTGCTTGAGCGCGGCCACGAAACGCGCTTGGGCCAGGAAGGACTCGATGTCCTTCTCGCTCTGATGGACCTCCTCGCGGATCTTGCGCAGGACCACCTTCCGCTCGAGCGTGACGTCCTGGGCCTCGTAGACGATGCCGAGCCCTCCCCGGCCCAGCTCCGAGAGGATCTTGTAGTTGCCTCCGATAACCGTTCCGATCGCTTCCGCCCCGCCCGCGCCGTACGGGGCCGGGGTCGAGGGGCCGGGCAGAAGGCCCGAGGACTGACCCGGCAGGCCCGGAGCGGGGGTGGGGTAGCCTTGGGTCGGGGCGACGGAGGTGACGGTCACCGTGGCCAGGCGGCGCCGCTTGCGCACGTAGCGCACGAAGAGGATCAGGGCGAGGAAGGCCCCGGCGCCGCCGCAGGCGATGGCGATGCGGCGCTTCTCGTCGGCGATGGCTTGACGCTCCGCGTTCCAGGCCGCGTTCTCCTGGCCGCGGATGTTGCCGATCTCCGTCTTGAACTCCTTGATGACGCGGTTGAAGGAGTCGATGCCCATGAGGCGCTCGACCTCCGCCTGGGGGGCCGAGGACTCGTCCTTGGGCATGGTCCCGGTCTGGAAGCGCTGGAGGAGGGCCGTCACGGTCTGCGCCTGCTCGATCTTGAGCATGCGCTTGAAATCCTCCTCCATGCGCTCGAGCTCGGCCCAGCGTTCCTCGATCTCCTGGAGCGCGGCCCTGCGCTCGGGCAGGAGGGCGTCGAGGTCCTTGTTCCCCGGGTAGCGTTTCTGCAGGGCCTGGAGTTTCTCGGCCGAGACGCGCATGTCGGCCATGAGGGCCTTGATCTGCTCGCGCAGGCGGGTGATGGGGGACTCCGGCTCCCGCGGAGCCGGCGCAGGGATCCTCTCTCGCGGCGGTTTTTTGGCGGACCTGGAGGGGGCTCCCGCGCAGGGGAAGGGCGGCAGGAACAGGGCGGTGAGCGAGAGGCCTAGCGCCAGCCCTGTTCCTGCCGCGGTCATGAGGTGGAGCTTATTTCTCCGCCTTTTCCCTTCCGCCCTCGTCCTTGCCTCCGAAGAGGAAGGCGATGCGGGCGGCTCCGGCGAAGTTGTTGGGGATCTCTTCGGTCTTCCCTTCGCCTTGTATCGTGGTCCGCTTGGCGCTGACCTGGCCGCCCACGTCCACGATGATGTGCAGGAAGTTCAGGCCCAAACCCAGCGAATACGCCGCGCCGGAGCCCGTGTCGGAGAGGTTCTTCTTGATTCCCGCGCGCAAGGGGATGTTGATCCAGGTCCGGTTGAAGATGTTGATCTCGGTCCCCAGGGACAGGAACCGGGAGTGGTATCCCTCGATGGCCGTCAAGTTCTTCGTGAGGTCGAGGTCCGCGGCCAGATGCCAGAACTTGAAGGGGCTGATGGCCGCCCCGGCGCGGACCTGTCCCTCCAGGGAGTACTTGTCCCCGGCGCCGGCCAGCTTGGCCGCGTCCGGCATGTCGAATTTCGGGTTGTTGATGTTGCGCGCGACCAGGCCCAGGCGCGGCCTCCAGGGCAGGGAGGAATAAGTCTCCCGCGCGTCCCAGAGTAGGCCCAAGTCGATGCCCGGCCGGAAGCTCGACTTGGCGTTGTCGTTGAATTTTCCGAACGAGCCGCCTTCGGTGTCCGTCTGGGCGACGATGACCTCGTTATAGCCGATGTTCCCCACGATGCCCTTAAGGTTCCCGCCGAGGACGAGGCCCGTTTCCTTGATCTCCTTGGCGTAGCCCAAACCCAGCTCGGTGAAAGAGCCGCCCTTGAACACGAGCTTGGAGAGGTTGGTGTCCAGACAGGTGGTTCCCGGACAGCCGGTCACATTGGTATCGACCCTGGGCGTGAGGCCGACATAGCCGAGGTTATTGACGAAGACGACCACGCGTTTGATCTTGAGCTCCCCGCCGCCGCCCCAGTCGATCATGGCGCCGCTGCCCGTCTGACCCAGGCGGGCGAGGGCGTCTGAGATGCGGGCGTTGGTGCAGTTGACGCCGGCGTCGCAGTCCCTGGCGATCTGGTTGAGGTCGTTGGCTCCCTGGAGCACTGTGCCGGTGAACTCGCCTCGCGCGCCGATGGGGAAGGCCAAGCCGGAGGTGTTGTAGAGCTGTCCGAGGCCGGCGGGGTTCCAATACGAGGCTTCCGGCCCCTGCGCGATGGCCACTCCGGCCCCGCCCATGCCCATGGCCCGCGGTCCGAAGTCATGCCACTGAGTGGCGCCCGCGGGCGCCCCGGCCGTGGCGAGCGTTGCCGTGACGGCGAGCGCCGCGAGCCGTATCATGCGTTTATTCATGGAATCCCTCCTTAGTCTTAAGCGTCGTGAACTTCTATGACCAATCACTGGAACCTCTTGAGCGGTTCCGCCGTCTCGAAATCCGGTTCCGTCAGCTTTCTCACCGCTTCCAGCGTCGTCTCCTCCGATATCTCGCGCAGGAGCAGGCCCTGCGGCGTGACATCGAAGACGGCGAGCTCGGTGACCACGGTATGCACCACGCCTTTGCCGGTGAGAGGGAGGGCGCATTTTTTGAGTATCTTGGGCTTGCCGTCCTTGGTCGCGTGCTCCATGGCCGCGATGACTTTCTTGGTCCCGGCCACCATGTCCATGGCCCCGCCCATCCCCTTCACCTTCTTGCCCGGGATCATCCAGTTGGCCAGGTCCCCGTCCTCGGAGACTTCCATGGCGCCGAGTATGGTGGCGTCGAGATGCCCGCCCCGGACCATGGCGAAGGAGTCGTGGCTGCCGAAGTAGGAGCAGCCGGGGAGTTCGGTGATGGTCTCCTTGCCCGCGTTGATGAGGTCCGGGTCCTCCTCTCCCTCCGCGGGATAGGGGCCGTAGCCCAGCATGCCGTTCTCGGTATGCAGGAGCACGCGCACCCCGCGGGGCAGGTGGTTGGGGACCAAAGTGGGGATGCCGATGCCCAGGTTGACCACGTCCCCGTCCTTGAGCTCGCGGGCGGCGCGCTTGGCGATCACGATCCGGGGGTCGGTCATGGCTTCGCCGGTTCCCGGGGGATCACGGTGCGCTTCTCGATGGGCTTGAGATAGCGCGTCCCCTTGAGGAGGCGGTCCACGTAGACCGCGGGGGTGTGGACGTGCTCCGGGAGCAGGGCCCCGGGCTCCACGAGGCTCTCCGCCTCCGCGATCACCGTCGCGGCGGCGGTGGCCATGACCTGGTTGAAATTGCGCGCGGTGCGCCGGTAGGCCAGATTGCCGAGCGTGTCCCCGCGGAAGGCCTTGATGAGGGCGAAGTCCGCCTTGAGCGGCCTCTCGAAGACGTGCCAGCGCCCGTCGAACTGCCGCGTCTCCTTGCCCTCGGCCACCTTCGTCCCGTAGCCGGTGGGGGTGTAGAAGCCGCCGATGCCCGCGCCCGCGGCCCGGATGCGCTCGGCGAGCGTCCCCTGGGGGACCCACTCGACCTCCAGGGAGCCCTTGAGCGTCATCTCCTCGAAGGTCTTGCACTCCCCGCCGTAGGAGAGGATCATCTTGCGCACCTGGCCGTTCTTGAGCAGGGTGCCGATGCCGTAGTCGTCGAGGCCCGCGTTGTTGGAGACCAGGGTCAGGTCCTTGGCCCCTTTCTCGCGCAGGGCGAAGAGGAGGTTCTCGGGCACCCCGCAGACGCCGAAGCCGCCGACCAGGAGGATGGAGCCGTCCTGGATGTCGGCGACCGCCTCCTCGGCGCTCTCGCAGATCTTCTTCATGGATTACTTATTCTTCCGTTTTGAGCAGTACGACCTCGAAGCCGGAGAACTTCTTGCCCAGGACGCGGTACATGGACTCGATGGACAAGAGCGCGCCTAGGACCACCCCGAAGAGGCCCGAGACGGCGCTCACGGTCTCCGGAGGGAGCTTGAGGACCAGAGCGGCCAGGGCGAAGAGGAAGCCCACCGCGAAGCCCGCGAGGAGGGCGAACACCACCGACCTCCAGAGGAAGGCCCACCAGACCTTCACCGCCAGCGCCCGCGTCGGCTCGATGCGTTCCATGAGGCCTCCCCGCTACGCCGCGGCCAGCGACCCGTTCTTGCGGGAGGCTCTGGCCTTGGCCCCGCCCTCGTCGCGAAGGAGGGCGGCCTTGTCGGTCTTCTCCCACTCGAAGGAGGGCTCCGTGCGGCCGAAATGCCCGTACGCCGCTGTCAGCCGATAGATGGGCCGGCGGAGCTTGAGCGTCGCGATGATCCCGCGCGGAGTGAGCTGGAAATGCCTGCGCACGAGGGCCTCGATGCGGCTCTCGTCCACCGCGCCGGTCCCGTGGGTGTTGACGTAGAGCCCGACGGGCTCGGCCACGCCGATGGCGTAGGAGAGCTGTACCGTGCACTCCTCCGCGAGCCCGGCGGCCACCACGTTCTTGGCGATGTAGCGCGCCATGTAGCAGGCGGAGCGGTCTACCTTCGTCGTGTCCTTGCCGGAGAAGGCGCCGCCGCCGTGGGGCGCGGAGCCGCCGTAGGTGTCCACGATGATCTTGCGCCCGGTCACCCCGGTATCCGAGACCGGACCGCCGACTACGAACTTGCCGGTGGGGTTGACGAGGAACTTGGTCTTGTCGTCGAGGAGCCTCTTGCCCAGCATGGGGCGGATGATGACGTCGATGATCTCCTTGCGGGACTTCTCCGTGATGCGCTCCCCGCTCCGGTCGAGGATGTCGGGGGTGTGCTGGGTGGAGATGACCACCGTATCCACGCGCAGGGGGCGTCCATCGAGATACTCGACGGTGACCTGGCTCTTCCCGTCGGGGC
>CAYHRV010000234.1:0-4722 GCA_964359165.1 uncultured Elusimicrobia bacterium
ATCGACGAGGGAAGCGGCGCCCGATAGGAGCGAGAGGCCGTGGAGCGCGGCGAGGGAGAGCACTCTCAATCCGCCGTCGGTCTGGGCAGCAGGCGCGCGGGCCGGGCCTGCGTCTTCCCCGAGGAGGGACCTGGCGCGTGCGGCCTGGAGAGCTCGAGGTTCTTGAGCAGTTCGAAGGCGAGCCTCGACACCACCTCCGGGCGCCGGGCGCTCAGGTCGGACTCTTCCCGGGGGTCGGCGGCCAGGTCGTAGAGCTCGAAGCGGCCTTTCTGAAGATACCAGTGCAGCTTCCAACGCTTGTCCCGGACGACGCGCTGGTCCAGGATGAGGTCCGCGGCCGGTTCCGTGCTCTGCTTGGAGCTGGCGAAGGCGTATTCCCTCCAGGGAGGCGCCGGCCCCTGGAGGAGGGAGAGCAGGCTCCGGCCCGGAAGCTCCAGATCGGCGTAGGACGCCCCGGCGATGTCGAGCACCGTGGGGGCGAGGTCGACGCGCTCGATCAGCTCGGGGACTCTGCGTCCTTCCAGCCCCGGAAGGCGCGGATGCCTCAGCAGCAGTGGAACATGGACCGTGCTCTGATAGAGCCCCTCCATGTGGCCGAGTATGCCGTGCTCCCCGAGCGAATCCCCGTGGTCCCCGGTGATGATCACCACCGTGTCGTCCCAAAGGCCCCTGGCCTTCAGATCCTCCAGGAAGAGGCCCACCTGCCGGTCCGCCTTGGAGAGAGCCGCGTCGTACTTGGCCTCCTTCTCCGGCAGTGGAGCCGAGCGCGGCGTCGTGCGCGGGAGGATGGGCGCTGGGGAGCCCCCGCCGGCGGGGACGCCCGCTCCCTCGCGCAGGAGCGGGATGCTCGCTGACTCGGACTCCAGCCTCACCTGCGCGGGATCGGGCTCGGAGACCAGGCTGACCTGGAACTCGGGGAGATACGGATAATGGATGTCCTCGATGCTGGCGTAGAGGAAGAAGGGACGCTTCCCGCGGCCGTCGATCCAGGCGAGCATGGCGGGCTTGCGCTGCGCCAGCGAGGTCAGCTTCGCGGCCGTGGTAAGGGTGTTGACGTAATGGTCGAAACCCTTGTCGAGGCCCAGCTGCGGGAGGAGCCAGGTCCCGCCGCTGTAGGCCGCGGTGTCATAACCCGCCTCCTTGAGCCTCTGGGCGAGGGTGACCTGCGCCTCAGGCAGTTTCCGGAAGGCCAGGGAGTAGAGGCCGTGCACCTCGGGCGGCTGGCCGGTGAAGAGGGTGGCAAAATTCGGAAGGCACCAGGAGGACTGGGCCAGCGCGTTCTCGAAGACCGCGCCTTCGCGCGCGAAGGCGTCCATGCGGGGAGTGACCCCCTTGCCGTAGCCGTAGGAGCCGAAACGGTCGGCCCGCGCCGAGCAGATGTCGATGAAGACGATGTTCGGCGGCCCTTCGGCACGGGCGGACGGAGCCCCGAGGGCCAGCGCAGCGGCCAGAGCCGTCGCCGCGAGACTCATTGCCCCGAGCAGTTGGAACCGAAACGGCAGGCGTTGAGCCGGGTGAAGAATTTCGGCGTGGGGTGGGGCCAGACTTTTCCGCCCGAGATGGTGACCCTCCCGTAGACGAAGGCCCCGCTTCCGGAGGGCGTGCCCGACTGTTTGGGGAATTCGACCTTGAAGTAGGTCGGATGGGGAGTCCAGCCGTGCTTGATCTCCCAGCCCTGCTTCTCCATGGCCTGTATCTGGCCGGGGTCAACGGTCTGGACCTGGAAGACCTGGCCGGTCGGCAGGGCGGGGATGGCCCCGGCCAGTATTCCAGCGTAGACGGTGCCGTCCGGAGCCGTGACCCAGACGGGACAATGGTTCACCGCGCTGCGCACTTTCACGTCCACGTAATGCATCTTCTGGCGCAGTTGGATGAAGGGCTGGGCTTCATCGTCGGCGAACTTGTCCACGGGAAGCTGGCAGCGCGGGTCGTACTCGGAGGCGGCCTCCGAGCAGAGGTTGCGGCGCAGGGATTCCCGGACCATGGAGTGCTTGCCCAGCGTCGTCTGCTCGAAGATCTTCCACTGCTGCTTGGCCACATGGTCGATGAGGGTGTAATTCCTCATGTACATCACCTGCAGTTGTATCGATTCGGTGAGGGAATTGGCCTGGGACTCGTAGGGATTGATGTGGATGGTGGAGTCGAGGTGTTCCGGCCCGTGGAACAGGTTCGGGTCGTTGAGCCCCGCGCGCGCGGAGCCGAATTCCATGTTCCAATCAGCGGCTTTCGGGGAGGGCTCCTCGCCCTGGGCCCTACTGGGATCGGCGGGAAAAAGACCCTGGGACCAGGCCTGCTGCCAGTAGTCGCCCATGCCGATCTTGAACACCCTCTCGGGGAAAGCCCCGTTGACGTAGGCGATGCGGTTGAGAATGTCGGTGTACTGGTCCGTTTCGATGGTGGCCGCCGCGTCCAGGGCGAACTGCCGCCGTATCTTCTCGCGCGAAAGCATCCCGGAGTCGAAGAGCAGGAGGACGAAGAGGAAGAGGGAGGGGAACACGAGCAGGGCCGGGATCAGGATCTGCCCCCGCCTGGGCGAACGGGGGGCCATCAGAAGCGCTCCCCGAAGTAGGTGGCCCGGCCGCGGTTGATGCGGCTCTCGGGACTGCCGGTCGTGTCGTCGACGGCCTTCCCCGTGACCGTCTTCGTCATCACAAGCTGCTTGAGCGCCGCGCTCTCCCTCAGCCTATCGAGCCCCAGCCCCATGGAAGGCCTGATCTCCCCGGGCTTAGCCTTGTGGAGGGTCTTCCATTGCGCCCCCTCGACCGCCTTGGTGAGCGCGTCCAGGATCTCGGTGTCGTCGAGCGCCTCGTCGATGAGGCTCTGCCAGTCGGTGCCGTGCAGGTCCGAGGGGGCGGAGGGATCGCCGGAGGCCGCGGAGCGGAAATCCTGGTCCTTGCCCTGGGATATCTGGGCGGAGGCGCCCATGAGCCTCGCGTAGGCCCGGTTGAGCTTGATCCTCTTCTCCTCCGGGGGAGCGACGTCCCTGTCCTCGTAAGCGGGTCCGTAAGGGGATTTCCGCTTGTCCTTCTTCTCCAGGATCAGAGTCCTTCCCATGCGGCCGGCGTCGGCCGGCGCTTCGAGGTAGGCGTTCATCCCCGATATGCCGGAATCGAACTTCCCGGACTTCGCTTCCTCCCGGTTCAATATCCCGTGGTACGGGGAAGACTTCATCGGGGGCGGAGCCTCCCATTGACCCAAGGGGACCGTGGTGCTCTTGATGATGGCGGACTTCGTCCCCTCGTCGAAATCGGCGAAAGCCCCGAGCGGGAGGGAGCTGTCCCTCTTCTCGACGAAGAAGGTCTCGCTCTTGCGCCCGCCCAGATCGAAGGAGATGGCCAGATAGTGGGCGAAGTCGAAGCGCCAGATGAGGGTGGCGAGATCCAAGACGATGATGAAGAGGAGGATGGCGTAGGTCGAGAGAGTTCGCGCGGGGCGGTCGCGCAGGCAGGAGAGAAGATACTCCCACTGGGTGGAGAGCGCCAGGTCGTGCTTGAGCTGGTCCGGCGTGCGCGTGAAGGCGTCCATGCTCCAATCGCGCAGGACTTCGGGGGCCGCGGCGCCCGGGGAGAGGAGGACTTTCTGGAGTTCCTTGGTCGGATCCGCGGGCGGCTTGGCGCGAAAACCCAAAGCCCGGGCCGCGCGAGAGAGGACTACCGCGAAACCCCCGCCTCGGCGCTCACCGGTGACGGGCGGCTGAGAATCCGCCATAATAAGTATATAGACCGTTTCTAACGAATATTCAATACCCGCGCGCGTGGGCGCGTAAAAGAACCGTAAAGGGTCAGCGGATCTTCTCGAAGACGACCGGCAGG
Source organism: uncultured Elusimicrobia bacterium (assembly GCA_964359165.1). Classification (GTDB taxonomy): domain Bacteria; phylum Elusimicrobiota; class Elusimicrobia; order UBA1565; family UBA1565; genus CAYHRV01. The sequence goes on from CAYHRV010000234.1 coordinate 3,813, forward strand.
CGGGAGACCGGGACGATCCGGCAATTGTAGGGCCTCCAGGGACCCCGCGTATGCTGGCGGAAGGTGCTTTCCGGGATGCTCATATGCCTGTAACGCACTTTGAACTTCCCCCCCTCTTCCTGAGCGGAGGCGATCATGAACAACTTGCGCGGAAGCTGATCCCCGCTGAAAACGGCGACGACCATGTCCTTTCGGAAATCCACCGGAAGATCGTGGCCTCCGGTCAGGCGCAGGAGATCGTTCCATTCCTTTTCGCTGCGGACGGTCTGGGTCTTGAAGCCCGAATGACCGCTGCCTCCCATCAGCGAGATTCCTTCGCTCGGGGGAGCCGCCCCGGCCCGGCCCCTCGGCGGAGGCGAATCCAGGTCCTGCATCTCCTGGGTGAAAGGATGCATCGGCTGTATCTCCCTGTCTCCCACGAGCATGTCCAGGCCGCTGGAGGCCATGGAGCCCGTCGAGGAGGGAGCGACCGGAGCCCTCCCCGGAGAATCCAGGGCGCCGGTGAGCGGCTTGCCCCGCCGGCGATCCGCCCCATAGATCAGATCCGGCTTCGTCTCCGCCCCGATCGCCAGCGGAGGAGGCCGGTTCAGGTCCTTGATGCGATGCGCGCCCTCCGGAACCTCCGCCGGCAGGGCGTCGGCCAGGCTGGCCCCGGCCGAGCGGGGTCCGGAGGCGCCGGCGGGAGCGCCGGACTTCGAGCCGGAGAACGGATCGTCCTCGGAAGGGTCGGGCATGGAGGGGGGCGGGGGAAGCTTCTCGACGCCCGTCTCCTTGGCCGCTTCCTTGCGCCGGGAACTCTGGACCGCGACGGTGATCCCGGTGAGGATAACCACCAGGAGGATCAGCGGGACCCCATAAGGCAGCCGCGGCATGGAGTCATGGTAGTACATTCCGCGCGGCGCACAAAGTG
>CAYHRV010000234.1:4732-5195 GCA_964359165.1 uncultured Elusimicrobia bacterium
ATATTAAAAAACGCGCGACAGTGCGCCGCGCGTCTTGTCGCCGTGTAATCCCCCCTGACGGGGGGGCCGATTATTTGCTACAAGTGTCGCGTAGGCGGTTAACCGTCCAGGAGGGAGATCATGCCCGCCAAGGAACCCAGCCGAAGGAAACGGAAGAGCCCCACGGTGTCGGCCGTCGCCGACGCCCTCGCCGGAGGAGAGCCGTCGGACCGGCCCCAGGCGGTCGAACCGGCCCCCGCGCCTCTAGCCGTGGATTTCCCCGCCGAAGGGGAACTCGTCTTCCCCGGCCATTACGCGGTGCGCATCCACGCGCTCGACGCCGCCGCCGTGGAAGTCTCGGTGGACGGCGGTCCCTGGAGCCCTTGCCGAGAAGCCCTGGGCTATCACTGGCATGATTGGAACCCCTCGGAGCCGGGCTCCCACGAAATCGTCGCTCGCGTCAAGATCGGCGGGCGTTGGAAGA
>CAYHRV010000235.1:0-5130 GCA_964359165.1 uncultured Elusimicrobia bacterium
GCGCTTGAGGCCGGCGGAGAACAGCGAGCCCGCCAGGCACAGGATCACGGAGCAGTCCCTGTCGGCGAGCATGCGGTCGTAGATGTCCGCCGCGCGCGCCAGGTCGCGGGAGGAGTAGGACATCTTGGAGAAAGCCTCCACCAGCGGCCGCGTGTCGTGACGAGTGATGTCGAGGTGCTCGATCTCGTCTTTCAGGAAGTCGGACTTCTTAGCCATGTTTTCCTCGTTGTCGTTCGCGCGCGTTCTCAAGCGCGAAGTCTTTGCGTCGGAACAATGATATAAAAAATGCGAAACAAAATATATTTATAATCTGCTGACACGGGACTCCGCTCGCGGAGTCCCGTGTCAGCACGCTCCTCACCCTGTGATAAAACGACCGGTCATGCGGACTCTTATCGCGATCCTCCTCTTCGGGATCTTCCTTGTATTTCCCAGCTCGCGGGATTCCCATTGCGCTGCGGCCGCGGAAGCTCCCCTCCCGCCCGCCTCCGCCCCCGGGTCCTCGAACGCCGCCCAAACTCCTCCCGTGCAGGCCCCGGCGCAGGCCGCTCCCCGGCGCAAGCGCCACAAGAAGCGTCCGCCCGCCCCGCCCCCAACGGGCCGCAGGAAGCGCCACAAGGCCAGGCCCAAGAGCGCCGAGCCGGCCCCGTCCCGGACCGTCATCGAGCGCCGCATGGCCCTGCCCGCCGGCCGCTGGGCGCCGCCCGTGCGCGACGCGCTGGAGAAGCTCCTGGGCTCCTCCGGCAACGAGTCGGCCGACTACGATGCCGACAATCCGCCCATCGCCGTGCTGGCCCTGGATTCGGTGTCCATGACGAACAGGCCCGACCACGCCCTCTTCCGCTATCTGGTCGACCACGCGAAGTTCCAATTCGACGAGAGCTTCTGGAAGCGAATCCCCGAACCCTTCGGCCGCGGGCGCCTGCGCGCCTGCTACAACATCTTCCACGACCATCCCGCCGCCGTCTGGGAGAAGGACGGGGACTTCCTCTCCTACCGGAAGGATTTTCATCGAGCCCACTCGAAGGTCTGCGCCGCCTGGGGGGAGAAGGAATGCTCGCGCTGGAAACTCGCCCTTCTAGCCGGGCTGGAGGACGCCGAACTGCGCAAGATGGCGGGCGAGGCGGTCAATGAAGCCCTTCTCGAGCCCGTGGGAACGGCCCGGATCGGAGCGTTCCTGGAGGACCCAGACTCCGTGGAGATACGCACGGGCCTGCGCAAGATCCCCGAGATCCAGGACCTCTGCGCCGCGCTCAAGGCCAGGGGCTTCGACCTCTGGCTCATGAGCACCTCCGACGAGTGGTCGGCCCAGGCCTTCGCCAGGCTCTACGGCGTCGACCCGGCGCGGGTGGTCGCCTTCAGCGCGCGCGTGGCCCAAGGGAAGCTCACCGAGGACATCCTCGCTCCGGTGCCCTACGGCCCGGGCCAGGCCGCGGCCATCGTCATGCTCATCGGACGCTCACCGGCGCTCATCCTGGGAGGCAAGGGGAACGCCGACCTGCTGGAATACGGAACGGGCCTGCGCGTGCTCAGCGCCGAGTCCCAGGACGGCTCGCCGCCCGCGGAGCTCAGGGAAGGCTGGCTCTTCCAACCCGCCTTCAAGCCCGTGAAGACCCCGCAGACCCCTTAGAGCCTGTGAAACAATAACTGATTCACAGGCCCTTAGACGCTCTCATATCCGGAAGAGCTCCCGGGCGTTGGCGCTCGTGGCCCGGGCGACTTCTTCTACGGGGAGCTTGAGCGCCGCGGCCAGGGCGGCGGCGATCTCGGCGACGGCCGAGGGCTCATTGCGCTTGCCGCGCGAGCTCTGAGGGGGGAGATAGGGAGAGTCCGTCTCGAGCACCAGGGAGCCGAGTCCGGCCGCGGCCAGGGCTTCGCGCAGGCCGTGGTTCTTGGGATAGGTCACTGGGCCGTCGACCCCGAGGGCGAAGCCCAGGCCGACACAGCGCAGAGCCTGCTCCTTGTCGCCGGAGAAGCAATGGACCACCCCTCGGAAGCGTTCTTTCGCCGGGGGCCGTCCGCGAAGCCGGCTTTCAAGCAGTTCCAATAGATCCGGATAGGCGTCTCGGCAATGGAGCACCACGGGCTTTCCAGCCTCCTCGGCCGCGTCCAGCATCCCTAAGAGCGCCGTCTTCTGCTGCGGAGGGGGAAGGGGGCATTTGGCGTAATCGAGGCCTATCTCCCCCACGGCCGCCACCTCGGGGACGGCGGCCGCGCGCACGAGCCTGGCGTGGAGTTCCCCGTGCCATTGGTCGGCATAGTAGGGGTGCAGACCCAGGGCGCAGCGGACCCGGGAGGGACGCGCGCGGCAGAGCGAGAGGGCACCCTCCCAGTCCGCGGGAGAGTCGGCGATCTCGACGATGAGCTCCACGCCGGAGGCGAGCGCCCGCTCGAGCACGGCCTCCCGGTCCGGGTCGAAAGCCCCGTCTCCCAGGTGGGCGTGCGTGTCGATGAGCGTCATTTCCCCGGATCGTCGTGCGGAGAGACTTCGAGGAGGCTGGAGAGCAGGTTGTTGTAGAGCTCGTTCTCCGACCCGCCGGTGATGGTATAAACGACCTTTTGTCCCACCAGATAGGCCTTCGCGTAGGTGAAAGGTTCGGTGGCCGCGATCTGTATCCCCTGCATCCCGTTTATCATGAGCGGGCGGGAGGTATAGGTCGCCCGCTCGGTGCGCAGGCGCGAGAGCGCGAGGGCCTTGAGCCCGGCTATGCCGATGCTCCCCTCGGGTCTGCTGCGCGGATAGACCTCGATGCGGACGATGCCGAGTTGTCCGTAGAGGCCTTCATGAATGAAGTGGGTGGAGTCGGTCCCGATGGGGAAGAGGTGGACGACCTCCAGGGTCTTGCGAGGATCCGAGAAGCCCGCCGAAGCCCCGTACCCGGCGGGCAGCTTGATCATGTACCCGTAGTGCCCCCGGAACACGTTGTCCTGCTCCCCCTCCGCAAGCACTTGCTCGGGAGTCTGCCCCTCCGGTCCCGGAGAGGGGGGGCGCTCGGACGACGGAGACTTCTCCATGCTCAAGTAACCCGCCAAGGCCAGGAGCAAGACCCCGCCGCCCATGGCGAAGAAGGCCAGGCGCCGCCTGGCGATGGCGGGTATCTTAGGCGCCCCCTCGGCCTCGGCCAGAGCGGCGTCGATCTTCGAAGCCTCCACCCCGTCGGCCAAGAGCTGCTTGCGCAGCGCTTGCGCGCCGTGGGTCTTCAGATGCGCGCGGATGTAGGCGAGGAGTTCGGGGTCGCTTTTGGGCATCGGCGATAAGTTCTGGGCCCGGCAGGATTTGAACCTGCGACCAACCCGTTATGAGCGGGGCGCTCTAACCGCTGAGCTACGGGCCCGTGGCTATAGAATAGGCACTTTTTCTTCTTGGAGCAAGCGCCTTTGCGGCCAAATGCGGCCAAGACGGAGTTTGCGCACCGCAAGCGGAAGGAAGTTGATAAGATGAGTCCGTGGGACCGGGAGACCTGATCTACATCGCGTTGGCGATCAATCCGATCGGAGGACTTGCCTTCGCCATTCCGTATGCGGTCATCCAACTTCACTATCCCGCTTGGCTCGTGCTGTTGACCGGGATCCCGCTGGCCTACGTCCAAGTGGTGGCCGTCGATCTCGGCTGGACGACTCTTGCCCGCTGGCCGCGCTTGTGGTCGTTCATCGAGCGCCGGCGCAGCGAGCGCCTCGAGCGCCTCGCGGCCTCCCGCGGCGCGTTCATCTCCACCGCGGTCTTGGCCCCGATCGCCGGGCCGTGGCTGATCATGGCCGTCATGCGCCATGCGCGGGTGCCGCAGCGCCGGGTCGTCGCCCCGATCCTGCTGGGGATCTCGGTTACGGCCGCGGCCACCGCGATGCTCTCGGCCTACGCCCCGGGCTTCTTTCATGGATTCCTAGCGGGCCGGTGAACACGGCGGTGGAAACCTAAGGCAATGGAGCGGCGAGTTTGCGGTCCAAGAGCGGATAATCCAGGGGCTTTTGGATCACCGCCGCGGCGCCCAGCAGCAGAGCGTCCTTTTCCACCTCGGGACTCGGCTGATTCACCATGAGCAGGATGGGAGCCGTCGATCTTTTCTTCAGCTCCGGGATGACCCTCAAGCCGGTCATCCCCGGGAGCAGATTATCCGTGAGTATGGCGTCGAAACGCCCGCTCTCGGCGCAGGCGAGAGCTTCTTCCGCGCTATGCGCGCCGGTGACCTCGTAGCCTATCCCTCTGAGCATCAGGCAATGCTCCTCCAGCTCCACGGCATCGTCCTCGACGATGAGCATGCGCTTGGAGACCCCGTTCTCAAAATGCGCCCGGCTGAGCTCCAGAAAGTCGCCCAAAGCCTCGATGCCCGCGGGTTTGGGGAAGAACAAGCCCAGCCCGGCCTCCTTCACCCGGCTGGAGACCCCGGGGACGCCGCTGATGATGACCACTTTGAGTTTCGGCTCGAATCCCAGGAACCATTTCGCGACCTCGATGCCGTCGATGCCGCCGTTGAGCCGCACGTCCGCGATGAGCATGTGGAACTTCCCCGTCTCAAAGACCCGCAGAGCCTCCGCGCCGTTCCTGGCGGCGACGGCTTCCCAGCCGGCGGTGTTTATGTACACGGTGATCATTTCCCGGACGGCCGCGTCGTCCTCGACGAGCAGGATGTGATCGGGCTTGGCCGGCGCCGCGGCCGCGCCGCGATCCCTCCGGAAAGGCTTCAACAGGCCGACGACTTCGCCAAGCTCGAAAGGCTTGTGAAGGAACGCCTCCAGCCCTGCCTGCTTCGCCTTCTCCTTGTTAGCCGGAGTCCCGCTCATCATGACGACCCTAAGAGCGGGATCCATCGACACGAGTTCCCTTGCCGACTCGATCCCGTCCTTACTCCCAGGCAAGTCCACATCCGAGAGAAGCGCGTTGAAACGGCCCGGCTGGAACTCCTGAAAGGCTTCCGGAATGCCGGGGACGGCGACGACCTCCCACCCCGCATTCCCGAGGCAGCGCATGAGGAGCCTGCGTACGCCGGGGTCGTCGTCCACGATCAGAATGCGATCTGGTTCTTTCTTATCCATGACCGATCTCAGGGATTACAGGACAATCGTCATAGGATGCGCCCGCGCGGCCTGAAGAAGGAGGGGCTCTCGGCCCATAGCCCGCTGGGTCCAAGGGCC
>CAYHRV010000236.1:0-5097 GCA_964359165.1 uncultured Elusimicrobia bacterium
GGCGCCTGAGACGATTTCAGCATGTTAGGACCGCCCATCGCAAAATCCGGGTCAAAGAGAGCGTCAGGAGATAGACCACTTTAGAGTCTTCATCGACCGCGTAGAAGATGCGCCAAGGGCCGAGCCGGTATCTCCGCGTCTCCGGATGCCAGTCGCGGAGTTTCTTGATATTGGGGCCGTAGTACGGCTGCGCCTTCAGGCTCGGGTAGACGGTTCTCATGAGTTTTTCCCTAAGGCTGAGTCCCGCCCCGAGCGGGAGTTTGGACAAGTCCTTGATGAAGACCGCGGTCTCGAAGAGTCGATACGATGGCATGATGGAGCGGATCGGGCGTGCTCGCTTAGCGGACGAAGCGTCCCTGTTTGCGCCGCGCGGCCCGCGACCCGGCTTTCAGCCGGGAGACAAGCGCCTTGTCGGCGCGGACGTCCCTCATCTCCGCTTCGGAGACGAGAGAGCATTCCTCCAGATGCCGGAGGGCCGAGGTCTCTATGAGGTTCGAGAGAGTCCGGTTGTCCGCTTGCGCGTAGTCGCGGAAGGCCTCATAGACCCGGTCGGAGAGGCGAAGGGTGACTGTCTTGGGCATGGGTATCCTCGAATGTGCTCTAATTAATTCATTCATATTCTAACAGACATGGAGCGAATTTTCAAGCGGACGAAAACGTTTCCTCAAATTTCTTGGCCATGTTTAACCGCACATGTCTTCTATGGGGGATGGGACTCTTGTACACTAATCCGTATCGACAACTCCAAATTGGCGGTTTCACTCCTCACCTTGATTTTTACGGGAATTCTATTTGTTAAGCGAGATGAATACTTGCAGCGTGAACAGGTCTTAATGGCTCAGAGGGAATCTTTGGTTGGGGAAATAGCCCAACTCCGTGATGATATCGAACCTGGGCTTATAGCGATGACTCAGGGATACGCAAAATACGCACTTGATTCTGAAATACAATCACCGACCCTCCCTTATATCCCAGCGCCATTGATGCCTCCGATGCAGCTTCCTTCCAATGAAATGGAAGAGACGAAATGGAAAATTCGAAAATGCCAGGGGCCTGTCCTCGATAAACTTGCGAAAAGTTACGACAAATTTAAATCAATCGGCAAAAAAATCAGGCTTTATACAACCAATCCGCAAATTCTTATTGACTGGCAAGAGATTGAAACTGCGGTGAAACTCATCCCCGGGGAGGATCGGTTTATTTCCTCTCTGTTTCGTGAAAAAGAACGGCTTCAGAATAAACAAGATGCCACGATGGTGGGATGGAACAACTTGATTAATCCGTCCATTCAAATACGACAAACGGAATTCGCCGAATTATATCCGATGCCATTTCGTGTCTATTTTTATCAGGATTTCATTCGACGGAAATTGCACGATGTCCAAGAGCTTATCGTTGAAGAGCAAGTGTCGCGGAGGTCGATTTTTTCATGGCTATCTGACAGCGCCCATCGCAATTCAGGGCAACTGTCGGAATTGGAAATTATTAATCGACTGCAAGCTCACTTGAGTTCTTTTCGAGCCGACTATGTTCGTGACAGAGAAGATTTAATAAAACGAATTGTGGATAAATCCTCGAACACTCATCTTCGTCGGTAATCGCCCTTCTCAAGGCCTTCAAGTATCAATAGGACCTATCTTCCCAGCAGCGGAAGCGAGCGGTATTTGAACTGGCCCCTCTCTGAGGGAGTCGCCCGCGATTCCCTCAGAGAGGGATGTTTCCGCGGTTCTCGTGCTCGCCCGGCTTCCTTTTCTCGCGCAGGAATTTGAAGGCGCGGGCGATCTTGTGGCGGATCTGCGTGGGCTCGATCACCTCGTCGACCGAGCCGGAGGAGGCCGTCTGGTAGGGCGAGGCGAACTTCTCCGCGTACTCCTTCTCGAGCCGTGCGCGCAGGGCGTCCTTCTCGGCCCCCGCGGCCTTGAGCTCGCGGGAGTAGAGGATCTCGACGGCGCCGCGCGGCCCCATGACCGCGATCTCGGCGCAGGGGAGGGCGAAGTTGAAGTCTGCGTGCAGGTGCTTGGAGCTCATCGCGATGTAGGCGCCCCCGTAGGCCTTGCGCAGGACCACGGTGACCTTGGGGACGGTGGCCTCGCTGTAGGCATGGAGGATCTTCGCCCCGTGGCGGATGATGCCTCCGTGCTCCTGGTCGAGCCCGGGCCAGTAGCCCGGGACGTCGACCAAGGTGAGGATGGGGATGTTGAAGGCGTTGAGGAAGCGGATGAAGCGGGCCGCCTTGTCGGAGGAGTCGATGTCGAGCGCTCCGGCCTTGTGGGCGGGGTTGTTGGCCACCACCCCGACCACGTCCCCCCCCAGGCGGAGGAAGCCGGTGACCACGTTCTTGGCGAAGCCCGCGTGGATCTCGAAGAACTTGTGCTCGTCGGCGATCTGCCAGATGATGTGGTGCACCCGGTAGGGCTTGCGCGGGTCCACCTCGCAGAGCGCCTCCAGCAGCGGCGTGGCCCGGCGCACCGGATCGGGGTTGGCGACGCGGGGCGCGCGCTCCCAGCGGTTCTGCGGCAGATAGGTCAGGAGCTCCTTGAGCTGGCGGAAGCAGTCCTGCTCCGAGGCCGCCACCACATGGCAGACGCCGGACTTAGCTCCGTGCACCTGGCTTCCGCCCAGGGCGTCAAAGGTCACGCTCTCGCCGGTGGCGGCCTTGACCACGTCGGGACCCGTCACGAACATGTGGCTGAGCCCCTCGACCATGAAGACGAAATCCGTCAGGGCCGGCGAGTAGACCGCTCCGCCGGCGCAGGGCCCCAGGATCACGGAGATCTGGGGGATGACGCCTGAGCACTTGACGTTGCGGTAGAAGATCTGGGCGTAGCCGTCGAGGGAGTCCACCCCCTCCTGGATGCGGGCCCCGCCCGAATCGAGGAGTCCGATGACCGGTACCCGGTTCTCGAGGGCCAGGTCCATGATCTTGCAGATCTTCTGGGCGTGCGCCAGCCCCAGGGACCCGCCCAGCACCGTGAAGTCCTGGGCGAAGACGCAGACCTCGCGCCCGCCGACGCGGCCGAAGCCGGTGATCACCCCGTCGCCGGGGATGTGCTTCTCCTTGAGGCCGAAATCGTCGCAGCGCGTGGTCACCAGCAGGTCCAGCTCCTGGAAAGTCCCCTCGTCCATGAGGTAGAGGATGCGCTCGCGCGCGGTGAACTTGCCTTTGGCCTTGTGCGCCTGGACGCGCGCCGGATCCCCTTCCAGGGCGCGGGCGATGGTGTCCCTCATCCGGCGGACGTTGGATGGGGCGGAGCGCTGTTTCTTCTGCTTGGCTTCAGGCATGTACGCCTCCTACGCCTGAATCGCGATAAACGCTTTCGTGTTTCTCGCGAGTCAGGGGGTTTGATCGGACCGTATAGGCGACGCTGAGAACTTCTGCGGCCAAGGGGCCGCGGTCCCCGAAGCGCGGGTGTTCTCCTCTCGCGCAGGGGGCGGCGGCGGCCGAGACTTCGGTCTCGCAGCGGATCTCCGGGCGGCCGAGGGCTTCCCAACGGGCGAGCGCCCGGCCATGGAATTCGGGGGCCGTGTTTCCCATCGAAGGGAAGCGGACATCCCAGAGGTCGACGCTCAGGCCCAGGCTCAAGAGCTTGAGCACGGCTTCCTTGAGCGTCCATAACCGCGTTTGTCCCTCGGGAGAGGAGGACTCCGGGATCCTTTCGGTCGGATGGGCGAAGATCGACACGAAGGAGGCGGGGCGTTGGGCGACGATCTCGAGGTCCACGCCGATCAGGCGGTCCGGCCCGGCCGTGGCGGCCGCCGCGCCCGAGGGGCCATGGGAGAGGGAGACAGGGAGGTCCTTGAGCGGCTCTCCCCGAAGGACGATGAACGGTGACCCGTCCTCGCGGTTATGCACTTCCACGTCTCCGGTCTCGGCTTTCTCCCCCCGCTCGGCGAGGACGGCGAGCGCCAGGCGCTTGACCGCCAGCCGCCCCGCCAGCCAATCCAGCCGTCGCTTGGGGTTTTTGATGGAGTCGAAGGCGGCGAGTTCAAAGGGTCCGAGCACGGCGGCCTCTTGCCCGCGTTCGTGTTCCGACAAGCGTTCCCTTGCCTCTTCCATTGACACCCTTGCTAAGCGATATTTCATGCGATCGCGATCATCCTATAGCCGCTCAGGCGCACCCAGACGCGGTGTTCCTCGTCGCAGACCACCGCGTCATAGACGCTCTTGTTCGGTCCGTCCTGGCCGCGGTACTCGGCGTAGACGAAGAGCTCCTCGGGCGGCAGGCCGCGCTCTAGCACCGAGACCCTCTCCACCGAGTCGGGCAGGGTCATGCGCTTGGCGAAATGGAGGTCCCGATAGCCGCAGGCCTGGAACGCCGCCTCCACCAGCATGGGCTGGAAGGAGAGCTCCCTGGGCTCGGAGGCCCAGAGCGGCTTGGACGGAGCGCGATAGAGGGCCAGGACCGAGTCCTCCGTGATGGCGAGTATGCCGGCCAGCACCTGGAAGCTCGGGCCGTGGAAATACGCGGAGTACACGGCCTGCGCGTCCGCCGCGAAGCCGTTGCGGGGCGGGAAGGCCGGCTTGGTCAGCCCTTCCCAGGACTGGGGACCCGCCCCCGTGCGCGCCGTGAAATGGGTGCGGGGCCCTCCGAGCTTCACTCCCTTCTTCACGAAATCCGTCCGGATGGCGAGGTCGCCCCGTTCGTCGGACTCCACCCGGACGCAGATGGGCCGGTTGCGCAGGAGCTTGACCGGCAGGGAGAAGCGCACCTGGCTGAGGATGGCCGGGACCTGGCCTTGGGCCTTCCCCGCGGTCTCCGCGAGGAGCTCCAAGCCCATGACGCCGGGCATGTAGGGTACCCCGTTGATGGCGTGGTCCGCCAGCCAGGGATCGCTCTCGAGCGCGAAGGTCTTTTCCACGACCAGCTTCCCCCCCTCCTGCGAGAGCACTTTCTGGAACAGGGGCCGTTGAGGTAGAGGCCCCAGGTCCGTCCGAGCGGGCTCGGCCGCGGGCGGCGCGGCGGGCGCGGCCGGCCGGGCCGGCTCGCGGCCCGCCGGCAGAGAGCTCAACTGGGCGTCGATATCGAGCTTGCCCATGGAGCCGGCGAGCACCGCCTCGGCATGACCGTCCGGGGAGAACACCTCGCGCAGCATGAG
>CAYHRV010000237.1:0-5077 GCA_964359165.1 uncultured Elusimicrobia bacterium
CTTGACCGGGATCCGCCCCATGGCGCCCGCCACGCCGTGCACGGCGTAGGTCAGGGCCCACCGCGGGGGGGCCGTCATTTCCCCCCCCCATGCGCGGGGAGCTTGCGGTCCTTGTAAGGAAACCAATATTCCTTGGCTTCCATGACATAGTCCAGGTGGACATGCTTGGGTTCGCGGAAGGCGTCGAGCCCCTCGGGGCCCAACTCGCGGCCTATCCCGCTCCAGCGCATGCCCCCGAAGGGACCGGCGTCGTTGTCGGTGAGCGGGTCGTTGATCCAGAATGTCCCGGCCTTGATCCCCTCCATGGCGGCCATGGCCGTGCGCAGGTCCTTGGTGTAGACGCAGGCTCCTAGGCCGTATTTGGAATCATTCGCCATGGCTATGGCCGACTCCGCGTCCTTGGCCGTGCTCAGGGCGAGTACGGGGCCGAAGATCTCCTCGGTGGTGGGCAGGCTCCCGTGCCGCACGCCGGCGAGTATCGTGGGCTGGAAGAAATGGCCCTTGAGCCCTCGGGGGTGGAACCGTTTCCCTCCCAGAAGCAGCTTGGCGCCTTCCTGGACGGCCTGAGCGACCTGCCGCTCCACCAACTCCGCGGCCGGAGCGGTGATCAGGGGCCCGATGTCCGTGCCGGGCCTCATCGGATCTCCCACGACGAGCGTCCTCACGTAGCGCTCGAGCCTCCGGGTGAACTCCGGGGCGATGCGCTTGACCAGGATGATCCTTTTAGAGGAGGTGCAGACCTGCCCCGCGTTGAGCAGCCTGGCCCAGGCCACGCCCCGCACCGCGACATCGAGGTCCGCGTCCTCGAAGACGATGAACGGGTCGATGCCGCCCAGCTCCAAGTTGACCTTCTTGAGCCATTCCCCCGCGGTCGCGGCGATCCTGCGCCCGACCTTCGTGGACCCGGTGAAGGCGATGAGGTCCACCCCTGGGTGGCGCACGAGGGCTCCCCCCGCGTCCGCGCCTCCCGTAACGACGTTGACCACCCCCGGAGGCAATAGGCCGTAGCACCGCGCCATCCGAAGGCTGGAGAGGGGATTCTGATGCGGGGGCTTGCAGACCACGGTATTCCCCGCGGCCAGGGCCGGGGCCACCTTCCAGGCCATGAGGAGCAGAGGGAAATTGAAGGGGGAGATGGCGGCTACGACCCCATAGGGTTCCTTGATGGTGAAATTGACCTGATGGGGAGCCACGGGAGGGATGGAGTTGCCGTAGCTGCTCCGGGCGACCTCGCCGTAATACTCGAAACAGGCCGCCACCCAATCGATGCAGTCGACGGCTTCGCAGAGCGGCTTGCCGGTCTCCAGGGTCATGAGGCGTGAGAGCCGCTTGCCGTCCCGGCGGATGCGAGCCGCGACCTCCCTGAGGAGCTTGGCCTTTTCCACTCCCGGCGTCTTCCACCAGGAGCGCTGGGCCTTGCGGGCGGCGGCCACCGCCGCGTCCACGTCCTCCCTGCCGCAGTCCGGAGCCAGCCCCAGAAGGGTCAGATCGGAGGGATTCCTGATCTCGATGCTCTTCTTAGAAAGGGACTTGCGCCACTCCCCTTGGATGAGTATGCTTTGCCTTTCCATGCTATCGCGTCCCCGGATAACATAGGTTAATCCATGCAAAAGTTCAAGCGCCGACCGTGACCCCCTGGGTCTGGCTGACCCCCGCGCTCTGCGCGCTCTTCCTTTACGGCGTGGGGCAGGGTTTGGTCAAGAAATGGATATCCGAAGTCCCCCCCGCTCGCTTCTGCTTATATTTCGTGGCGGCGAAAGCCCTCGTGAACCTCGGGTTCTTCTTCACCCAGGACCACCCGGCCCCCTTCGCCGCCGAAGGCCGCGCCTTCCTGGCCGCGGGCGTGCTCGCCTACGTCCTGGACGGGGCGGGCTGGATACTCTATTTCGAGTCCATCGTGGCCGGGCCCATCACCATCGTGGGCACGCTCTCGGCGGCTTATCCGGCGCTCACCGTTCTCTTCGCCCGGGTCTTTTTGGGCGAGACGCTCGCGCCCGTGCAATACGCGGGTGTCGCTCTCGTCATCGCGGGATGTCTGGGTCTCTCCTACGCGCCGCCGGACCCGGACGCCAAGGTCACGAGCAAGCGCTGGATCCCCTTGGCCGCCGCGGCCCTGGTGCTCTGGGGCGCGGCGCAGACCATCGTCAAATACTCCTACGGCCTGCCCCAGGCCAGCGAGGTCAACCTGGCTCTTTTCAACACCATCGGCGGGTTCCTGACGCTCGGGGTATTCGGCTGGCTCAAGGGCCGCCAAGGGGCGCATTCCGGCGGGGAGTGGCTGAGGTCGTTCCTGCCCATGGGCATGATGGCGGGCGGAGATCTCGGCGTCATCCTGGCCACGCGCTCGGGCCCGGTCTCCGTGGTGACCCCCCTGACCGGAGCCTATCCGGTCGTGACCTTGGGATTCGCGGCCCTGGTGCTCAAGGAGTCGGTGACCAAGCTCCAATGGGCCTGCATCGCCATGATCCTCCTCGGCATGTTCCTCAGCCCCGGCAATTGACACTCGCGATACCCCGGGGAGTCTGGGCGCTGGGCTTGGTCAGCCTGCTCATGGACGTCTCCTCCGAATCGGTCCACGCCCTCCTTCCCGTATTCATGGTGACGACGCTCGGAGCGAGCGCCGCGGCCGTGGGCTTGGTCGAGGGCGTGGCCGAGGCCACGGCGCTCGCCGTCAAAGTGTTCTCCGGGACGCTCAGCGATTTCCTTGGAAAACGCAAAGGGCTCGCGGTGCTGGGCTACGGGCTTGGGGCGTTCTCCAAGCCGCTCTTCGCCCTCGCCGGGAGCGTCGATGCCGTGCTCGGGGCCCGCTTCATGGACCGGGTGGGCAAAGGCCTGCGCGGAGCGCCGCGCGACGCGTTGGTCGCTGATCTGACGCCGGAGCCCATCCGGGGAGCGGCCTACGGCCTGCGCCAGTCCCTGGACACTGTCGGCGCGTTCCTAGGACCGCTCCTCGCCATGGCCCTGATGTTCGCCTGGTCCGGGGACTTCCGGGCGGTTTTCTGGTTCGCGGCGCTGCCCGGGATACTCTCCGTGCTCCTGCTCATCCTCGGCGTAGAGGAACCCGCCTCATCAACAGGAAAGCGGACCGGGACTCCTTTGTCCTGGAAGATGCTCAAGCGATTGGACGCTCCCTACTGGAGCGTCGTCGCGGTGGGCGCGGTCTTCACGCTCGCCCGCTTCAGCGAGGCCTTCCTCATCCTGCGGGCGCGCGAGCAGGGCCTCCCCGACGCCTTCGCCCCGGCGGTTTTCGTGCTGATGAACCTGTCCTACGCCCTTTCCGCCTACCCGGCCGGAAGGCTAGCCGACCGCGTCGACAGGCGCATCCTCCTCGCCTGCGGGCTCATCGTCCTGATCGCCGCCGACCTCGCGCTCGCTCTCGGCGGCGGCGCGGCCGCGGTCGCTCTCGGCGTTGCGCTATGGGGCCTGCACCTGGGCCTCACCCAGGGAGTGCTCGCGGCCATGGTGGCCGCGGCCGCGCCCTCCGACCTCCGAGGAACGGCCTTCGGGTTCTTCAATCTCGCTTGCGGGGCCGCGATGCTGGCGGCCAGCGTGCTCGCGGGACTCCTCTGGGACGGCCTCGGCCCTTCGGCGGCCTTCTACGCGGGCGCCGTCTTCTCCGCCGCCGCCCTAGCGCTCCTCGCGCGGACAATGATGTGCGGAATTACTAGACTCTACACATCCGCTCAGCGGGGGAGGAATCGATGAAACCGGCGATCAAGGATCTCATGGACGACCATCAGGTCATCTTGCGCATGCTGAGAGTCCTCAACGGCATGCGCCTGTGCCTGGGAGAAGGCAGGACGGTGGCCATGGCCGATCTGGACGCCGCGCTGGATTTCATCAAGACCTTCGCCGACTTCTGCCACCATGGCAAGGAGGAGGATCTGCTTTTCCCGGCCATGGGCGAGGTCGGTTTCCCGCGCGAGGGCGGGCCCGTCGGCGTGATGCTCATGGAACACGCTCAGGGACGCGCTTTCGTGAAATCCCTCGCCGCGGCCTTGGAGCGGGTCCGTTCAGGCGAGTCCGCGGCGCTCGAGGATGTCTCCCGCGCGGCCGGAGGCTATGCCTCCCTCTTGTCGGCCCATATCGGCAAGGAGGACAACATCCTCTACCCGATGGCCATGGACGCCATCCCCGCCGCGCGCTGGGATATCCTCAAAGACGAGTTCGACCGCATCGAGAGCGAACGCATGGGCCCCGCGCGCAGGGCCGGGTACGTGTCGCTCGTCGACCGCCTGCTAACCGCATATCCGGCGCCGGAACTTGTCCGGCCTTCCGGCGGCATGTGCTAAGAGTCGCGGGGACGCTAATGGTCGTGTCCGGACCCCTCCCGCGCCACGCCCATGCCGAACTCGTAGACCAATTCGCCGCCGTGCTCCCCAGTCTCAAGCAGAAAACCCGCTCCCGCCAGCCATAGGACGAGATAGGCCGCCCGCAGGAGGCGGCCCGCCGGGCTCTTGCGCGCCATGAAGAATCTCAGGGCCGAGAGCGCCGTGAACACGCCGCAAGTCCGCCAGGCGAACTCCTCATGATGGGCCAACATCTCCCAGGCCGGAGGGACATGGGGGGCCGTCTTCTCGGCGAGCAGGCCCAGCCCCAGCGCGGCCCAGGCCGAGGCGGTCCCCAGCCACAAGAGCCAGGACTCCGCCTCGGCCAGCCACGAGGGCCTCTTTTTCCACCCGCCCGAGAGCGCCGCCGTGAACCCCAGCGCCAGCAGAGCGATGGGGAAGTGCACCGCGATCGGGTGCAGGCGGTAGAGTTCGGGCAAGGCTAGGGTTTCTCCGTCTTGGAGACCACGATGGCTTGGACGCCGCCTCGCTTCTGCACCTTCCCCGTAACCTTGGCCTGCTCCCCGGTGAGCTGCTGGGCCGCCTTGTAGGGCTTTTCGTTGGCATGATCGCCCACGAGCAGGTAAACCTCCCCATTCGGGCTCAGCAGTCCGATAGGCGCCCCGCCCAGCGCGCAGGACTTGGCGCATTTCTTATGCTTCTCGCCCTTTCCCTCGTGAGCCATGTAGCAGGCCATGTCCAGCACTTCCCCTTGCAGGATCACCGTCCCCCCCGCCGCGGCCATTCCC